>JAGHIZ010000009.1 GCA_017886875.1 Butyricicoccus sp. | reverse complement strand
CTATTTTAACATAAGCATATAGCTAAATCAAGTATATCTCATAAACCTAAATATTATGCTTTCATTCTTTAAAGTCTATTCTAGCGGGTTTTATTATCTCAAATTAGTTATATATAGTTTAAATGTTATATGCTATTTTCCAGAATATTCTAAAAGGTGTAAGAATGTAATTTTTTTTTAACTTCTCTCTTATATAAATAAATATATATATTTTTTCTCTCTTTTTTTTCTATATTAAAAGTTATTTTTTTTTTACATTTTTACACCTTTATAATTATAAGTTAGTAATATCTTATAAAACACCAAAAAATATATCTTTATAAATAAAAAAAGTTCTATTTTAAGTTTTAATTTTTACACCAATTTTTACACCAATTTTTACACCAATTTCAGCATAAAAAAAAGAGGGAAAAACCCTCTTTTTGTTGTTTAATTCATTTGTTCAGGCATTGTATCATAACCGTATATTTGATGATATTCATCTTTTATATCTAATGACAGTGTATAGTCCTTAAAATAAATGTTTTTCTTAGTCCTATAAATTGCATCTTTTGCATTTTCATAACCAAAATGAGTTATAAATGAATTTCTGAATATTCCTTTACCCTCAGCAAACAACCTGTTATCTTTGCACCATTCTTTATAGACTTCATACATAATTTTAGTAGTGCAGTTATCTACAAAACCCTCTATTGGTCGTTTAACTACACATTCATCAATAAACATCAGAACGCTGTCATTTTCCTTTTTAAATACATTTAGGCTTTCTTTTGCACTTTCTGGAACTGCATATTCATAACCTGCATCAATAACAGTTTTTAAAGCTAATACACATTTTCTGATAATACCTATTCTTTCAGCATATAACTTTTCAAGTAGTTTTTTATCTTGTTTTTCAAGCGGGATAACGTTTTTACAATCTATAAATACCATTCTATTATAGACATGGTCACCTTTATCACCGCCAAAGTGTGGTTTTTGGTTTGCACAGAACCACAACACACCTTTATATTTAAAGCTAAAGCCATTTCTGCCCTTGTGTTCACCAAATAAAGCATCACCGCCCGTAGCTTGTTTAAATATTTTTAGCTCATTTATTTTCATAAATCCCATATCTGAAGAACCCGCTAGACGTTTTCTATGTAGGTTTGCTGTGCCGAAACGCTTTTCAAGTCCCTCTAAATCAATACTACAATAGTTTTGATTACCTACTATCTTTTCAACTAATTGTTTGTATTGGCTTTTACCACAGTCACCAGCACCGACCATAATAAGAGCTTTTTTCATACGATAGCCATATACATTAGACATTGCAACACCTGCAAACTGCTCTAAAAAGTGTTGTACAGTCTTATCATTATCGGTTAATGTTGCGATAAAGCTATCATAAACAGGGGTTTCTATATCATCAAATGACCATTCACAAGGTAGCTGTATAGTGCTTTTTATATCTGGACTATGCGGCTTTAAGGTCATTGTATCAAGTTCTAGTATGCCATTAGTGAAATTTATAATATTTTCATCAGCATCTAGTAAATCACTTTGCATAAAGACTAAATCAGTAGAAAGATTAAAGAAAACTTCTTGTATATCTTTCATTTTTAGCAACTTAGGGTTGTAATTTACAATATAATTCTTGATATAGCCTTTAAATTCATCATCTGTAACTCTACGATAACAGCCATTTTTATAAACATAACGTTGTATATCACTTAAAGCATCATCTTTAACAAAGAAATAATGCAAATTATCTCTTATGTGTTGAGCAAGTAAAGGCGGGATAACTTTTTCGCCCATCATTTCACCGTTTTTATATACTGGCTCAATAAATGGCGGTCTTTCCTGTTCTGCTGATGAGCGACTTTGTTCTGTTTCATTTTGTGCCATAGCTTGAGCATACGCCCGCTTGTCTTGTTTTTCGTCAATGCCTAGTATATCATACTTAAACTTTGCTATTGCTTGAGCTGGTGTCATATTTTCAATATACATAAGCCATTGAACAATGCCAACACCGCCCAAAGCCAAACAGTTTTTATTTCCAAAGCTATGAAATTTATTACCTGTTATGTGTAAATGGTCATTATGTTTACATAACGGACATGGATTTAAGTATAAACCACCGTTACCCGCTTTTAATTCACTTGTTGGGTATTTTTGTTTTATATAGTCTAACAAATTATAGTTATCTATTTCTTTTTGCAAGTCAAAATTATTGATATTAACGCTTACTTTCCTTGTTGGAACAGGCACAAACTCAACTGTTTTACAGTTCTTTTTATACAGCTCTAAAAACGTCTGCTTGCTTGCTGTGCTGTACGGGTCAATATCCCTTGCTAAACCCTTATTAGTGCCTAGAAAACGCTGTACAGCTCCCACAGTTGCATTATCGGTACTATCACCGAATAGAGATTGATAACCCTTTACAATCTGCTTGTATTCGTCCTTGTTGGTCACTGTTTCCGTTAAAGCTGTTATAATTCTAAATCTTTCGCCATTTTCTCCATGAGAGTATGTATAATAGACAATATTAGCAGGTATATGATATTCTTTTAGCTTGTCCAGAACCTCATTAACAGTTAATTCACCGTCAAAATCTAAACCAACTAAATCAGACGATATAAAATTATTATCACTCATACCGCCCTCTGCATAGCTTATAGAGAATGTATGACCAGTTGTTATATAATTTGCAAGCTGAATTAAATCGACTTCACAAGCGTTATTAGCATCTGTCATACGCTTAGTAATAGCACCCATATAATTTTTGGGTTTATTTTGATATCCTTTTTCGTCAATAATAACCTTGACTAGCTTTTTCTGATATGATAAACTTATATCAGTTGAATGATTTGTGTTTATCATTGTATAAACACTTCCTTTCTGACCGTTGTTATTGGGCGTAACAATGGTCTTTTGTTTTTTATTTTATTTTTTACTGCACTCAAACACTGCCTAAGCAGTATCTAGCAAATATTATATCAATATTATTCCGTAAATACAAGAAATTCAAGAAAACCCGCCTAGCGGGCGATATATGATAGCCTATCAAGCGAATAAATAGTCTATACTGTAGTTTTTTAATAGTGCGCAAGTCTTTATAATTTCAGAATATATAAATTCTTCTTTTCCCGATAGCTTATCTTCTACATTCTTTTCGCTTATTCCTAATATTTTGGCATATTCCTTAGCGGATATGCCATTTTTGTTTAGTTCTGTTTTTAGATTATTGAACATTATTTCCCCACCTTTGTTATATTCTTATGTTTTATTGCCAATAGTGCAAGAGCTTTATTGTACAACGCATTTATAAAACTTCTGTCTTGATGTTCAATCATACAAATTAAAAATTCTTTTTACTCATTATAGCACCGTTCTTTCTATTTCTTGTTGCTTTATGTCGTTTTGAATGAAATATATTAAACTGTTAGTAAATTTTGAATATTACTTGATATCTGCTGTAACTTCAAAATATAGTCTTGAATTATATCGCATTGTATAACTGCATTGTCATAACAATAAAGTACGGAATTAGGCTTTTTTACCACATCAAAGCTAAAAAAATGTTCTTTAAGATTGTCATTTAATAGCTTTAATTTTCCTAAATTGCTTTCAAGTTCTATTACATTTGTTTCTAAATCCATTCCTATTTTACCCATGTTGCACCGTTCTTTCTATTATTGCCGCTTGCAAACCACGTTCTATTAAGGCTGTTATCATTTGATTTGTACTAATTTGTGGATATACTCGGTCTTTTGTTTTCTTTAAGGTTTCATTCATTTCATCAGAGATTGATATAGAAAACCTTTTATTTTTACTCATTGTTGCACCATTCTTTCTATCTTTTTACTGTTTTTTGCCCCTTATATGTGATAATGCAAATAAAAAAACCGTATTCAATCCCAAAGTATGCTAAAACCAACAAAACATAGTACAATGTTTGTAAAGGGAAAGAATACGGCTTGTTTATATCAAAATTATAAAAGGAAAATAATGGCTATATATGAGCCTATTATAATCCTAATAATAAGTTTTAATATCAAGTCTATATTATTAGTGTACTATTCAATTTTGTTGATTTTAGCATTTCAATTATAAATCAATCTATAATCATATGTCAAGCAAAAGCAAGGCTATAACGGTCATTTTTCGCCTATATGCAGCCTTTATATATGGTCTTATAAAATTTACCCCTAAAGCAAAACCCCCTTTTTGCACGTTCTAGCGGGCAATATAAGGGGGTATATAACATTATATTCAATTATCTTAGCTATTCACCTAAGCAAAACATTTTTTTATTTAACACGTTTTGGGGTATTGCATCTCCAGAAATATGATGGCAAACCCCTTTTCCTTGACCTTCTACACGTTCCACACTAAAAACAGTATATTGGTCGCAATCGGGGCAAAAGCACCCTATTTTAGCATTTTCAGTACCCGCATAAGCATACATTAGTATCATTCCACAATGAGGACATACCATAGGAATATAATCTTGTGGTTTAGGTATATTTTTGTTCTTTTTAGTGTTTTTCATAGTAAATCACCTCAAAATAATTATTTTTTTCTATTGACTGGTTAGACGTTTATTTTATACTGCCATGAATTAAACAAAAGATATCTTTTGACTAATCTATAAATATATAAGTGCTAAAAGTGGTTTTATGCCTTTTTTCCCGCTAGAAAATATTGAATAAAAATCATTCGAAACCATCAAAATCTTGCAATTCTTCAAAACCGCCCTTAACTTTGTTGCTAGAACTGCTACTACCAGATGACTTCTTACTAGATGATTTTTTTGATGAGCTACTAGAACCGACCTTGTAGTTTAGTAATGTCATCATAAGAACATACTGCTCATCAGTTAAATTCCATTGTCTTAGATAATTGATTACTTTATTTTTCTTAGAGTCTTTTATAGGTTCACCATCAGCACGTTTATCTGACTCAAAACTATTAGCCCCGCTTTTTATTACTTGATATTTAAGGACATCAAGACCGCAGTTCCTAAGAGCTTCAATGTTTTCTTTTTCATTTTCATTGCCTTCAACAGCATAATCATCCCATGTTTGTTCAAAATCACTTTGATTTTTAGACAAGAAATATCTTAAATTTTCTCTTTGTTCAAAGGTCATGTTTTCTTCAAGTGCATTTTCAGCAAGGTAATTTTGCCAAGCTATCTTTTGATAATCTTCTTTATCAGCTTGGTGAATAGTGTTATCGTTGTCAATTTCCTCGTTGATAATTTCACGAATATAGTAACTTCTTATAGCCTCACGCATTGGCACACCTTCAAGAAGTTGTTTACCCTGTTCAGTTGTAAACTTTTCGCTTATCTGAGGTGCTAAAATTTCGGTGTATGCGTAGTTTTTCAAATCATCAGATACATTTAATTCATCAATGTTATTTAAAACATTAAATATCTGGTCTTTCTTTGAACCTATATGATAAGTGCTTTGGAATGAGCTTGTATTTATTAGATTGATAACTGTATTAGTATCTAACCCTAAATCATCATGCAGATATAAAGCATTTTGTAAGAAATCACTATCAACGCTAGTTGTAAGTTTAAAGTGGTCTTGGTCGCTGTAATCAATACCATTCCCGCTATCTGCGTAAGAAAACAAAGTTCTATCGAGATAACTTTTAGCATCAGCAGGCAAAGGAGTATTCATAAGTACAGCTCTTTTTTCATCTGATGGGGCATTAGCAACCGCCATAAGAGCATCATAAGCAGTAGTGTTATCTATTCCATATTCATCACTGATAAGCTTTTTGTACTTTTGTGTGTATTCTGGACTAAGCACCTGAAAACCATTGTTTATATAGTTCTGACCGTTTTCGTTACTCCATTTACCAAACAGCATTGCCTTTAAATAATCATTTGGTGCATCACCAGTGGCAGCAAACATTAGTTGTTCTTCGCCTTTATCGTTTAAACGATATTCACCGCCATTTTTAATCATATTAAAGCCTTCATATGCTTTCTTTATTGCACTGCCACCAAAAGGTAAAAGTAAATAAGCAGCAGGGTTAGCAAGTTCACTTTTTATCATATCATTTCGCTTTACTGGTGCAAGTTCTTCATTAGTGAAACCTTCCCAAAGGTTAGAAAAGTTAGGAAATGCGGCGGAAATAGGTACTCGACCACCATCAATAAAACCACTTACAAAAGGTAATTGTTTAGCAAAGCCAGAACCAATTTCTAAAACTCTATCAGCGGTTGTTCTTTCATCATTTTCTCTAATACCTAACGCACCAGCTAAAATACCAATAGGGTCAAAAGCTGGTCTATATCCTGTTAATTTTTCATAGCCTTCATTTAAAAGATAACTCATAAAAAATATATTTGTCAGTGCAGCAGCTATAGCTTGACCGCCTTGTTCGCCCAAGCGTCTGGGAATATCCTTACCTAAATAACGTAACTGATTGTTAACCTCTAACTGAAACATAGTAAAAGGCTTAATCAAAGGATTTTGAATGTCAAACACAGCAGGAGTAGCACCCTTACTACGGTCTGCCATAAGACTTGCAGCGAAAGCATCAGCCTCATCAATAGCAGCATCTAAATCCATACCATTTTGTATGTTTTGGCTTGTTTTAGCACGGACAATAGTGTTTGATGCTAAATAATCAATAGCCTCCATAAGCCACATAGATTTATTACCTAAATTTTGTATACTGCTTTGTATAAGAGGCTTAGAACCTAATCTATTGGTTAAGAATGTTGATGCATCAATAAACCCATCATCTTTAGCCACATTTTTTAAGGTATCATACATACCTTTAATTAAATTAGGTGGCGTAATTTCGCCAGTAGACTGAGCCAGTGAGATAACATTAGTAAACGCAGAAGCTACATTTCCGCCTAAAAAATTAAGCGAAATTCTGCTTTGTACCTGCTTAGATATTTCATAGACTTCTTGATTGATAATTTCTTCTATACCGATATCAACTCTTGATTTTTGACCATTTAGATTGTCTGTATATCTTCTTAATTCGGTTACAAAATTACGCATACCAGCGTCTTTTTGTGATACAAGCTGTTTTATTTTTTCAATATTAGTCTGTTTCTGACTATAAATTTTCTCCATGTTTTCACGTTTTTGGAGAGCATTAAGTTCCCTATTGCTTTTTACAGCATCAATTTTAGCTTTAGTACCTTCATCAGACAATCTATATCTAACAGCATCTTCGAGCTTTCTAAGCCTTTGTATGCTGTCTGTAAGTGTTATAACATCAGCAGCCGTTTCTATGTACTGGTCAAAGCCACGAACAGCATCATAAACGGTATTATCACCTAATCTATGCATTAAATTACCAAACCAAGGCTTTCCACCTCTCTTCATATCAGTAACACCCGCTAAATCAGTAGGAGGTTGATTTTTCTTTGTTATTTTCATTCCAAGCCAATACGCTACACGTGCGAGTTTTCGTTCAGATAGTTTATACATAAAATGAGGTGCATAAAAGTCACCCAACGACTGTACAGGCTCATAACCATTTTTTATGAGAGTAGAATTTATTTTATAAAGAAGTTCCTTATAAATTGTCCTAAATTCCGTAACAGCATTATCTATTTTAGCAGTTCTTTTATCAGTCATCTTGATTTTATGGTCTGCAATATATTGTTTAGCACCATCAGCCTTATCTTCAATCATATATTGCACAATAGCACTTTCATGTTTATCAAGTTTTAGGTTTTTAACCCTACTTCTGTAATTATTTCTAAGCTTATTGCCTTTTGCAGAACCTTTATGAACAGGAGTAATAAACGTATCAATAAACTGTTGTGCCAAATGCCTATTATTTTTACCAAAAATATCATAGATATTACGTTCTGGAGTTTCAAGAAAATAGCTTAAAGCGTTTTTATCTGTTGCATACTCAGCTATATAGTCCGCCCATTGTCTAGCTTGACTACCAGAAACAGTATTATTAGCTTGATTATATTCTTCTATTGGTTTAAAAGCGGTATTTCTTGCCTTTTTTAGCTTTATTAAATTCATTACATTTTGCGGGTTATCAGCCTCGTTAATATTAGATATAGAACCCGTATCTAATGAAAAATTGACAAACTTTTTATCTCGGTCAGTTAGTATATTATTTTTTTCAAAGTATTCTATTTGTCTATCAATTTTCCAAACATTATCCCAAGATGATAATATATTGTTAATCTCAACATCTTGAGATGTATCACTTTCTACATTTGTACTTTTAGCATTGGCATTAGCAATAGCATTATCTATAAGCTGTCCAACAGTCTTTGACTGTGTATTTGTCGCATTTTGAGTTTTAGCCATAGTTTCATTTATATGGTCTTGTGCAACACTTAATAGTGTAGGCACTTGTAAAGGCTGTGTGCTTGCCGTATTTTGAGTGTTTATTAATGTATTATCTGGTAAAGGTTGACCACTTGCCACACTTGCATTTTGCGTGTTTTGAGAATTTGAAAGAGTGTTATTGATATGGTTTTCTGCAACTGTTCGGAGTGTCGGAACTGGTATGGAATTATCATTTAAAATCTGTTCAGTGCTTAACAGACTTGCATTTTGAGCCTTTGCAATGCTCTCATTGATATGATTTTCCGCAACTGTTCGCAAAGTAGGAACTTGAGGATAGGCATTATTATAAGCAGTTTCAAATTCTTTCAAATCTGCATTTAATCTTTGTTGTTCTTCAAGTGTTAGAGGTTGTGTACCTAACTGTCTAATGCTGTCTATATTTTGAGTATCACTAATAACATCACCTGAATAATATTCAGCAATCGTCTTTTGTAGTGGAGGAAATAGAATATTATCCATATTCTGTCCGTTTATAATGTTTTCTCGTAATGGTAGCAGTAGCGGGTTATCTATATTTTGACCATTTACATTAGCATTAGCAGTATTTAAACCTCTGTTAGAAATAGCATTTATACCACTGACCGTACCGCCCATCAAACCGCCAAGTGTAGCACTCATTACAGCTATTTTTGCAAGCTCATCAGCCGAAAATGTGGCATTTGGGTCTTTTGCAGCCTTATCAACCAGATAATTAAGTACATAGCTTGAAACTTCATCACTAGCCTCAGCACCCGCTTGAGTGAGTATATTTTTAATTATATTTTTCGCACCTTTTTGAGTGAAACTTTTAAGAAAATTATCAATGCTAAATTTACTGGTAAGAGTATCAATAGTACCTGTTATAAGTCCTCTTTGTAATGCCTCAGTAGCACCTACCCCCTGTTGCTGTAACTGGAAAGCCTTTTGACCAGCAGACTTAGCACCTACCATAGTAGCAGAAAGAGCGGGTCCAACCTGTGGAATAAGAGATAAACCAAGAGTAGGAGCAGTATCAACCGCCATTAAACCTAACTCAGCTAGATTTCTTGTAACTCCTTCAGTTTCACGAAGTACATTGTTTCTTGTCATTTCTGCCTTTGCTAATTCTTTAGCTGCGAAAGTATCAGCAGATACAGCATTATGCTCATAGTCACCTTCTTGATACTTTGTCTGTAAATCAGCACCCGAACTGGTTAAAAACTTCTTAACACCTATATCACTTATAAAATCTGATGTAGGTTTAGTGAGTGTTTGACCAAGAGCAGCAAGACTACCAACAGTTTGATTTACAGCATAATTTAAAGCATTTGACAGTTTTGACTGTGTCCTAGCATTTAAACCATACATAATCTGCTCTAAATCATCAGCTTTACCCTTGTAATCGTTGTAATTACTTGTAATTGTATCAAGTAAACTTTGAGCTTCCTCTTTACTACCAGTATCAAGAGTTGAAAAAGCTATAGCCCTTGCACGGTCAAGAGTGTTTTCTATTTCACTTTTATTATTGCTTGTAATTATTGATGGAACTCTAGCAGTATCAGCTATTTTATATTCTTTACCGCCTATCATCACGCTTTTAGCACTAGGGTCAAAAGGCAACTTTAATTCAGAAGTAACAGGAGTTGAAGTAACTTTGCTTGTATTTTGGGTTTTTAAGGTTTCAACAGATGGTAGATATGGCAAAAACACAGAATTTTGATTAACTGTACCAATATCATAAGCCTTTTGCCCGCTAATAGGATTTTTCCAAACACCAGATGGGTTAAAGGCTAGACTATTACCAGCAAGTTTTACATTTTGATTGTGTAATTCTTGCTGTTTTTGCGTTAAAGCAGCTACATTAGCATTAGGCAATCTTTTTTGCATTTCTGCCTGATGCCATTTAGCAGAATTATCAGACATTTGCTGTATTTTACTGTTTGAAGAAACAGCAGCCACATTAGGTGCTTTAATAACAGGCTTTTGTACACTTGATGTTTTCTTAGAGCTTGAAAGCACCTTATTTGTAGCATTAGCAAGCGTTGTAGTAGGTCTTGGCACAGATATGCTCTTAGTATTATTGAGATTTGTTTTATTTGTGTTTGTATCATTTACTGGATTAGATTTCACAGCGATATTTTTTGCCGTACTAGCAACATTTAACAATGTATTTTTAATATTTAAATCATCTTTTTTCTTTTTTTTTGCCATTGTTTTATCCCCTTTCTTTTTTGTATTTACAGAAAAAATAAAGCAATAAAGAAAATATGCATAATATAAGTTTAGATACGAAATAGGAGAGAACAACACATAACTTAACACTGATGAGCTATTACATTAGATAAAAAACTAGAAAGGAATGTACCAGTATTAAAATGATGTATCGCTATCAAGCGGGAGATATAGCACTATAGTAAGTTTATATCAAGCTATACAGAGTTCTATTTGTCATGGCATGACTTCACTAATAGAACAAATGGACTATACAAAGCAGTTATTGTATTGTGTGCGGTTATTTTTACTTATGAAATAAGTAAAATAAACAGGCACATAAAAAAACTGGAACGGCAACCAGTATTAAAAATGTCGTATTCTTAACATTTTGCACCTTGCAAACTTTTATTCTTTGCCTATCTTTAAGGCTTTAGGTCGACTGGAACACACAGTATAAACTTCTATAAGTCTTGATTATTTCCTTGAGAATGGTTTATTTTTACCCATGTGAGCAAAAACAAAGCTATATCAATACTGCTGTATCTATGGAACATTATATTCCTATGAATAATTTTGATAGTGAAAGAGGTATCTTCATATTTTTATTTTTGAGTAAATATATATTAAAATAGATGACCGTTAATTTTAATACTACTTTCAACCCCATGCAAAAGCCTAGCTGTATCAATTTTAATACTAAGCAAATAAAGGTTAAATTTAATACTAAGATACATTTTTTTTATTTTATTTTGTTAGCTATAACTAACGCATATATTTAATTAGTAAGTGACTCAACTATATTTTTCCATAAAATAACTTTTTATTTTAAGTAAAAATTATGTTTTAAATTTATTTTATTAGGCTTGCTAAAAACATTGCGTATTTTACGAACTATTCCGAAGTATTCTGTTCTATAGTTATACATATGTTCCAGCTAGATACCGTCAAATCGGACGGTTTATTTTTCTAAAAAAATATTAAGCTGTTTGTCTTTCTTTTTTCCATCTTTGTATCGCATACCGTTTCCAGTTCCTACTTTCTTCACATCTACGCTTGTCCAATTTAGCACGTTCCCAATAACGATTAAACGCCTTTTCATCAACGATTTTACAAATCAGAATTTCATATCTACCAAATAAATTATCCCTTAAATCACGGAATACCAATGCAACGCCATCAGGTATAACACCACATTCCCGCTCGTGAATTTTTCTTCTTAATGGTTCTTCTGGTCGCTTTAAGTTTCTGCTACATCTATACGCACGTTCATTAACAGGCTTGTCCTCTTTCAATAAATAATTACAGGTATCCTCAAAATTAGCTTTCAGTTCACGCAAAGAACGCACATCAACACTACCAGCACCCCAAAATTCAATAATTTTATCTTTCATCAACTGACCTGTTCCAGTACAAATCAAATGATAATGTACTCTCACTGGTTCGCCATCACGGTTATGAGTTTCACGCACGATAATATATCTATACTCACGACCACGCTTTTTAAAGTAATTTGCCATTCGTCTATGAAATCGCTTTAAAATAGTGTTTTCTTCTTTTTTTGTTACTTCTCTTGCAAAAGAAAGTTCTATAAAAAAATCTCTATTATTTTTAAAATTTACGCAAACCAGCTGAATAAGTTCAATTTTTCTATTTAGTTTATTCATCTTTTTACGGTATTCAGTTTGTATTTTTTTTCTTTCTGCTCTTTGTTTTGGGTTTTGACTAGGTAAAAGTCCAACCGAATAACAAGTTTGCATATAAAATTTATCAGCAACTATTTCCTTTTTGGCTTGCATTAACATACCTCCTTTCAATAAATTAAGCTATAAATATCTTATCATGCCTTGAAGTACAAATCTTCTATTTTTGATATTACCACAACTGCAACAACAAATCTTGCCAACTTTCACAGTTAGCATAGTAATCAATCCCCATGCATTTAATATAAAAATAATTTTATCACACTCAAAAGTACAAATCTTATATTTTTCAGCTTACCACAACTGAAAATACAAATCTTGCATTTTTTCTAACCTCGTAGAGCCCACTTAACATCTTTGCACCTCGTGAAAGTGTTATAGTGGGTTATTACACTTTCTAAAGTGCATATTATACCCGCTAGATTTCATACTTCTTGAAGTTTGATTGTCTATGTGAAGTTAATACCCGAAAACGCACTGGAATAAGTATTAGCAAGCAACGAATTAGCACGGACTAATTCAGCAAGGGGCGAACCCCTTGTAACCCCATAAATCACAAGATATACAGTAAATTTAATACCTCTTTAAATCTTGTTATATTTCCCCCTAGAACTCCATATTTAAGCCTTTTATTTCCCAACACATAAAACTCTAGCAAGATTTTATGACGTTATACAGCCTTGTTATTTTCCTTAGCAGACGTACTAAAATAAAAAAAAGCTGTAAGAAAAACTCTTACAGCTCATTCGCAATTTATCATCTAAAATTATATTACTTATATCGCTATCTTTCAAGACTTTATAAAGATACATACCCCTAGCGGGATTTTACTAGAGATTAGTGAAATGTTCATTATCTAAGTCTTTTTATCTATCTTAATTGCGACTTATGTATTTTCATGTTAAAATAACAGAGTTGTCGCACCCATTCTGGCAACAGAAAGGGGGTGTCATCTGTGGAATATATTATATCATTCTTAGTTTCCGTTATGGCAAATATTATAAGCTATTTTATTTGTAAATGGCTAGATGGAAACAATAGCGACAACTAACCTAAAACGGATACTCAACCGTATAAAATGAGAAAACCCCTTAGAGTGCCTACCTCTAAGGGGTTTGTTTTTGTGCCATCTGCACATATTATATCATTCATTAGCTATACCTATTTTAACATAAGCATATAGCTAAATCAAGTATATCTCATAAACCTAAATATTATGCTTTCATTCTTTAAAGTCTATTCTAGCGGGTTTTATTATCTCAAATTAGTTATATATAGTTTAAATGTT
>JAGHIZ010000065.1 GCA_017886875.1 Butyricicoccus sp. | reverse complement strand
GGTAGGCACTCTAAGGGGTTTGTTTTTGTGTCAACTGTGTATATTATATCATTCATTAGCTATATCTATTTTAACATAAGCATATAGCTAAATCAAGTATATCTCATAAACCTAAATATTATGCTTTTATTTCTTAACTCTTATTTTAGCGGGATATTTCGCCCTCTTGACTGGTGTAGTTTTGTTATACGTTCAAGTAATCGTTAATCATGTGTGAACAGATGGGTACAGATTATCTGTACCCAGAAACTTTATATATTTTTTTTTAAGCCAAATACTGATAAAAAAGGGCTTATATATGGCATTTTTTCAATGTTAAAAGTTTTATAAAATTACGTGTACCATCTGTACACATTTATAAAATATACATTTTTCCCCACCTTTATATGACGTATTAGAGCATAAATATAATAATTTAAAAACTTTTAGTCTTGTTTTGGTGGGTACAGATTTTAAAAACATATCTGTACCCATCTGTACCCATCTGTACCCATCTGTACCCATTTTAAAGGGTATCTGTACCCATTTTAAAGGGTATCTGTACCCATTTTAAAGGGTATCTGTACCCACCTTTTTAATAAAAACGTAAAAAGCCACAAGGTTTCCCCTGTGGCTTAATATTACAGATTATTAAAATCATCGCTTTTTCTAAAAACAGTTGGTAATAATCTTACTCGCTCTCGTTTCCCGTCGGCTCGCTTTCGCTCTTGCTTTATACCTAGCTTATCAAGTGTTATTCCTATTTGTTTTATAGAATAATTTCTTAGGCTATTGAGCAATACAGCACTTTATATAGTTTTAAGTCAGGTTCTCACTTGAAAGCGTTTCAACATTTCTCAACATTCTAGCGGGAGTGTGCCTGTTTTGCCCGCTTGATGTAGTGAAAATATAGTTTCTACACCCTTGGTGTAGTTTTTTTTAAAAAATACACCCCAAAATACACCGCCAATTTAGCAAAAAAGTTATGATTTTAAATTATTTTTTAATAAAAATAGATGTTTTGCTTAATGATTTGTTGTAAGGGTGTAGGAGTGTAGTTTTTTTTAAAACTTTTTCTAATAATAATTACATAGGTATATATATATAAACTCCTTTTTTCATTCTCAAAATAACTTTGATTTTTTTCTACATTTCTACATACTTTTTTAAACTTCATATTTATTTGATGTTTAAATAGTAAAAATAGACTAAATTATATAAAAATTAAAACTTATTTAAAATTTTAAGGGTGTATTTTAGGGTGTAGTTTTTATTTTTTTCTACACCCTCGGTGTAGTTTTGGCAATTTGCACAAAAATAAAAGCGGTCTGCAACTAAGCAAAACCGCCTTGTAATTATTTTTTATTGTATGCTACAAACATCATAATCCATATAGAAATCCTTTGTCCATTCCATACCTACTAACTTTATTCCCCTTTTACTACGTTTAAACACTGTATCAACAGTTTCATTGTAAAAACTCGCAACTTGTTCATAAAAATCATTTCTTGTTACTGGGTTTTTACCCTCACCGCTTAAATACCATATTTTATAAGCGTCATATAATTGCTTTTTAAATACGTCCTCTTTATCTTCAACTGGTTTTACAGCTTCAGTCAAGAAACGTGCAACGCTGTTTCCCTCGATTGCATAGTTAGCAGTGTTGATTATTACTTCTGGAGGTATAGTGAATTTTTTTGTTTTTATTGCATTTCTAGCAGTTATAATACATTTCATAACAATACCGTCTTTTTCGACTAATAATTTATCAATCAGAAATGGGTCACGTTTTTCTTTTGGTATAACATTATGATGTTCTAAAATTAACATTCTATCATAAACATGTTTGCCTTTATCACCGCCAAAAGTAGGAAGTTTGTTTGTACAGAACCATAAAAAACCGTCATATCTCATATTAAACGGGTGTCCAAACTTCTTTTGTATTAGAATATTGTCACCGCCTGTTAATGCTTTAAATTTCGACATGCTTTTAACATGTTCTATTTTCATATCACTAGAACCCGCTAAACGTTTATTATATAATGTGCTTATGCTAAATTTATCCTCTTCAAGCTCTTTTAAATCTATTGATGTATAATTGTTATCACCTAGAATTTTTTCAACTAATAGTTTAAGCTGGCTTTTGCCTGTATTACCTTTGCCCAACTGGAACAATGCTTGTTTAAACCCTGTACCACTTACATTACTGAAGATACACCCCATATACTCCATTAAAAAGTGTTTTATGCCCTCATTTTCTTCTGTTAAGTCGTTCATGTACTTATCAAAAACTGGGGTTTCTGGTATTTCGTTTAACCATGTGCAAGGTAATTGACGTGTTATATACATATCTGGTGTGTGTGGCAAGACTTCACCAGTGAAAACATTTACAATCCCATTAAGCATATTAACATATGTACTATCTGAATTTATTTCTTTGATTTTCTTTGTTTGTTCTAAATAGTCAAGATTGCTAACAACTTCATCTAAAAATTTAGCCTCTACCAATCTAATATTATATTGTTTCACTGGTTCGGCTACAATATCACCGAAGGTACGAATATCAGTTGGAATATAACAATTATTGATATATGTAAATCTTTTTCTATTTCCCTCATCATCAACAACAGAAAAATATCTAACATTTTCTCTAATATATACTGTTAATTCTCTTTTGTTAATTTGCTCGTAGCTTTCACCCGCTTTATTAAATTTAACTGCTATAAATGGCGGTCTTTCCTGTTCCTCTCCCGCTGATGAGCTGTTATGTTCTTGTTCTTTTAATGCCATAGCTTGAGCATATGCCCGCTTGTCTTGCTTTTCGTCAATGCCTAGTAGTTCATACTTAAACTTTGCTATTGCTTGCGACCTGTTCAAGTCCTCAACATTCATTAACCATTGAACAATGCCTATTCCATTAACGCCTAAACATTTCTTATTCCCAAAGCTATTAAAGCTGTTACCCGTTATATGAAAATGGTCGTTATGACCACATAAAGGGCAAGGGTTTAAATACAATCCCCCGCTAGCGGGTTTTAACTCACTTGTTGGATATGTTTGTTTTATGTAGTCTAATAAATTATATCTGTCAATTTCTGCTGATAAGTCAAACCCGTTAATATTGATACTTGCTTTTGGTGCTATCTGTGTAGCTTGCTGTTTTGCTTTTTCGGCGTTTGCTTGTTCTCGCTCTTTCTGTTTC
This sequence comes from Butyricicoccus sp., assembly GCA_017886875.1. Classification (GTDB taxonomy): domain Bacteria; phylum Bacillota; class Clostridia; order Oscillospirales; family Butyricicoccaceae; genus Butyricicoccus_B. Next base: position 4,916 of record JAGHIZ010000065.1, on the reverse strand, counting down.
TTTGCATACAGTTCTAAAAACGTCTGCTTGCTTACTGTGCTGTATGCGTCTATCTCTTGTGCTAAACCGTTGTTAGTACCTAGAAAACGCTGTACAGCTCCTACCGTTGCATTATCGGTAGTTTCACCGAATATAGATTGATAACCCTTTATAATCTGCTTGTATTCGTTCTTATCGGTTATTCTCTCATCTAAAGCGGTTATAACTCTAAATCTTTCCTGTGTTTTGCCTTTTTCGTCTTGTTGACCATGAGAATATGTGTAATAGACAATGTTAGCGGGAATGTTGTACGCCTTTAGCTTGTCTAATACTTCATTGACAGTTGTTTCACCGTCAAAATCTAAACCAACTAAATCAGACGATATAAAATTATTATCACTCATACCGCCCTCAGCATAGCTTATAGCGAAAGCATGACCACTTGTGATATATTTACCTAGCTGAATTAAATCAACCTCACAAGCGTTCTCTGGTGTTGTCATACGCTTAGTAATAGCACCCATATAATTTTTAGGTTTATTTTGATACCCTTTTTCATCAACAATAATCTTGACGATTTTTTTATCCTGTGGTACACTTAGTGTACGATTATTGTTTGTGTTTATCATTGTATAAACACTTCCTTTCTGACTGCTGTCGGCGAAACAGTAGTCTTTTTATTTTGTATTTTTTTATTTAACACAGCTGAAAAAGCTGTGTTTTTTTATTTTAGGAGTAAGTTTCAAGCCAAACACTCACAATGAGTACAGCTTGTATTTCAATTAAGCACCCTCTAGGAGTGCGACTAAAAAAGCGAAACGAAATGCACTATTTCAATCCACGCACCCTAAGAGTGCGACAAAACGAAACGAAACGGTCTGAAAAAATTTTTCCCAAAACTAGCTGATTTCTGGGCATCACAGCACCACTGAGAAAATTTTTAGTTTGAAAGTACCTATGCATTTATGTTTCAAGTCATGCCATGTGTATATGGCGTAACTGCATTATATGTTATATGTGTTGTCATAAATGGCTAGCTTTCGCTCTAATGCGTCACTAGCTAAGCAATTTATATTTTTTATCAACTCTTGCGATTTACTTACATAATCTCTGAGTATATCGCATTTTATACCCATGTCATCATGAAGTATAAAAATATCATCTTCGTCTTGTTCCTTGTCCAAACAAAAATAATTATCTGCCATTTCAGTAACAAGCAATTTGATTTTTTCAATGTTGCCCGTTAGTTCACCAGCTTTTGTTTCAATATTAAAACTATTTTCTAACTCTTGTTTAAGTTCTTCTTTATTCATGTTGCACCGTCCTTTCTATTTTATAATCATTTAACCCCTATACAGGGCGTGACCACGCTCAAACTTTTATACTTGCAATCTCCATAAACAATGCTAGTGCGTCATCATAGGCGGGCGTGTAGTTGTTTTTAAGCATATCTAGCACAGACGGGTAAATGTAATACAGTAATGACAGCTGTTCTTTTGGTTGCAAGTCACAATAACTTTGTATCTTGCTTTTAAAAGTCTTTGCTACCTGTTCTGGTATCTCATTTCGCTTGTACTGGCTGTATAACTGACGCAATAATATATATGATATTTTATCGTCACTGGTTAAGCCGTTCGGGGCGTGAACACCTTTATACGCCTGTTTACACAATTCATCACTTAGCACCCTATCACCCGCCTTTTAGTCTAACACACTTTGAAGTACAAATCTTGCAAATTTATTTGAGCTTGTAAATGATTGTAACATCTAAAAATGTTTTAAGCAATAGCATTAAAATTGCATAAATTGCAAGTAAAGAGTATAAAAAAGTACAAAATACAACTTGCTGTGATTAAACATACGTATAAGTGTTTCTTATCGTAATTAAGCATACACATGATTTTTCTTATTGTAATTAAATATGTGTATAAATTTTTCTTAACACAATTTAATATAATCAATTTCTTAATGCTTGAATTAGACAAAAAATATCTTTTGACTACATAATCTATGTAAAAAGCACACTCATTATGAATGTGCCATGTTTCGCCCTAGAATTACATTCGTTAAACAATTTATGTTATTTGCTATTGCTTGCAATTCATAGATATAATCTTTGAGCATATCACATTTGATACTAGCATTTTTGTAATAACACAACACTTCATCAGCGTCCTTATGCTCATCAAAACAAAAATAATCTTCTCTTAGGTCACTGGTAAGTAAATTCAGCTTTTGCAGACTTGTTTCCAGTTCCAGTGCGTTTTCTTCAATGTCTAATACTTTCTGCTTTAACTTCTTTTTGTTCATTTCTGCACCGTCCATTCTGTCCAAACTCCCGTTATTTCAATCCACACACCCGTTAATAGTGTGACGAAAAGAGTATAAAAAAACCGTACCCTTAACCCCGAAAGTCGCTAAACCTACAAAACACAGTAAAATGTTTGTTTTAGGGAAAAAGAGTACGGCTGTTTATATCAAAATCATATAGGAAAATAATGGCTGTATATGCCCATTATATGCCTATAAATTTTAACATCAGCTTATATTAGTTTACTGTTATTCAATTTTGTAGATTTAGCATATCTATTATAATCACTCCATTTTCAAAAGTCAATAACATGATAAAGGCAAGGCGTGACGGTTTTGCTTTTTTTCTTTTAATGCAAGTATCAAATCTGACGTTATTACACCGAATATTAAAATGTTTGCATATTCATTTTTCACACCGTCACAAACTTAATATCAAAACTGATGGTCGTTTATTTTACTTCTATTTAATGCTTTCTAGTGCTGTGTAGTGTCGTTCTCGTTATTGCACATATCTGCTTGACTAAAATATATAAATTCACAGATACGGCTTTCACTACATTTTTATCTTCATATAAATATCTTTTTACGCTGATACATCAGTATTGATACAGCTTTGTTTTTGGCTCACAGGGGCAAATATAGGCTATTCACAAGGAAATAATAAAAGCCTTGTAGCAGTTTAGTTTGTGTGTTCCCGCTTGCCAAAGATATAAAAATAGGAAAAGAAAGAAAGTTTTTAAAGTTTGTTTTAGTGTGCTGGTTTATGTGTAACTGTTTATTTTACTTGTTTTAACCTTGCTAAGTTAAACTTAGGCACTACACAAAGTAAAATAACCTCACACACCGCCATAATTTGCCCTGTGTCGCTCTTTTGTTCCGTAAGTGATAAGTTTATCCATGAAAGCATAGAACGCTATACAGCTTGTTATATTTCCCGCTCGATATTGATACATCAAATTTAAGATGTTCATTGAATGAACAACCGCTTTCAAATGTCCGACTTACGGACTTTAGAAAAAACCACATTGCTAAATTAGAAATATGGTTAAGGGTTCTCCAAAATGAAGATAGCTCTACCTGAAGTAAACAATGTTTACATCAGCTTGCCACGCCCGCCTATTAAGCAGATAGCAATATATAAGCTAGGAAACAACTTCCCACGTCATAACATCTTTGCACCTCGTGAAAGTGTTATAGTGGGTTATTACACTTTCCAAAGTGCCTGTTATCCCGTCAGATTGCATACTTCTTGAAGTTTGATTGTTCATGTGAAGTTAATACCCGAAAACACAATGGACTAAGTATTAGCAAGCAACGAATTAGCCTGTCCTAATTCAGCAAGGGGCAAACCCCTAGTAACCCCATCAAGCACAAGATACATAGTAAATTTAATACTTCTTAAAGTCTTGTTGTGAGGTGTCATATGAGTACCTAATGCACCGTTTTAGTGCATTAGACATGACTTTTAATTCTCGTTGTCGTTACATTTCCGCACAGTTCCACATTTCCCACATAATTCCACAATAATTCCCCCGTATTTCCGACATTATTTATGCGTCCCTGTTTTAGGGCATCATGCTATTTCACGATAATTTGTATACTTCTAGCGGGTTAGTTATGTATCGGTTAATACATCTGTAAAAACTTTTACGCTTGTTCTATGCAATACTAAAGCCGTCAATTTACATACACTTGACAGACAAGTTATATTTGTGCTGATATGTCCTATAATGTACGCCCTGTTGTAGGGCATAGGCACACCTACAATGACATGACTTTTAGTTTTCTTTGTCGTTATGTTTCTGTACTAAAAGTGTTATCTTTGTGCTATCTAGTTATATCTTGCGTTAGACGTGGTTAAGGCGATTAAAATACGACTGCATACTAAATAACGTTGTTAATTTGCATACATCAAATGGACTTGTTGTATTTGTGCTGATACATAGCTTAAATACCGTTTGGGTACTGTTGGTAGTATCTGCACCCCGCTAGTGTCGCTGTGAACGTCATCAGCAAGCGGGATAAAATACTATCATAAACTCTTGCACTGTTTTTCTAAAGTCACAAAACGTTACCTTATACCCACAAAAGGGAGTAACTAAAGGTTACACCCTTTAAACTGTGGTTATTTCCATTTTGGAAACACCTCACTCAATAACCGAGTGTTACTCAGTTGTTGCAGAAAATGCAACTGTTCCCGCTCATGTCGTTGTGAACGTCATCAGCAAAAGACTAGCAAAAATAGATTATTATTCTTGAAAGTCGTTTTATATATCTTGATTGCGATATATATATTTTCATGTTAAAATAACAACGTTGTCGCACCCATTCTGGCAACAGAAAGGGGGTGTCATCTGTGGAATATATTATATCATTCTTAGTTTCCGTTATGGCAAATATTATAAGCTATCTTATTTGTAAATGGTTAGACGGAAACAATAGCGACAACTAACCTAAAACGGATACTCAACCGTATAAAATGAGAAAACCCCTTAGAGGTAGGCACTCTAAGGGGTTTGTTTTTGTGTCAACTGTGTATATTATATCATTCATTAGCTATATCTATTTTAACATAAGCATATAGCTAAATCAAGTATATCTCATAAACCTAAATATTATGCTTT
>JAGHIZ010000064.1 GCA_017886875.1 Butyricicoccus sp. | reverse complement strand
TGCGGTCAATTATTCGTCCCCAACGACACTTCAAAAGAGTATCGGGACATCATGGAACTACAAATGGGTTTTATATTCGTGTAAATATATAATTATGGGGTAATGTTGCCTTAAGTTGACGACATTGAAGCCCATTGAGACCAGCATGAAGTCTAATGAAGTTAAAAAAGAAGACAAAAACAGAAATAGTAGCATTAGCAGACTTAAAAGAATGGAAACCACGTTTAGTTTTATACCAAGCTTTAAAACGGTTATTAAAAGATTCAATGAGATTGTTAGTAATATCATCTTGAAAACTTTGAACACGAATGTGTTAGAATTTGGGAAAAAAGATTTGACAGGAACATTATAGGCATAATATCTATCACTGACAATAGCAGAAGGCTCACCAATATTAGCGGCATAGCTAAGCAAAGAAATAGCTTGAGGAGAATTACGGTGAGGAGATAGATGAAAACCGAGGACAAAACGTGTTTCACTGTCAATAATGAACCAAACATAATGCTTTTTACCGTTTATTTTAATAATAGTTTCATCAGCATGCCATTCATCAGAATTAAAGTTCATCATAGGCATTAAGCTTAAAGAAATACTATGAAAAATTAGTGCAAATTTTTTACACCAATCAGCAATAGTTACATGAGAAAGTTTAATATTATAAAGCTGAAAAAGCATTAAAGAAATATTACGTGTTGAACTTTTGCCAATAAAGAATTGATATAATACAGTAATTATTAAAAATGGTGAGTGTCGCATTCTTTTAAGGTCTTTTTTGCCAAATAAATTTGAAATTGATGGTGGTAAGGCTGCCGTTGGTTTAGGAATAAAAAATGAATGATTACACCTTTTATCACTACATCTAAAATTTGAATAATCACGATAATCATGGTGTAAAAATGTAGCTTTTCCACACACAGGACAAGGAGGATATTTATTAGTTTTAGTTTTTCCTTGTTTTAGTTTATAATCTGGTGCAAATTGATGTTTGCACTCTAAGCAACGATATTTTTGATTTCCAAATTTATCTTTGCCAAACTTATGAAAACGATGATTATTGTTGCATTTTGGATATTTTAAGGTTATAATTTTCTGCATGAGGCATTATCCTTTCTGGTTCTTTGTTTTCTCGCAGAAACATTATACCATAGAAAGGTCTGATGCCTCTATTTTCATTTAACTTAACAATGCGACACAAATAAAAAGGAGATTTTATTATGATACTTTTTTAAACTTTATATTGTGGAGATATATGTCCTACTGAACAAGCAGTTCCACAAAGTCAAGAATATCGACAACTGACTAGAAAAATATCTGAAATGCTTTCTGAGCTAGAAACAAAATTAACAAAAGAGGAAATGGAGCTTGTAAATGAATTTCACACATTGATTATTAAAGCTAACTGCATTGAACTAGAAACACAATTTCAGTATAGTTTTGCTTTGGGTATGTTACTTATGAAAGATGTATATGCGCTCCCATTTCCAGAAAAAAGATTATAGTTCACACAAAAAAGTCACTTCACTTTCGAAGTGACTTTCATTTTTATATGATAAATTGTCAATCCAAAAGGCGAATAGCAGTATTTCGCTTTGAGAACCTCTCTATACCACGTTTATACATTCATATGGGAAAAAACTTAAAAAAAATAATCTTTCTTCAGTATCCTATCCACCTAATTAAAAACATTATTTTTTAAGCCTGAAATCTATGCAACAAAAACTTATATAAAAACTCATCAATATACCACAAAACAATATAAAAAACGACATTTTATCAAAAAATACAAACTGTGCAGTATATTAAATATATATTGTCAATGAAATATCTCCATATATTGAATGATTATTTTATAACCTTTCTGATTTTATTCAATATTAAAACTTAATATCCGCTCTATTTGCCAACAAAAACTCAACATCTATCTTCTAAACTATAAAAAATTATCAATCTTTTAAATATGATATTTGAAAATCATAATATCTCATAAGTATCTCTGAGAGCATATAAACCACACAAGAAAACTCAAAATTAATCTTATCTTTAATAAAAGTAATCTTTTAGATTTATTTTTGTTTATATGATTTTTATAGTTTTTAAATGGCAATAAAAATTATCTCATGTATTATTTTCTTAAATAAATGAATATTAACGAGTAATCTGTAAAAGCTATTGCTTCCTCAAATATATCAGACAAGATTAATATATTTTTCTATTAAACAAATGGAATACTAGAGAATGCTCTATAAAAGCTGATTGTTCAACTTGACAATATGATATTTTTATCTTGCAAAATTTTGAAGTAGTCGTTTTTTATAATCATTTAATATACTTTATTTGCATTTTATACACGATATTTGTTATTTTTTATAATTAAAGTCACATAATCTTTTTACTTATGTTAAGCAGAAAATAGTGTTTAAAAATTGATTTGATAAAAAATATTCATTTATTTTTTAATATTAATTGGGTTTAATCTATTATATCATTTTATTATTGTTCAGCTTATAAAATGGTACTGCCTAGCCTATAGTTTGGCACTGCTTAACTTATTATTTAAGGCTAGTAAAAACTAACTAATACCATTTGTATATTTTTTATTAGAGCATTTCAAAAAACGTGCATATAATAAGATAGATAAATTTAATTCATCAAACATTAAATAACGAGATATTAAAATTATGACAGAAGTTTTTAATTTAGATGCTACACTAATAAATACAAAAATCATTAATTTAACTACAACCACAAATATTGCATCTACTTTCGGACACAATGCACATGAGGTACATATTATTTTAGAAAGTGCTGATATTCTTCGTCGTGTAAAAGGAGGTTGGTGTATTACCAATAGTTATGCTCATTTTGGTTATGCTAAAGTTTGCAATGGTCATCTATATTGGACAGTAAAAGGTGTTATGTTCATATTTGCCTTTTTAAAAGCATACTATAAAGCTATTGATAATATCGCTTGATAATTAAAATTCCCCTGAATTACAATCTCTTGCAATTTAGGGGAGTTTTTCTGCAAAAATAAACAGACCGTATATTAAATGAAGTAAACCTTTTTATTGTATAACATATTATAGCTGTTTTACATAAATCTCTCATACCTGATAATCAAAATATATCTTTTGTAAGCTGCACGAAAATATAATGTCATTTTCTTTTGTTGTAAGCATCAATCTTATACATACATAAAAATAAAGTACTTATAATTACTCTAGATGAAAAAATAAGTACATTTAATCTGTTCTGGAATTTTATAGTTTCAGTTGATAATATATTTATAATATAGGATAATATACAGTAGTTATTATATCATGAGGTATATATGTCTATAAAATCAATTCGTATAAAAAACGTTATGGCATTCGGTTGCAAAAATAACGATAATATACATAATGCATTTGAACTTAATTTCAATGATGGTATAAATGTAATAATAGGTGAAAATGGAACAGGTAAAACTTCACTTTTAAAAATGATATATGCTGCTATTGAAGCTCCATCACAAATTAATGATACAAAAACCTTATCATATAATTTATATGATTATTTTTCCAATAAACTAAAGGTAAATAATTTTTCTAATATTCATATGCCATCTAACAGTTTTGTAGGTTTTGAAGTATCTAATGGTAATGAAGTTTTTAAAGCTAACTTTTCTAATGATAATATTCACAGTTTCTATACCAAAAATAACTGGAATACATCAGCTATATTTATACCTACAACCGAAATGTTATCGCACTCTAAAGGTTTTCTTGCCTTAAATCAAAAGTTTAATATGCCTTTTGACCAAACTCAAATTGATATAATTGTTAATGCTTCTTTGCCTGAAGCTAGACAAGTTCCAAAATATATGAATAACATACTTGATAAAATTAGTAAGGTTATTGACGGCTCAATTATACAAGAAAATGATGAGTTTTATGTATTAAAAAATAATGGTCAAAAAATTCCTTTCTCACTAGAGGCTGAAGGTCTTAGAAAACTTGGCTTGTTATGGAAACTAATACGCAATGGCTTATTAGTAGAAAATTGTGTGCTTATATGGGACGAGCCAGAAGCAAACTTAAATCCAGAATTATTTCCACTTGTGACTGAAATTTTATTGGAATTGCAGCAAAACGGTATTCAAATATTTATTGCTACTCATAGTTATAACTTTGCAAAATACCTTGAAATCCGAAGAACTTCAAAAGAGCAAGTTCAGTTTCATAATTTGTATCACGCTGATGAAATTGGTATAGACAATGACTCTGCATACTTTATGGGTGATTTAAAACAAAATCATATTATGATAGCTGACAATAAACTACTTGATGAAGTTTATAACCTATGAGGTGTGAATAAATGCAAAATATTTTAGTCGAAGAGAATGGCTGTTACTATATTGATTGTAGTAAGGCTATATGGTCAACTGATGAAATAAATTCTATATATAAAGAAGCTAAATTACACCTAAATGATGTAGACTTTGTTATTGAAACGGACAACATTCTTATATTAGTCGAATATAAAAATGCAAATATAGAGCAAGCTGCAAAACCTAATGTATTCAATCCATCTGACAACAAGCGAGTGGAAAAAATTTGGCGTAAATATTATGATTTCAAAATTTGATATTTTATCAATAAATGAATGGAATGAGCATGATTTATATAGCAATTTCCCTATTCGAAAAGTAACATCAGATTGATGTTACTTTTTCTGTTGATTATAAAATTCTTCATCAAATATAAATTCTTCACCATCAAAATGAAGTGCACAAAATCTTATAACACCAGAAATAGTAGTGCTATGTCTTCTTGCCAAAGCATATAATCTTCTTTCATCTTCACCATTTACCATTCTTGCTTCAATTCTTTCATCTCTTAAATATTTATCTCCTTTTTTTTTAGGCAGTAATAATGGCTTTTGTCTTTTCTTTAACTGCAAATATTCATGACAAGCCTTTCCTATAAATGTGGCAACTGGTAATTTATTTTGTGCTGCTGTACGTCTTATATAAGCCATCTCATCTTCTGTAAATCTTATTGCCCTAGCCTTTCTTCGCCTTACTTGTCTTATTATTATTCTCCCTAAATCCGCAACCTCTACCCCGTATCTTCTAGCCATTTGACATACAGTGGAAAAATCCTCAGGTGTTAATACTTTTTCAGGCGTTAACTTTTTCACTTTATCTCTCCTATATTTTCAATTTTAGATTGCATAGCCTGTATCATATCTTTAAAAACATCATCAAGTTTGTATTCTTTTGAAATATTGTACATTTTATCAACAATAGCCGAAACAGTATCCGCCATATCTGATATAGTTTGCTCAGCATCGTTTACATTATCGAATTCATATTTGCTACTCAAATGTTTGTTGAATTTTTTTATTTCTTTACATATGCTATTTTTGATTTTCTCTTTCGGTACAGGCTTATGTGTATTCTCTGTTTTATGATGTCTATAATTATCGACTATATTTTTAACATTTTCTCTTGTAAGCAATATGTTGTTGTCCAATGCATCACACATCAGTTTATAAATTTCCAACTGTTCAGCTTCAGTATGGCTTGCTAAAGGTAAAACACTAGACATACCCACTTTTTCTTGTCGCACCATATCCCAAACCTGTAATATAACTTTATTCATGGTATTATATCTATCAGCTTGAGCTATACTTATACCTAAACGTTTTGCAATTTCATCACGGATTTTTCCATCGAAATTTATATTTTTAAGATATTCCTCATGCATTTTATATCTTGCACAAAATAGTAATGGGTCTTTCTCACTATCACGCTGGCTATTTGAAAGCAAGACATAATTTTCAACTTGTGCTTCACTGCTAAAGGAACGGACTATACAAGGGAATAAATTTATTCCACACTTAACACCAGCACTTCTGCGACGATGTCCACTTACTATTATGTATTTACCATTACTTGCACCAAAATCAGTTACTTCCAATGGGTCTGAAAATCCTATCTCTGAAATACTTTTTTCTAAATCTATTGTGTTTGTTATATCTTCATGGTTTTTAGGATAATCAAGAAGGTCATCATTTTTTATCATTTTAATAACAATAACTTGAGCCTTCTCAGCACTTGTCTGTTTCACCTGTTCAATACGTTTTGCCATTGCTGAGTTTCCAAAATTTTTAGCCATGTTAAATCCTTTCGATTACATTTCTATACGCTTAATCATTTCCTTAGTTAGACGCTCATACGCCTTTCTGCTTTCAGATTTTGATTTATAAAAGCTAATAGGTCTGCCAAACATAACAGCCTCTCTTACATCGGCACAAAGCGGAATTTGCACAGGAATAAATGTATCAAATTCTTCTAGCTGTTCTTTTATAAATCTGTCTACCGCACAATTTTTCATATAGCGTGCAAGATATACACCCAAAATATTTAAGCTAGGATTTACTGCTCTAGCATCATCTATTGTTTCCATTATATCACCATAACCACTGATACTATAAATATCTGATGAAAATGGAACAATAACAAAATCAACAATGCAAGAAAAACAGATGTAATTAAGAGCTTTATTTGATGGTGGCATATCAACCAGAACCCAAGCATAGCCCTGTGTTTGTATAAATTCATTTAATTTATCTTGAAAATCAGAATAATCTATATTTCTTAAAGTTTCTTCATTTTCAAGTTCAATACTAGCCGCCATACAATCAATACCGTAATATTTAGGTGTTGCATTTGCTCTAGATTGAAATAAAGATTTTTTAGTTACTTCATCAGCATCAGCAGTACCTTTCATAAAATCAAAAACACTTTTTTCAGGTTTATCAGTGTTCATAAGCAATGTATCTGTAGTATTTCGCTGCTTATCTAAGTCAATTACAAGCACTTTTTCACCATCGACAGCCAATACACCAGCGACATGAAAAATAGATGTAGTCTTGCCACAACCACCTTTGCCGTTAATAAATGCAACTTTTTTAACCATAAAGTAAACCTCACTTTTATATAATCAATTTTAACAATTTGATATAAGATAATCAAGTATTTTGTACTCACCGTGATAACGGTATAAACCTAATAAACATCTACTACTAAGGGTCAAACCCAGAAACAAACACCCGTCTTTTTTTTGTAACAACAGAAACAGAATATAAAGAAATTTGAGGATATGTTTTTAACAAAGACAACTCACGCTTAGAAAAGACGTTGTCTTTTCGTCTATAATAGTTTGACTGAAAAAATGGCGAACCTGTTTTTTTCATTACAAGCTCTGTAATTTCCATTTTTCTTTCTTGTTTTTCTTCTTGTTGTTCATTTTTTTTCTGATTGATTAAATCTGTATTTTTTACAATAGCTGCTTTATCTCTATCAAAGGTTCTAGCACTTATATTTAAAATCTCACATATTTCAGCCTTTGATTTACCACTATTTAAAAGCTCAAATATTTTTTGCCTGCGTTCTTCAATAGTTTTAGACTTTTCTTGTTTTCCATCTTTTTTAAGGCGTGCTAAATAAGCCCTCTTGTTCGCTTCTTTTTTGCGAGCTTTAAGTGCTTCTTGGTCTATACAAATGTGCTTTAAATGTGCTTGTTCTTCTGGTGTTATTCTAAGAACTTCGATTATCTTTTTTGTAGTATATTTATAAAGTGAGCCAGACTTTAATTTTGTTTCTGCACTCTTTGTTCTTGTTTCAACATATTTTTCATCAAATGGAACATCAAAAGATTTATTGAGCTTTTTGGTTACTTGTAAAGCATAATCAAAATCTTTTGTTTTCTCTGCTACCCAAGACCTGCAAAGAAATAAAGCATATTCTCTGCAACAGTCTACACCCTTACGCAGTGAAAACAGTTTAAATAAATCGTTTACTCTGCCCAAAAGCATATTTTTTAATGATTTTAGTTTTGAGAAAACAAGATTTTCTGTGTTCTCTGAGCGATTACAGCTGTTTTCTTTTATAAAATCAAAGGTTTCCTGATAATTATTGAAATCAGGTAATTCTAATCCAAATTCTGACGCTTGCCATTGGGCAACTTCACGTTGTCTTTGCGTTGCTTGTCCGTATGGATATACAATATCTTTTTTACTTTCGTATGTAGTAGATTGTATGTTATACTCAGTTATAATCTCATGCAAAGTATAAGAAATATCATTAAACTGCATGATTTTAACTGTGTTGCCGTTTTTAGAATTCTTAGTAAACGGAACTCTAAGTATTCTAGCAGCATCAATAGCCTGAGGGTCTGCATTAAATTCTGAGCATTGTTCTAAAAGATATTTTTGTACGTTTTTCCAGCGTGGCAATGCGTTTTTATGTTCGCAAATTTTCCAAATTAAATAAACACCACGTCCAGAATTTATAACAAAAGTTGGCACTGGTATAGTCTTTCCGAAATAATTTTCTTCTAAGTTCATTAAAACTTGCTCTTGTGTTAAACCTATCTTGTAGCAGTCTAAATCAAGATATAAAGCGTTTAATTGTCTTAAATTCTCGACTTTGCGACCACTCATAGGTTTGTTAGGCTTACGAGCCGAGCGAAAAGAATTCATGGAAACATAAACATTTTCAATGCCATAATATTTATTTTTATTTATTAAACGGTCACCATAAGAAAATTTTTCATAATATCTTCCACTTGCAATAATACTTCTGGCTATAACACCTTTTGTTTTAGCATACATATAACTCAAATAATCTCTATGATTTTTAAAATCATCGGCTGATTTATATGCTGAAGAACCTGTATTTCCAATCATCAAAAAACCTCCTTTCTTGACAAAGTAAATTTCAAATCTAACTATAAGTTTGAAAAAATATGTTTTTTTAGGTTTTTTAAGGCTTTAAACATTAATTTTCTTCTACTTTTTAAGCATAGTGATTTTTTGTCATGTTTAATTGCCTTTCTCAATCGTTGACATTAAAAACGTGTTTGCGTATAATGTAGTCATACATCAGGCCGTAGTGTCATGGAATGTCTTTTAGCTTTTTTCATTTTTTATGGAATTAGTTTTAAAACTAAATAACTTAAACAATCATGCTGACTGCTTATTAAAATGCATTTTTAGTTATCATTGTATATTTAATTTTCAAGGTACAATTTTTTATTTAATTGTCTTTGTATATTAAATTTTATTTTCAAGGTACAATTTTTTATTTAATTTTTAGGGTGCGTTTTTTCATTTAAAATGTCATTGTATATTAAATTGTCAATGTACAGTTTAAATTGTCAATGTACAGAAGTTGTCAAACTGTAATTGTTAAGGAATGGTTCATGTTTTAATAAACCATTAACCGTTTGTTTTTATTCCTAAGCTATTGGTAGTAACTCAGGAACGGAACTCTTGATAAGAGTTTATATGTAAGTTGGTAGCTTACATATTTGGAGTTTTGATGTTGCTTGCAAATTGGTAGTTTGCAAGGGTAAAAGTTTTGATTTGATTTATAAGGAACGCTTCGATTATTCGGAGCGTTTTTTATTTTTTTTAACACACAAGAACATTATATATTCAATATTTCCCAAAGTCAATATATTTTTCTTTATTTGATTACAGCAACAAAAAACCTCTGATGAGATTTAATCTACATCAGAGGTGATTTTATAATTTATTTGGTATATTTAGTAATCGAGTTTTTTAAACTTATAATTTCTTGTTCAAGCTTTATATTATTATCTAACATATAACTTAACACATCAGTATATAAATTTTTGTTTATCATATTTTTAGCTTTTATAATATCATTGCTTGTCAAGCTCTTGGTATATTGTCTATATTTTTGTAAAGTCAATATATCCATATAAAGCGGCTTAAATTCTATACCTGTACCATGCTTTAAATGCTCTATTATATAAAAGCCATCTGGGTCTATATCGCCAAAATGATACCAGTTTAAACCGCTATTTGAGCTTGCTATTTGTTTAATAAATTGTTGCTTTGCATGGTTATGATAACCGCTTAAAAATATAAAAAATGTATTGTTCATTTGTATTCTATTAAATGATGTTAGATTTTCAACAGTTATTATATTATCACTTTTTATTTTAATATGGGCTATATTTTTTAGTGTTTCAGTAGAAAAAGCCATAGGTGAATTTATATTTATTTTATCACCATTAGAAAATATAAATTCTGCATTGCCTTTAAAATAAATATATGAAGGGTTTGAATATATCTGATATTCAGCTAAGATTATTTTCTGAATTTCACGTTTATCAATATCATCATTCATATTTAAACCATCTAAAAGTTCAGAAAAATCAACATATTTGCTTATTGTAGAACAAACAGCTTGTCTATATTTATTTTCCCATAGTTTGCTATCACCTAAAACCAAGATTGAAAGTTCACGCTCTAATAAATCATGCTTATTTGTTAGAATAAACTTACAAAGCTCTAATATTTTAACCGTTTTATCATTTTTGCACTGGCTATCGGTTAAGTTTTTGATAAAATCATAGCAAATTTTATCTAAAATTTTGTTTATACCTAAATAGCTTTTATATTCCTTGAGTTTTGTTTCACGCAAAACTCTTTTTTCTGTGCGGTTTAAAATTGTATAGTAATCAGCTATTTTTTCATGTTTTGCAATGATTTTTTGTATACCACGATTATTTTTTTGAATATCAATCAAATTTTCACAGGCAAGTTTATTTACTTCATATTCAAAACGCTCTATATCATCTACATTTGCATTATCGCTTTCATAGTCCTTAAAAATCTTGCTAGGTTTAATGCTAAAAACTTGATTTACTTTATTTTCACCTGTATAAGTTTTACTGCTTTCATATATATCTAAGAGTGCATTTAAAATCTTGTTTTTAATCATTTGTCAAACCCTCAATAGCATTGGTATATCTGCCTTTGGTTATAAGGCTTACAGTAGAGCCTATAAAAGCACCTATGCTGTTTATTTTCTCAGGTGGTGCAGCATAAAACACTTGAAAATCATTTTCCTCAAAATACTTAACCATTTGTTCTATACGTTCTCTTGACAGAGCAGAAAAAGCCTCATCAATAAAAGCAAGTCTAGCACAGCAAAAATTTTTAGGGTAAAATTGGTTTAATGCAGCGGCTAAAATTATAAAATATGGTGTTTGTTTTTCGCCATTACTTGCAGAACCTTGTTTTTTTGATAAATCAGCAATAACTTCATCATTTCCCTGTTTGCTTATAATCTTCATATCATAAGTGAAGTATTTTCTATAATCTGTATATTCTGTTTCATCGCTTTCATTTAGAATTATTTCCATAAATTCATTTATATCATTTTCTATTTGTTCATCAATGCTTGCAAAGTTCATATAATATTCTGGCTTATTAAGTTCTTTGGAAATTCTAAAGAAAACTGCCCTATCAGGCTTTTCACTCATAACAAATTTATAAGTATCATTTCCAAAAGGTATCTGTCTAAGCTCTTTGTTTATAGCATTTATTTCATCTTGAGCCTGTTTAATGGTTTCATTTATCTCTGATACAAAATCATTCATAAAAACACTTTGTAGCTTTTTAGATTGCTCATTTAAACGCTCTGAGGCTTGTTCTATTTTAACATTAGCCAAATCTCTATATCTTTCACGATAGAAAGATATCATACCTATACCACGTTTATTTAAGTCAATACCTGCTATTTTACAATAAGCAAGTTGACTATCTTCTAGTTTGCCAATAGTATCATTGACTGAATGTTCAAGAGCTTTTAATGCACTTTCAGTTATAACTATTATACTTTGTTTTTGTTTACTAAGTTTTGAGTATTCTTCAAGCATAGAGTTTTTTAATTCTAAATTTTCATTGGAATTAAATTTATTTTGTAAAACTTCAAGCTCATTAGAGATATTATTTACAAGATTTTTAGTATATTCATAATCTTTTTCACATACGCCTATGTTTTTTGAAAGATTATCACGCTCATTTGTGATTTTATCAAGTTGTTTTTTAGCTTGCTCACGTTCTTCTGTAATAGCTAAAAATTCAGGATTATTTTTTAAATTATCAAGGCTTGATAAAATATTGTTTTTTTCTATATTTTTTCTATCAATATCATTTAAAACATTAAAATTATAGCTATTTATATTAAAATCAATGTTTTGTATATCATTTCTGTATTTTTTTATACTGTCTAAATCTGATTTTATTTTATCAAGAGTGTTTTTAAGCTCTTGTTTTTTTATTTTAGCGTTTTCAAGCTGATATTTTATTGAGTCCTCACCAAGATATAATTTAACATTTTGCATGTCCATCATTGACATAGCATAACTTTTTGAGAGCATACCATTTTTCATAATTCCGCCTTTTGGGTGCTCGTGTAGCTCCTCAAGGCTGTTACAAAGGTGTATGCCATTTAATAAATAGTTTAAGTATTTTCTTGCAAAAGGGTTATGTGTTACAAGCATTTCAGCCGCAGAACCGCTTGTTATATCTGTATCTGGCAATTTATCAGTTATAATTAACTGTATATCAGTTAGTTTTTGCTGTTTTATAATTTCCATTGCCTTAAAGCAGTATTTACCATCTACAATAATATAAAAACGCTTTTTTCCTAAAAAGGTTTCAATAGCATTACGCCAATCTGGATTTTTAACCTCGCTTACAAGCTCAGAAAGCAATCTAACATCTGTATTTATACCCTGCTTTTCAAGTTCTTTGCTTAAAATAAGCTTTGCTTTTTCTATATGTTTAGGGAAAACCCTTTTGTTTGCCTCTAGTGTTTTAATATCTGTTTCAAGCTGTGAAAGCTCATTTTCAATGTTTGTTATATCATCTTTCAAATGCACTTCTTCAGTCTGAAAGATTTTGTCTTGATTTGCAATCTGAGCCGAAAATTTTAGAAAAATATCTGTTTTTTGCGTATTATTTTTATCTAATAAATTGGAAAGACATGTTTTTTCGTTGAGATTTAAAAAGCTATCAGCCCAAGACAATATATTATTTATTTTATCTTGCAAGTGTTTTAACTTTTCAAGCTGTGATTTATAAGTTATTAATTCACGGTCAATATCTTTAATTTGCTGTTCTAGGTCTTTTATACTATCTTGTATTCCCTTGTAAATATCATTGTTTTGAGAGTTTATAAAACGCTCATTTGCTGCCTCATATCGTGAGTTTAACTCCAGTTTTTGATTATCTAGCGTTTGACGTTCATGTTTTAGCTTTTCAAGTTTAACAAGTAAATCCTGTTTATATGCCTGTTTTTGCATAATATATTGATAATCAAACATGAGTTTTTTAATATTAAAGTTTTTTAGCTTATTTTCATATTCTGATGTTTTCTTTTCTATGATTTCAAGCTGTGTTTTGCTATCTTTCATATTTTGATATTCTGCTTTTATACGCTCAAATAGCTGTTTTTGCTCTCTAAGCTGTGCAAGGGAGTCAACTTTGCCCGCATCTAAAACACATTCTTGGATAAATTTATCTATATTGTTTTCAGGGTTAAAAGCCATCATTTTCATAAGTCTGTTGCGGTATTTTAAATAATCGCCTCTAAGTCCTAGCTTTCTAAAAATTTGAGCTAATGCACTGTCTTTTGACTTGATTTTATTATCTATTGGCTTTCCATTAACTCTAAGCCCGTTTTTAGGGGTTACTACAAGTGTTTTATCATTTATTTTTGTAAAGTTTATTTGCTCAATTTTGGCTTTATCAACTATAAACCAATCGCTTTTATGAGAAGAAGTTTCATTTGCAGACTCTATACATACAAAAACAACAAAATTACTGTTATCAGTAGGAGAGAAAAACTCCATAGCAATATAACTAACAACATCGCCATTTCTTAAATAACGTGATGAACCATTGCTTTTAGTGTCACCTCTAACATAGGCGGTTACTGTTCTATCCCTATCCTTTGCCGCTTTATTAAACTGAGTATTGCCAGTAAGTAAATATGTCATAGCGTCCAAAATAGTTGATTTACCACTACCATTTACGCCAGTAATCAGTGTTGAACCTTGTAAATTTATAAGTGTATTTTGAAATCTAGCCCACTGAACAAGTAAAAGTTTAGTTGCTGAGTTTCTATTTATTTTCATCATCATCACCAATATTATCTATTTGTTTCATTTTATCTTTTGATTGTTTTGCAAAGTTTTTAAATTCATCTAAATCTAGTGCAAATTGCAAAGATGGATATAAATATATTGTACAGTCGATATCGCCAATCTTGCCATTAACATCTAATAGATTAAATTTAGACAGCAAATTTAAAGCATTTGACAGTGTAGTTTTATCTATTTTATCATTGACATTATATTTTTCCAGTTCAAAACGTAAATCTGAAACAGAAATTGTTATATATTTTTTAAGACTATGTATTTTGTCTGTGTAAAGTGTCCAAAGACAGCATAAAATTATACTTTCTACTTTTTTAAGTGTTATATGATTTGATTTTATTAAATCGCCTAAATTTCTAAGCATGATAACACCGTTTTCACGGTCAACCACTATATCAAAGCCAATAAATCCAAAATATTCAGAAAAAGGCTCTTGTTTTTTTGCTATAAAGTAGTACATTTTTTTATTTTCATCATCTTTTTCACGCACAATAAAAGTATGTTTAAGCAGTTTTCTACATGCTTTTGCAAACATTTCTTTTTCAGATGATGTATAATCCTGCCAATAACTTTCTATTCCCATTACTTTTCAATCCTTTTTATCTGGAATTTATGAAGTTTTAAATTATCATTTGATGTATAATCATCTAATAATGTTATTTCATAGCCATTTTCACCGCCATAAGCTGCAACAGATAATGCACAAAGCATATCTTCTTTACTAGCAAGCGGTAAATCATCGCTATCAATAATTTTATTATTTCCCATTATATTCTCAAGATAAAGTTTCATTTTATCCTTAGAATATGGGTTATAAGCCTCTTTTTTATATGCAAATTGTGCATTTTTTATATCTTCCTCGGTTATTTCCTCAAGTTCGGCATAGGTTTCTGTTTTTATAGCCTTTTGTTTGTGTGGAAAACGCAGAGAATTAGTATCAATAAACTGATTTTGTTCTAATAAAAATAGATTTGGTGCATCAGCTTTTAAATCTGCTATATTATTGGTTAAATATCTAATTACAGTTTCTATACTTCCCCTATCGTCTGCATCTCTATTTCTTAAAAATCTAGCTCGCCCAATAGCGATATTTATATAAAGATTAATTTTTTGTTTTATATCTTTCATTATTCTATCATAATCATTAGATATAAACGCTCTTGTAGAGTAAAGCATATCTAACACAAGTTCATTTGCACTGTTTTTAGATATTTTTTCTTCTTCCATACACTTTTCTATTATTAAATCAAATAAATCAGTGTTATTTTCCATCATATCAAGCTTATTTTTTATATGTGAGCGATAAAGATGTATATTTTGTTGTTTTGCAAGTCTTGAGTATTCTTTTATAAAATCACCTTCAAAATATGAAATCATATTATCTGTAAGGCTTTCAAGACTGGTTTCATTCATCATTTGTTCTATAATCTTTTTAATAGAAGTTGACAATCTTTTTAATGCTTTAGAAAGTGCTTTTACATTTCTATATACATTTTTTAAACCATTTACATAAGGGTTATCTGACCATTGCTTTTCATTTGTAAGTATATTATAGATATTAATAATATAGCTTGAAAATTCTTCACGTTCAGGCTTTCTAAGTGAATTTAAAAATTCAGCTAATAAAATACCCTGCTCTGACATAATAATATGTTTTTCATATGTTTCATTGTCGCTATCTTCTTCTAACCAACCGATTTCACTAGAGCAAAATTTCCTAATAATTGCACTTGCAAGCTCACTATAATTTACATCTGTATTTTCATCAATTTGATTTATATTGTTTTCCAGCAAATAATTAGCTAGTGCATCTTTTATTTTATCTCTTGAAATTCTGTAAGAAATTTCTTTGTCATACTGTTCATAGATTATTTTTAAACAGTCTGAGTAAATTCTATTATTGCTAACACTTGCAAGGCAGTTAAAAAAGCCAGATGGCAAGATATCAAATAAATTTAACATAGTTTTCACCTAAAATATTTATGCGTTTTTGTTTTCTATAATTATAAAATATATTTTTCACCCTTTTTATATTTTTAATGATATAATAATATTTATTATTATGTCTTTCAAGGGGTATAATGATATAAATGCTAATAACTTAAAAAAAGAGAGTGTTATTATGAATATTTTCAAATGGTCTGAATTATTTGAAGATAAGATTTTGTTAAGAGGAAAAAATTATTATCTTAATGGACATGTACATAATATTGATTTTAATAAAAATATTATTAGTGCGGTTGTTTATGGTACACAGAAATATAATGTAAAGATAAAATTGAAAGATAATTATATTGATTATTGGAGTTGCGATTGTCCTTATGCAGAAGATGCAACGCCTTGTAAACATCTAGCAGCAGTATTGTTTGCAGTAAATAATTCTAATATTGATAATCAGGACAATGAACTAAAAAAATGCATAGAAAAAATGTCAAAGAAAGAATTGCAGATATTCGTATATGAAGTTGCCCAACGAAATAAAGCTATTCAAAAACGTTTATTATTAAAATATTCTGATGTAAATAATGATACTTTAATTTTACAAATAAAAGCTGATATTGATTGTCTTATTAGCAAATTTACAGCATATAATGATTATATAGATTATTATCATTCAAATCTTTTTTATAATGAATTATATGATTTTTTAGATAATCAAATTTATCAAATTATTGATGATGGCAATATTATGATAGCTTTTGAAGCTCTATGTTATTTATTTATTCAAGTTGTAAATTGTGATATTGATGACTCAGATGGAAAAATAGATGATTTTATTTGTAATTGTAGCGATTGTTGGGAAATGATATTAGAAAAAGCTGATGAAAAACAACAAATAAAAATATATAAGTGGTTTTTGGATTTAAAAAAGTATGATTTATTAGATTATATACAAGATAGTATTTTTGACATTCAGATGACTATTTTTAATTCTAATAAATTTATTGAAGAAAATATAAAATTTATAGATGAAAACCTAAATTCTAAAATTGATGAATACAGAATTCCATATCTTATTATGAAAAGATTGTCACTTATGGAAAAGCTAAATCAATCTATAGATGTTTTATATGAATATGGTGAAAAATATTTAAAATATAATGGGGTTTTAGATTTTTTTATAAAAAAATTCATTGATTGCAATGATTATAATAAAGCAATCTATTTGATGGAATATGGAAAAAGTTTAGGTAAAAATAAATATAATCAACAGTTAATAATGTATTATAAGAAAACAAATAAACTTGATAAATTGAAAAAAGAATTATTATCATCTATATCAAACTATCATCAATATAACATGGATAATATAAATATGTTAAAAAATATTATATCAAATTCTGAATGGTCTGAAATATTAGAAGACCTTTTGACTAGTCCACTTATTAAGCCTATTAAATGTGAATTACTAGTTCAAGAAAATAGATTATATGAATTTTTTGATGAAATAAAAAATAATAAATCTATTTGTCAAATTGAAAAATGGCATGAAGTATTGAAAGAACATTTTGCCAGAGAAACTTGTAAATTATATATTGAAATTCTAATACCTCAAATGAAAAATTTAAATAATAGAAAACAATATAAAGATTTAATATCTCACTTGGAAAAATTAAAATTATTTCCTAATGGTAATCAAAATGCAATTTATATTGCTGAAGAATGGAAAAAACTTTACCCTAAACGCTATAGTATGATAGATGAGCTTAATAAAGCAGGTTTTTAAATTTTATTACTATAAGTGAGCAAATTTTAAATATTGCACAAAAATCAAACAAAAAAAAGAGGGTAAAACATCTAAAATAGATGTTTTGCCCTATAAATTTTTTGTCACAATGTTTTATATTAAATATCATTAGAATGTTTTTCAATATATTCTAATGCAGCATTACAATCAATTTTGCTTTGCAGCATATCTAAGAAATCGGAAGAAATTTTATTTTTTAGTTCTTCAAGGTCATAACTTGTACAATATCCTTGATTATTTTTAATTTTAAACTTTGTTCCATAAAGGTCAGTGAAATATTTATAATAATCATAAACTATGTGTTCACTATCTGCAATATTTTCAGCAATCATTTTTTGTGCTTGATTGCCTTTAAATAGCTTTTTAAAAGTTTCAATTAATTGTTTACAGGTTGTGCTGTCTGTTAATTTGCATTCTGAGATAATTTCATAAAAAAACAATCTAAAGTTATGTTTATCTTTAAAATCTATATGTGGCAAGAAACGAATAACATCATCTAAATCCTTCAAGCGAGGTCTTACAAGAATTTGATGTATTTTCCATGCTGTTTGATAAATTAAAGGTGTGGTATTGTTAAGTATAACCTCTTTTCCTGTCATAGTTTTATATAAAATTGTTTCAGGCTGAAAATGAACAGGCATATCAATAGCAATATCAATTTCAGTATTATAGATATAAAGACCAACAGTTATAAAATCACCATCAGCAGCATAGTTTACTAAATAAAGACCGATTTCGCCACTATCCTTGAATACTCTATCATAACCAAGTTCTTCATATTCTAAAATAAACCTTGGTCTTTCGGTCAAATCAAATTTTTCTGTCATAATTTCTTCTAGCTTATAAAGAATATCAATTATCTCATTTTTTAATAGCTTTTCAATCTCTCTAAGAAAGCTAATAGAAGTATCATAATCAAAAGTTTTAGGCGGTTTAGGCATTTTTACATTTGGATTATTATATATCAAATCAATATCCCCACCATTTAAAAGCCTTGCTTGTGGATTTTTATGATATTGACTTGTTAAAAAGCTACCTTTTGCAATAAAAGGCAGATTGTTTGCAATATAAATCATTAATTCTTCGTTGATTTCCAAATCCATTAGTCTACTCATAATAATCACCTTTCATATAATTATGTGTAAAAATATGCTCCAGATTTTTTATTTAATCACACAGAAAAATGATAAAGTGTATTTACAGTTACAATATCACCATAAAGTTCACGCTGTAAACCGTCTATTTTTAGTGTGTTTTCAGTGAGTATTTGTTCATCTAGTTCGGTTAAAGTTTCAAGTTTTCCAGATATATAAAGCTCTAAACGATTACAAATTGCTTTATATCTTCCACAAAGACCGCCTAATCTTAAATTAAGCACTTCCAATCCTTGACCTTTACAGCTATAACTCCACATATCAATTACTTTTTCATGGAAATTTTGCACTTCATCACTTAAATTTAAAAGTTCTATTTGTGCTTGCTTTAAACCATTTATATCCTTATTTTTATAACTTTCATAAAGCAAAACACCTGTTTTACATCTAATAGCTAATACATGAGCTAAAGCAGAATACATATCCATCATAAGACTGATACTTTTATCACTGGAATTATAAGTTTTATATAACTTTTCTAGCTCTGAATAGTGATTTATTAATTCATCAGGGCTACAACCAAGATTATATAAATATCTATCGCTTGCAATATCACCATAAAGTAAAAGTTTATGAGGCATTACAGCCTCTAAATTTTCATCAGGCATATTTGGAATTAAATCTAATTTTTCTATATCGGTAAATAATTTTAAATTGCAATCAGCCAAAAGTTTGCAAAAATGCTCTGTATCTTGTGGTTTTGCATTATAAAAACGGTTTAAACCATATAAAGCAAAGCCAGCAAGCAAACAATCAAGCGGTGCTTCTGCACCGTCGTCGCCCCAAGCGGTTACTATAAGCTCATTTACACCATATTCATAACAAGCCTCTATTGCTGCCAATGAGTCTTTAAAGCTTTTAGTATAATTTGGAGTAAAGCCGCCCCATTTCCATATTCCGCCTGCAAAAGCGACTTTTAATTTTCCTCTGCGTTTTAACTGGGTTATATATTCCTGTTTTGTATTATGATAATAATCCCAATAAACAAAAGTTAAATTATCTGGATATGCTTTAAGTTCATCATCTGTTACAGGTTGGCTATCGCAATAATAATTCATATTTGGTGTATTATCACGGAATAACATATCGTCCCAAATCATAGGTTTTAAGCCGTATTCTTTGCACATATCGCAAATCATTTTTAAATGTTCTCTTATAATTAATCTATGGTCTTTAAATCCATTTAAAAGCCTATAACGCCCCATACCAAGGTTAAAAGACTCGTCCATACCTAGATGTATTCTATCTGTGCGAAGTGTATTTTTAAAATATAAAAGCATATCTTTAACTAATTGCTTGGTGTCTGGAGAACCAACTAATAAATTATCTGATGTATCTTTTATATTATCAAAGCAGCTCCATCTTAAAGCGGTTCTTAAATGTGCCAGTGTTTGTATACATGGTATAAGCTCAAGCCCTAATGAATTAGCAAAATCATCAAGCTGTTTTAGCTCCTGTGTTGTATAACTTCCTCTTTGATAACCCCAATATGGATAGTTAGGCAATATATAAGTATCTTCCATATATAAAAGACAACCTGTATAACCCATTAAAGCAATTTGACATAAAAAAGTTTTCATTTTATCCACTGTATAAACCGCATTTCTGGAAACATCAATCATAGTTTCTAGCTTTTCAAATCGCTTTGTTAGAGTGTTTTTACCTTTGCCCTTTGAAAGTGCATCACCTAAAGCATTTATTGCATCTGTTTTTGTTTTACAGCTTATAATAATATTATTATCTATTATTTCCCAAGATATATTATCATTATCTGTCCAATTTACTTTAATTTGATATTCTTTGTTTTTATCATTTAAAGATAGATAATTATTTATATTTTCTATTGCATTTTTTATAGTTTTATCATTTGTTATAAGTTTCATAAATTATAACCTCCTAAATTATTTTTCATTAAATCTCCATTTTAAATCAAGATTTTTATTGCTATCATAAATACAACACTCAAATTTTTCTTTTATAATTTCCATATTAGCTGCTTTTAAATCGCTTTCAAATGCTCTTGAAAAATTCTTTTCATGCAAATAGAATTGCTTTATATTAAAATCTGTTTCATTATCTATATTAAGTGCATCTATTAAATTTTTTCTTACAGATAAAAACCTGATATTAGGTTCTCTATCATTTTGTGAAAGGTAAAGATTATTTTTTATTGCTATTTCTTTAAGTAAATCAATATTGTTATATTTTACCTTAACATGTACTTCAAAATAGCTATCTTTTATTTTATCTATACAGCTTTCTCTATATTGTGTATTTTGCCATTTATCAACATCAATTTGAAAATAATCTATAACACTAGCCGCATTTATTTCAATTTTTGTTCTTACTATATTAAATCCATTGTCTACAAAAATATTTTTCACTTTGTCTACTTCAAGCAATGCATTATCAAAGTTTTCAGCAACAATATGTTGTGTATACATTGGTTGATTTACAAAATTTCCTTTAGCAAGCTTAATTAAAACAGGTTTTACATTATATTTTTCACACAATTTAATATAATCAGCTATATTGTCTAATTTTTCTACTGTGATATGTGCTTGAAACTCAAATTTATCGTTTTTGTTAAAAAAGTTCATATTTCTTTTCTCCTATTATTGTTAATACTTGTACAATTTATCTATATTATACGCTTGCTAAACCGCATTATCAATTTAATAAATGATGGATTGTAAAATTAAGTGCGACAAAAAAAGCCCACAAGTAAACTTTATAGTGTAAAATGAAGTTACCACACAACATAACACAAAAGGAGTTTACTTATGAGCTATAAACATCTTACCACATTTGAAAGAAGTCGTATAGAGGTATAAAAAAATTATGATATTCAGCCCGTAAAATAGGAAAAGAAATAAGTAGGCATCATAGTACAGTTGCAAGAGAATTAAAACGCAATAATGAGCAAATGTATAATGCAGAAACTGCCCATAAAAAATACTGTATTCGAAGAAAGAACTCAAAACCAAAAGGAAAATATTCAAAAGCTTTGGTTAAGCAGATAGAAAGAGGTTT
>JAGHIZ010000063.1 GCA_017886875.1 Butyricicoccus sp. | reverse complement strand
TTTAAAGTAAGCATTTCGTTGTTTAATTTGCAAAGTACAATATTTTACGATGTTTTTCAATCATTTTACTCTCGTTAAAGAGCTTATTTAGTTTACCATACTTATTTTAGCTTGTCAAGAACTTTTTTCAAAGTTTTTTGACTTTTTTCTAATCTTTTCTAGTAAACTCGCCATCTCTCAAAGACAGCTTAATTATTGTATCAAAAGCAGTTTTGCTTGTCAACATCTTTCTTGAAGTTTTTCAAGTTTTTCTCTTTTGACTTGCTGCCCTCATCAGACAGCTCAGTTAGTATACGACATTATACGTCATTTGTCAACATGTTTTTTCATTAAACTTCAAATATTTTTCAAAAGCTTGCCATTCGCCTTTTCCTATACAGCAAACTTCATTTGCTTTAATAATTCCTGCTGATGTTTTTGCAAATTCTGCTCCTTGTTCTAGTTTTGCAAATTCAGAGAATGAAATCCAAACCATACGCTCAACTTCTGAACCTATATTAAAATCAGGTTGATTATCAACTCTTACAGCAAAAGCATGTACCAGTTCATCATCAAATCCTCCATCTGGTCTAGGGTAACTTTGCTCAGTTGTACCTAAAACAGCAATATTACTATCATCAAATTTAACACCAATTTCTTCCCAAGCCTCTCTAAGAGCCGCATTTAATGGTGTTTCATTTGGGTCTATATGACCAGTAGCAGCTAAATCATACATAGAAGGATTAAGTGGACGGTCTTTTCCTCTTTGTTGAAGCCACATACCCATTATGCCGTTTTTTTCTTCAATTAACCATAAATGACAAACATGATGTCTAAGACCTAGTGCATGAACGGTATTTCTTGGGAGATTTCCACAAGGATTTTCATTTGCATCATATATTGTTAACAGTTCTCCGTGATTTATACTATCAACAAGATTATTTTTTTGAACTTTAGATAATTTTTTTAGTTCTGCTTCTCTTTTCATAGCAGAACTTTTATCTTGATATCCTTCACAGTAAACCAAAGTTACTGGTCTACGAGAACGTGTATATTTAGCACCACTTGATGTTGAATTATGTGCTGCAAGGCGTTTTTTAATATTATTTGTCCAACCGATATAATATGTATTATCAATACATTTAAGCATATAAACATAGTTCATAGTAAAAATTATCCTTAAATTAAAATATATACAAGCGATATTATAGCATAGAAAAAGGGCTTTGCAACCCACACAAAGCCCTTTAATAAAATTCAGGATATGTAGTTTTGTAGCCATTTTTTATCTAAAAAGAATAACTATGCTGATTATAGTTAACTAATCTGCACTTGTAAGTATAAAACTAACCACATTACAAGATGCAATTAAATATCCGCAATCACACATTTAATTTAATCTATGTAAATAAACTGGCTGTACGCTGTACCAGAGCAGCGTTCGTTTTCCTACATAAAAACGAAATTATATAATAGCAATCCATTCAAAGTTTCAGCAACGCAGTTTCTGTGATGCACTGGTTAAATCAGAAAAGACTTATATTTACCAGCACTCCACATATCATCTGCCCCATACCCATCGGTATGCCCATCGGCTAACCAGAGTCAGAATTAGAGGATATAGCTGACTAACAATTTACCAGTACATACAGTGAGCCTGCGGCTGAAAACAAGACTCTTCTATGCCCATCGGACTCACTTCCTTTCATATGAAATATTTAAATAATCGAGGCAATCTATTTATTACCACCCCGCTTACTCGGTATTTCTTTCTGTGGCATTATAATAGCACTTATACATCATATAGTCAACAATATTATATGTACAAAAAAACGATTATTTTTCTATATTTTTCACGCTTTTAATTTTAAAAAAATTCTGATATAATTTTGGTGTATGAGTGTAATTTTATAGAGATGAGGGTTTAATCAATATGAAACATATACTTTTGATAGCAACAGGCGGAACTCTTGCTTGTCGTGAAACTGGTCGAGGTTTAGCACCATCACTTACAGGCGAGCAGCTTTTAGAATTTTTACCTGAAATACGAAAAATCTGCCGAGTTTTTGTAGATAATCCATTTAGTGTAGATTCAACTGATATAACAACAGCACAAAGAAAACAGATTGCAACACTTATATGGCAAAACTATGATAGATATGATGGTTTTGTTGTGGCACATGGAACAGATTCTTTGGCATATACTTCAGCCCTTCTATATCATATGCTAAAGAATTTAAACAAACCAGTTATTATCACAGGTGCACAAAAGCCTATTGGTGTTGAAGAATCTGATGCCGAGCGTAACCTTTTAGACTCTTTTAGAGTTGCATGTGCGGGCTGGACAGGCGTTGCTGCGGTATTACATGGTCAAGTCATAAGAGGAAATCATGTATTCAAAGCAAATACAGAAAGTATGACTCCATTTAGGTCAATAAACGCACCACTTATTGGCACTGTAAGTGAAAACGGAACTGTAAAATTTAATATTCCTCCTCTTCGTGGTGGTGAACCAGAGTTTGTGGATATAGTTAAATCTAGCTTTGTTGTTTTACCTATTGTACCCGACTTAGACCCTAGCATTTTTGATTTTTTAAGCAAGTATGATAAAGTTATTTTAAGAGCATATGGTGCTGGTGGCATACCTGTACGTTTGGAAAAAGTTGTTCAAAAACTTATATCAAGCGGTACAAAGGTATATATAACCACACAATGTCTTGAAGGTGAAGTTGATTTACATAAATATGAAGTAGGCAGACGAGCTGAAGAAATGGGAGCAATTTCACTAGGTCACCGCAGCATTGAAGACTCTATTGCTGCAATACAATGTGGAGAGATTTAACAAAATAGCTGTTTTCTTTTTATAGAAAACAGCTATTTTTTGTTATATAAACATTTTTATAATAAACCAAACAGGCGGAACGAGCAAAGCAGGAAGCATATTCATAGTTTTAAAATCTTTTATTTGTAAAATAGAAATTCCAGAGGCTGCAATTAAAATACCACCTATAATAGAAATCTCAGTCATTAGAGAATCTTGCAAGAAATTTTGTAAAAATCCTGCACAAAGATAAATACTACCTTGCCAAACCAAAACCACTGGAGCTATCAACATAATACCATAACCATATGTTGCAGCAAGTGCAATAGAAGTTATAAAATCAAGCGTTGCATTAGTAAATAAAAATGTATGGTCACCATATAAGGCACTACGAATTGGGCCTAAAATGGCAAGCGTACCTATACAAAACAATAAAAACGCTGTAGAAAGCCCTTTTCCAAGTTTAGATTTTGAATTTCTATTTGCTATGCTTTGAAAACGCTCATCAAGATTTAACATTGTACCTATAACAGAACCTATTCCAAGGCTCATAATAAAAAGCACTGGGAATTCGCTTTTAGGCATATTACTAGCCACAGTATTTATTCCAAGTGCAACTGCTGCCAAACCCATAGCATTCATCATTGCATTTTGACAATCTTCTCTTATTCCTTTTTTTAATGTACCACCTATTGCACAACCCGCTACTATTGTGCATATATTAAACATTGTACCAATCATATGCTATTTCCTTTTCCTTATTATGCATTTGTACATTATAACATAGCATTTTTATTATATTCAATCGTCATTTTAGTTAAAATAAAAATACATTGTAACTAAAACCTTCTATGCAGTATTTACTTCATGTGTTAAAATAAATAATAGCATATCAAATCTTTTTAAGGAAAATTACAAATTATGAAAAGATTATTTTTGTTTATCGCCTGCCTTACTTTACTAAGTGGCTGTACATTTAAATCAGGTGATGAGCTTTTAAAGCCCCCTAAACCAAGTGCAACTTATGAATCATTACAAAAACAAATAAGCAATATAACATCTCGAGGAGCGATAGCAGTATCTCCACAAGCGGGAGAAAACAGAAATACTGTTCAGCTTATGGATTTAAATTTAGATGGTGAAGATGAAGCAGTTGCATTTTTCTGTGAAGCTAAAAATCCTGATAAATTTCATATTTATGTATTTCAACGTGAAAACGAAGAATATATATCTGTTGGAAGTGTTTCAGCAACCGCTGCACAAATCACTTCTGTATCATATCCAACTTTATCACCTGATGGTCAAAAAGGTATTCTTATCTCTTGGAAACTTAGCGGCGATGACTCTACATCTGCTATGACCGTTTGTGCATTTTCAAATGAAAAGCTTATAACTTTACTTGAAACAACATATCAATCATTTATAACATCAGACCTAGATAACAATGGAACTGATGATTTAATCTTATTTACTAAAGATGAAACCAACAGAAGAATTGCTCAACTTTATGTTAAAGAAGATAACAAGTTAACTTTAAAAGGTGAAGCTATACTTTCACCAGAAACACAAAACATAGTAAGCCTAAAAAAAGGCTTGTTAAGAGGCTACCAATCTGCTATTTTTGTTGAAAGTAAATTAGAGCTTAGCTCAGGACTTATGACCGATATTTTCGTTTATGATGATGAAGGTTTTAGAAATATAACTCTTGAAAGTGAAGATGGTATGAAACATAGCACATACAGACCTGTTTCTGTGCCATCAAGCGATGTAAATAATGACCAAGTTACAGAAGTTCCACTTGCTTTATTAATGCCTTTAACACCTAGCACACAAAATCAATCTAGTTCACAGTCATCATCAGATGCTGCTTATATGCTTGATTGGTATGCATTTAGCTCAGGTGATGCACCTGTAAGAGTATGCACAACATATCAAAATGTATCAGAAAATTGGCAATTTATGATTTCTGATGCTTGGCGTGGAAATGTGACAGTTGTTAAATCCACAGATGAAAATGAAACTAAAACAACATTTTTAGAGCTTAATTCCAATGGACAATCTACAGAGCTTTTAACAATTCACAGATTAACAGGTGATATGAGAAATTATTATGCCTCTCAAGACCTTATGGTTGAGCTTGCTCGCACAACAACCGAAATATATACTGTTTCTATTCCTGAAAATGCAGCAAATAGCCTGCTTAAATTGAGTTATGAACAAATAAAAGAACGTTTTTCAATCATTTCACAATCGTGGAACAATTAAAATTAATAAGGAGCATATTAAATGAAACGAAAAGTTTTAGTATTAGAAGATGAAGATAGCATTAGAAGTTTTATTGTCCTAAATCTAAAAAGAGGCGGATATGAAGTAATAGAAGCAAATTCTGGTGAACTTGCAATTGATTTATATCAACAGAATAGCGATATAGCTGTGGCAATTCTAGATGTAATGCTCCCTGGCATAGATGGCTATGAAGTTTGTCGAGCACTTCGCACACAAGGCTATGCAGCAGGTATAATAATGCTTACTGCAAGAACACAAGAAGCCGACAAGGTTACAGGTCTTATGACAGGTGCAGATGATTATGTAACAAAACCATTTTCCGTAGTTGAACTTGTTGCAAGAGTTGACGCACTATTTAGACGTGTTGCAGGTAATCCTTTTGCTGATGATGAAACAATAAAATCAGGTCCATTTAAACTAAATTTAAGAGCTAGAGAAGTGCAAAAAAATGGGGTTAAAATAGAATTAACACAGATAGAGTATGGAATACTCCGAACATTTATTCAAAATATAGGCAAAGCACTTTCAAGAGATGATATTCTTGAAATGGTTTGGGGACATCATTATGTTGGTGAACTTAAAATTGTCGATGTAAATATAAGAAGATTAAGACTAAAAATAGAGGACGACCCTGCAAACCCACAATATATAACAACTGTTCGTGGATATGGGTATATGTGGCAATCATGAAATATCGTTTAACACCAATAAATCCACCATCTAACAACAAAAAGCCTCAGCAAAAAGAAATCCGTGTACAACATGCCCCAGGTGGTCTTAAAGGTAGATGGCTTGTAAATTCACTTAGCTTTGTTGTTGTTATACTTGCTGTTATAATTATATTTGTATCTGTAGGTATATCAAGTTATTATTATTCTTCTATAAGAGACAATTTAAAAAACCGAGTTCATAGCACAGTATCTTCCATAAGAGATAATTTCACAAGCACATATGACCAATATTTAAGTGGTATCAGACAATATGCCCTAAGTTATGAAGATAAAGACAAGGTCGAACTGCAATTTATAGATACATCAGGTAGGATAATTTTATCAACTTCTGAGCTTACAGCCGACTCAATCCCTTCTACTGATGATGCAGATAGAGCTTTATGGGAAAATACCGTTTGCAGTTGGTCTGGTGATGACCCTATGACTGGAGAACGTATAATGAGCCTTAGCGAGCCTATTTATTCAGCCCGTGGTGAACTTATAGGGGCTGTACGCATGATTTCCTCTCTTGAAACCGCTGAAAAACAAATAACAATAGTTATTTTAGCATCTATTGCAGCATGTTTGCTGTTTTTAATTCTGGTTATTGCATCAAATAGCTATTTTATTCGCTCAATTTTAATACCAGTCACAAGAATAAATGAAGTTGCAAAAGAAATTGCAGCTGGTCAATATGGTATGAGACTTCATAAAACATATGATGATGAAATAGGTCAGCTTTGCGACTCAATAAACAATATGTCTGATGAAATCGCTAAAGCTGAAAGAATAAAAAATGAATTTATATCATCTGTATCCCATGAACTTAGAACACCTCTTACAGCTATTGCTGGTTGGAGTGAAACATTAACTTCAATGGGTGCACAAAATCCAGAAGATGTTATGATGGGGCTTGATATAATTCAAAAAGAAAGCCGCAGACTTACACAGATGGTTGAAGAACTTTTGGATTTTGCCCGCATGGAGTCGGGCAGAATGACACTTAATATTGAAATTTTTGACTTGTCTAAAGAACTTTATGAAGCTATATATATGTATGAAAACTTACTTCAAAGCTCAGGTATGACACTTCATTATAAAAAAGAACCTGATAGTTATATTGTTTCTGGTGATAAACATCGTATGAAGCAGGTATTTTTAAATATAATAGATAACGCTGCAAAATATGGTATGTCTGGCGGAAAAATTGAAATTTCGCTATATAGACAAGAAAACACCATTGTTACATGTGTACGAGATTGGGGTAATGGCATTCCTGAAGCCGAACTTCCATTTGTTAAAGAAAAATTTTATAAAGGCTCGTCAAAACAACGTGGAAGTGGTATTGGTCTAGCTGTAACAGATGAAATTGTAAAAATGCACAATGGCTCACTTGATATAACAAGCAGAGTAGGTTCAGGAACAGCAGTTTATATTAAAATTCCTGCAATAGACCCTGAAATTGAACCTGAAATTGTCACCAAAGAGGAGAATTAACTCATGATAAATCAAACTGAAATGCCCATATGTAAAAGAAAAACTACAATCGGTGGGCAGGCAATAATTGAGGGCATAACAATGAAAGGACCAAAACGCACCTGTGTAGTTGTTAGAAAACAAAACGGTAAACTCTCTATAAAAGAACGTGATACAAACAATCCTGCAAATAAATACCCTATATTAAAGCTACCGATTTTGCGTGGTGCTACTTCCCTTTTCACTGCACTAAAGGACGGTTTAGATGATATTGAATATTCTTCATCTTTCTTTGAAACTGAAGAAGATGAAAAACCGTCACGCTTTGAAGCATGGCTTGAAAATAAGCTCGGAAGTGAAAAGCTTGAAAAGCTTATAATGAACTTTGCAATGCTTATAGGTATAATTATCCCTGTTTGTTTATTTATGCTTTTTCCTTCATTTATTGGCGGACTACTTCCAGAAAGTGCACCTATTTTTGTAAGAAATTTAACTGAAAGCTTGATTAGAATTGCTATTTTTCTTATCTTTATGTGGACAATTTCACATATGAAGGATATTGAACGCACTTTTAGATATCATGGAGCTGAACATAAAACTATCTTCTGTTATGAGGCTGAACTTCCTCTCACAGTTGAAAATGTTCGTAAAATGCCACGTTTTCACCCTCGTTGTGGAACAAGCTTTTTATTTGTGCTTATTATAGTTGCAACTCTTGTTTCATGTGTTGTGTTTTCTATCGTTGAAGTTACAAATCCTTTTTTAAGGGCTTTAACCCATTTAATTTTACTCCCATTTGTTGTGGGTATATCTTATGAGTTTAACAGATATGCAGGCAGACATAACAATATAATCTGTCGAATTTTACGTTGGCCGGGGCTAATGATACAGCATTTAACCGTTTTTGAGCCAGATGACAGTATGATAGAAGTTGCTATTGAGGGCATGAAACGAGTTATTCCAGATGATAACAGTGATAACTGGTAATAAGGGAAAAGGACTGACATTTTAATGAGTATTACTATAAATGAGCTATATATGGAAATAAGAAAAAAGTTTCGAGCAGCTAATATTTCCATGGCAGAGCTTGAAGCGAGAGAACTTACAGCTTTTGTTACTAAAACTGATAAACGTATGACTGCAAACTGGGCTTATTGCTATTTAGATGATAATACTGTTGAAAAGGCCCGCCAAATGACAAACCGCAGGCTTAATAATGAACCACTTGCATATATTTTAGGTGAATGGGATTTTTATGGATATACATTTATAGTTAATAAAAATGTACTTATTCCCCGTTCAGATACCGAAACACTTTGTGAACTTGCTATAGAAGATGCAAAAACTCTTGAAAATCCAAAAGTTATAGATGTATGTTGCGGTTCAGGTTGTATTGGTTTGGCTCTTGCAGCTCAAGTACCTAATGCAAGAGTTGTAGCAGTTGATATTTCTGAAGATGCTCTTGCTGTTTCACGTGAAAATGCCAGACGACTTGGGGTTATAAATAGATACTCTACATCTATAGGTAATGCACTTGAAAAACCAAATGAACATCTTGGTAAATTTGATATAATGCTTTGCAATCCTCCATATATAACAACAGACGAGATGAAAGAGCTTGATAAAAGTGTTTATGATTATGAGCCACATTTAGCTCTGTTTGGTGGTACAGATGGGCTTGAGTTTTACCGAAATATCGCTAAAAACTGGGTTAAAATGATGAATAAAGGCGGAAGAATGTACTTTGAATGTGGTTATAAACAGGCAAGTGATGTAGCAAACATTTTTAAAAACCTTGGTATGAGTGATATTTTTGTAGCAGAGGATTTATCAGGCATTCAGCGTATAGTTGTTATAAAAGCTAAAAATATATAATTTTTTGGCATAAGTTTTTTCGAACAAATTTTCGTATATTTTATTGCAAATAAATTTAACCTGTGCTATCATTTAGACACTGGGGGCGGTTATGCACCGCTCCCCTTTTTTGATATAGGAGGTCTTTTGACATGGCAGATAAAAAGAAACAACCTGAACGAGTTGCCCCTGCAACCGATAAGAAAAAAGCTCTTGAACAAGCACTTGGACTTATTGAAAAAAACTTTGGTAAAGGCTCTGTAATGCGTCTTGGTCAAAACAGTAATATGAATATTGAACATATACCTACAGGCTCTATTGGACTTGATACTGCTTTGGGTATAGGTGGACTTCCAAAAGGCAGAATTATCGAAATCTATGGGCCTGAGTCCTCTGGTAAGACCACTGTTGCACTTCATGCTATTGCACAGGCTCAAAAACTAGGCGGTGAAGCTGCATTTATTGATGCTGAACATGCTCTTGACCCTGTTTATGCCCGTGCATTAGGTGTAGATATTGATAGCTTACTTGTTTCACAGCCTGATACTGGTGAACAAGGTTTAGAAATCGCTGAAGCCCTTGTTCGCTCTGGTGCTATTGATATTGTAGTAGTTGACTCAGTAGCTGCTCTTGTACCTCGTGCAGAAATTGAGGGCGATATGGGTGACTCATTTGTTGGCTTACATGCTCGTATGATGAGCCAAGCTATGAGAAAACTTGCAGGCTCTATTGCAAAATCTAACTGTATTGCAATTTTTATTAACCAACTTCGTGAAAAAGTTGGTGTTATTTATGGTAGCCCTGAAGTTACAACTGGCGGTCGTGCTTTAAAGTTCTATGCGTCTGTTAGAATTGATGTTCGCAGAGTTGAGCATATTAAAAATAATGGCGAACTGCTTGGCAGTCGCACACGTTGTAAAATAGTTAAAAACAAAGTTGCACCACCATTTAGAGAAGCCGAATTTGATATTATGTACGGTGAAGGCATTTCATTCACAGGTGAGCTTGTCGATTTAGGTGTAAAATATGATTTAGTACAAAAAGCTGGTGCATGGTTCTCAATGGGTGATACCAGACTTGGTCAAGGTAGAGATAATGCAAAACTGTATTTTAAAGAGCACCCAGAAGAAGCAGAAGAACTTCACAAGAAAATTGTTGAAGCAATCGAAAATGAACGTAGAGAAATGCTTTCAAAGGGTGGAAAAAAAGCTGCATCTAAGGCTAGTGTTCAATCTGATGATGAAGAAGCTACACCACCAAGCAAACCTGCAAAACCAGCTAGTAAATCAGTATCCATAGATGCAGATGATTTTGATGATGATTTGGAGATGTAAGCTCTAAATGACACAAGAACAACTGGAAAAAGCATATGAAAAAGCTTTAAATGATGCAGTAAAGCAACTTTCATATAGAGATTTAAGCAAAGCAAATCTAATAAAAAATCTGATTGCAAAAGGTCACAGTGAAGATGCTGCTGAATATGCGGCTGCATATCTTGAGGAAAGAAAATTTTTAAATGATACAAGATATGCACAAATGCTTTTAAAATCATATGCTCGTAAAGGTTATGGCACACGCAGAATAAAGCAAGAGCTAAAAAAGCGTGGTATATCAAATGATGATGCTGATGAAGCTTATAATGAATATGAAACCGATTATTCTATTTTACATTCATTGCTTGATAAAAAATTAAAAGGTGATGTATCAGAAAAAAAGGAAATTCAAAAAGCAATTGCATTTTTACAAAGACGTGGTTTTTCATGGTCAGAAATAAAAAAAGCTCTTGATGAATATATAAATGAACATAGTGAATATTAAATTTATACAAAGGACAGCGAATAGCATTGCTATTTTTCGCTGTCTTTTTAATGTGTAAAGCTGACAATATTAATAAAATGTGATATTATTAAAGCAAAATGATTTAATGAGGAGGACAAAATCAGTGACAAAAGTTGGACTTATTTCGCTAGGTTGTTCTAAAAACTTAGTCGATTCCGAACATATGCTTGCAAAGTTAAAAGATGCAGGATATGAAATAACCGAAGAAATGGAAAACGCAGATATTGGAATAGTAAATACCTGCGGATTTATAGAAGCGGCAAAAACCGAAGCTATTGAAACTATTTTAGATGTAGCAAGATATAAGGAACAAGGCAATTTAAAAGGGCTAGTCGTTACAGGTTGCCTTGCACAACGTTATCGTGATGAAATTCAGAGTGAACTTCCAGAAGTTGATGCAATTTGTGGTACAGGCAGTTATACAAATATTGTTGATGCTGTAAGAGATGTTTTAGCAGGCAAGAAAGCTGTATATATGAATGATATGGCATCTGCTGCACTTGAAGGCAGTCGTGAGCAGCTAACACCATCTTATACAGCATTTTTAAAAATAGCAGAAGGTTGTTCCAACACCTGTGCATATTGCATTATTCCAAAACTCAGAGGTAAATATCGCAGCAGACAGCTTGATGATGTTTTAGCAGAAGCAAAACAGCTTTCTGAGGCAGGTGTTAAGGAGCTTATAGTTATTGCTCAGGACATAACTAAATATGGTATGGACTTAGAAGGACATACTCGCCTATTACCTGAGCTTTTAAGACAGCTTTGCAAACTTGATTTTACATGGATAAGATTACATTATTTATATCCAGACCAGATTACAGATGAACTTATAGATGTGATTGCAAATGAAGAAAAGATTGTTAAATATCTTGATATACCACTTCAACACGCCTCAAAAAAAATACTTCGTGCAATGCATCGCCCAGGAGATAGAGAAAGCCTTACTGCACTTATCAAGAAAATGCGTGAAAAAATTGATGGCTTAGTTATTCGTACAAGCTTAATTGTCGGTTTACCTGATGAAACTGAAGAAGATTTTACTGAGCTTTGTGAGTTTTTACAGGACGTACAAATTGAGCGAGCAGGCGTATTTGAATTTTCGCCAGAAGAAGGCACAGAAGCCGCTGAAATGCCAAATCAGATTGATGATGAAACCAAAACAAATCGCCGTTTAATTATTGAGGAATTACAGTCTGGTGTAATTGATGAGTATAATTTATCTCGTATGCATCAAACAATGCAGGTTTTATGTGAAGGCTTTGATGACACAATAGGACTTTATTACGGCAGAACATATGCTGACTCGGTAGACGTTGACGGCAGAGTGTATTTTACATCTGAAAACGAGATTAATGCAGGTGATTTTGTGCTTGTAAGAATTGAAAATAGCCTTGGAGCCGACCTTGAGGGCGTAGAAATAGGAGGGTAAAAAATGACTACAGCCAATAAAATAACAATGGTAAGAATTTTAATGATACCATTTTTTATCTATTTTGCATTGCAAGCGGACAAAACAAGCCTTATTATAGCACTTGTGCTGTTTTGCCTTGCATCAGTTACAGATTTTCTTGATGGATATATTGCAAGGAAATACAATCAAGTTACTGACTTTGGTAAATTTGTAGACCCGCTTGCAGATAAACTTTTAGTAACAGCAGCACTGCTTATCTTTATTGAAAAAGGTATCTTTCCTGCATGGATGGTGTTTATTGTTCTGGCTCGTGAATTTATTATTACATCACTTAGAAATGTAGCCGCAGCAAAGGGTAAAGTGCTTGCAGCATCATGGACAGGCAAAGTAAAAACCTGCGTACAGATTGCAGGCATAATAATTGATTTCTTTGTTTTGATTATAATAAGCAATAAAGATATAAACGAATTATTAAGTTCACAATTTGTTCCTTATGATGGTTTAAATCCTATTTTAGTAACAAATATAGTTGCATGGGTGGTAACACTTGTTACAATTTATGCAGGCGTTGACTATATGGTTAAAAACTGGGATTTAGTAAAAGATGGAGCAGTAAAGAAAAACTAATAATAAAGGCTGTAGCGATAATTAAAATCGTTACAGCCTATTTTTTTATAATAATGGTGCAAGTAGTCTTAGAATTGATGCTAAAATAGATGAAATCCAAGGAGTATCCTTAAACCATCTATCATCAACAAGCCTTGACTGAGCCATAATTTCCTCTATATCAGTTTTAATTTCCTCTATTACCTTACCTCCATAGAACACAGTACCACATTCAAAATGCATAAAAAAAGAACGGAAATCCATATTTATAGTACCAACAACAGCAACATCATCATCAGAAACAATCATTTTAGCGTGTAAAAATCCGGGAGTATATTCATATATTTTCACACCAAATTTATGAAGCTGCTGATAGAATGAACGAGTTACCATATAAACAAGTTTTTTATCTGGCACACCAGGAGTAATAATTCTAACATCAATACCACTTTGAGCAGCAGTTACAAGAGCTGTTATCATTTCATTATCAAGCACAAGATAAGGAGTAGTTATATAAACATATCTTCTTGCATTGTTAACGATTTGCATATAAACTGTTTCACCAACATTAAATTCATCAAGAGGACTGTCACCAAATGGCTGAACATAACCATCTGCTGGTCTTTCAATAGTTGGTTTATATTTTATATGATTATTAGTTATTGTGTTTGTCGCATATTCCCACATTTCTAAAAACATTTCGGTCATATTAGCTACACCAGCACCACGAAGCTCAACGCTTGTATCTTTCCAATGACCATAAGGAGAATTGCGGTTTATATATTCATCAGCAATATTAGTTCCACCCATATAACCTACATTACCATCAATAACCGTAATTTTTCTATGGTCACGATAATTGAGATAGGTGTTAAGTGTTGGAATAAATCTATTAAATTTAACCGTTTTAATACCTAATGAGTTCAAATATTTATCATAATTAAGCGGTAATTTCGTTATACAGCCTGCATCATCATACATAACTCTTACTTCTACACCATTTTTAACCTTTTCACAAAGTATATCAAGTATAGGCTGCCACATTTCACCGGGTTCAATTATAAAATATTCCATAAATATAAACTTTTGAGCTTTGCTCAATTCTATACACATAGCCTCAAATTGGTGTTCACCTACAGAAAAATATCTAGTAGTAGTTTCACCCCAAACCGGCAAACCACTCACATTTTGTATATATTGAGTGCGTCTTGCTTGCCTTGGCATAGCGGCAATAAGTCTATCTCTAGCCGGTGTAGATTTATGCTCAGAAAAATCAGGAGTTATAGGCTCAAATTTATGACTAGCTCTACTTCTATTAAATGGAGTATTACCCCACATAAGATAAAACAAACCACCAAATAGAGGGAATATTAAAATAAGGATAATCCATGGAATTTTATAAGATGGGTTATCATTTTTTCTTACAATCCAAACTACAATAATAATTGATAAAATTGTACAAAAAAAGTCTACCCAAGGAAATATAAGAAAAATATTATTTAAAAGCCATATAAACAAACACATTTGTATAATTAGTAATAAGCCACCAACTATACGCCTATCCCCTATTATTTTACCTAAAAATTTTTTCATACTTCCTCCATTTCTATTTAAACGGAACTTTGTTTTTATGATACCTCTTTTAAGTTATAGTGTCAATGATATAGAAAAAGTGATAACATATGTTTTTTAAACATATATTTAACTGATAAATTAACAGGAGGTATTATGAGTTGTGATTTTATATTCACTATGTTTTTTTATAATTGGGCTTATTTTGACTATGAGGGGTGGAGATGTATTTGTTGACTCAGCGGCAAAAATAGCCGAAGCCAGTGGTATACCTCGTTTTGTTATAGGAGCAACACTTGTAAGCATTTGCACAACTGCACCAGAACTTACAGTATCAATTCTAGCGAGTTTAAGGGGTGCATCTGAACTTGCTGTAGGTAATGCAGTAGGCTCAGTTGCATGTAATACTGGGCTTATATTAGGTATTTCAGCATTACTTGCACCATCTGTTTTTAGCATAAGAGAAGCTAAAACCAAAGGAGCAGTTTTAATATGTTTAGGAGTGCTAACAGGTTGTTTTTGTGCTGATGGTGTTATAAATTCAGGTGAAGCACTTGGTTTATTTACACTTTTATTTTCATTTTTAGCTATGAATTTGCAAAGTGCTAGTAATACAGAAAATAAAGATATAAAAATAAATGTACTTGAAACATTTTTTATGTTTATTGTTGGAGCTGTTTCGGTTATACTTGGTGCAAAACTAATGGTAGACCATGGCACAAGGCTTGCAAGTATGTTAGGAATACCAGAAAGCATAATTGGTTTAACTCTTGTTGCACTTGGCACTTCCCTACCTGAGCTTATGACCACACTTTCGGCTATAAGAAAAGGTCATGGAATGTTATCAGTAGGTAATATTATAGGAGCGAATATAATAAACTTATCGCTTGTAGTGCCTGCAAGTACCATAGCAAGCGGAGGAATTTTAGCGGTAGAACCTGAAGTATTTGTTAGAGATTTACCATTTGCGATTATTTTAATAGGTATATCACTAATACCTCCAATGTTTCATGGCAAATTTTTTAGAATACAAGGTCTTAGTTTAATATTGTGTTATTTTATCTATATTTCTATTTTAATGAGAGCAATTTGATTTATAAAACCCTACTATGTTATAATTTCATAAAATAATTATAATTATAGAAAGGGCTTAATATATATGAAGTTTAATGCACCCGTACCAAAACAAGAGTTAGAAAACAGATTAAATGCATTTAGATTAGAACTAGAAAACCAAGATAAAAATTGGCAAATGGTGCTAATACATAATCCTGTAAATTTATATTATTTAACAGGCACAGTACCAGATGGCTTACTTGTAATAACAAAAAAGCAAGCTATATTATGGGTGCGTAAAAACTATGATAGAGCAAGAAATGAAAGTGAATTTGAAGATATCCGTTCTATGAAATCCTTTAGAGATATATCAGAATATTTCATAGATATACCAAAAATCGTTTATTTGGAATATAAACATGCCACTTTACAGTGGTTAAATCTTGTGAAAAAATATTTAAAATTTGAAGAATGTAA
Source organism: Butyricicoccus sp. (assembly GCA_017886875.1). Lineage (GTDB taxonomy): Bacteria > Bacillota > Clostridia > Oscillospirales > Butyricicoccaceae > Butyricicoccus_B. The sequence continues at coordinate 89,026 of JAGHIZ010000063.1, read as the reverse complement.
AGATATCCTACCTGTTTTACAAAGTCTAAGAGTTATTAAAAGTGAATATGAGATAGAATGTATAAAAGCGTCTGGTAAAATACATGCTCAAAGTCTGGAGCAAGTTTTACCTGTATTTTTAAGAGAAGGCGTAAGTGAAGCGGAACTTTGTGGTGAAGTATTATTGGATTTAATAAGACGAGGTTCAATGGGCAGTTGTCGATTTGAAAATCCACATGGTGAAGCTGTAGGCGGAATGTGTTCATTTAGTGAAAATGGATTAAATGGAATATCATTTGATAGCCCAGATGGCTGCACAGGCACATATATACCTATACAAGCGCTTGGTTCACACAGTCGAAAATTAAAAAAAGGAGATATAGTGTTTGCTGATATATCATGTGGAGTTGCAGGATATCATACAGATAAAAGTGTAACATATTTTTATGGCAAACTTAGCGAGCATAAAAACGGAGATTTAATTAAACGAGCATATAATATTTGTTTAGATATTGAAAAGAATACATCTAAAATGTTAAAACCGACTATAAAACTAAGTGATATTTATGATTTTGCATATAATGCTGTTCCAGATGAATTTAAACAAGGTTTTATGTTTGGTAAAAAGTTTTTAGGTCATTCAATAGGTCTAGCTATGGACGAATACCCAGCAATAGCAAAAGGTTTTGATTTAACAATAAAGCCTAATGAAGTGTTTGCGATTGAGCCTAAAATAAAGCTTGATGGCATAGGGCTTGTCGGAACAGAGAACACATATCTTGTAAGTGAACAAGGCGGAATTTGTTTAACCGGCAAGCCACAGCCATTAATTGAAATTATTTAATTATAACCAGAGTAAATATCTGTTATAAAGCTCCTGATAAGCGTTTTCTAGGCTTGCACCACTGTTAGCAAGTAATTGAGCCTGATATTCAGCCTCAGCCTGTTTCATACCATAAGCCTGTTGTAAAAGTAACTGAAATTGTTTAATCTGATTATCAAGACTTAAACCTTCTATTGTATAAGAAAGTTTTTGACCTTCCATAGTTGGATTACCATTTAAGCTACCAGTGATACCTGCCTGAGTGAAAGCATTATTTATGTTTTGCTGGTTCATACTCTGACCGTTAGATATTGCCCATTGCATAGCAGATAAAATGTTGTTAGCATTTTGCATACCCGCTTGTAAAACGGTATTGTAATATCCTTGAAGCTGTTCAGCTGTTGCAATATCACCAGATAACTGAGCATTTTTAATAGCAAGCTCAATAGCTTGAATTTGATTGCTAACATTCTGTTCATTTGAGTTTACAGCACTTGTATAAGCATTTTGAGCCGCTATAGCTGAACTTTCAGACAATCCAGAGTTAGTAAGACCTAAAGCAGCAAGCTGTTCAGCGTTAGCACCATTAGGGTTAAGTAAATTCATATAGTTTTGCTGAGCTGCGTTATTAGCACTCTGTCCCGCTTGATAAACACCTGTTTTCTGAGCCTCAAGCTGAGCGACATTCTGTTCAATAGCAGCTTGATTTTGAGCCTGAATAGCATTTTGCATTTGCTCATATTGGTTCATATAACCATTCATAGCGTCTTCATATTGCTTAATAGCGTCTAATTGAGGTTGATACATTTGATTGTAAAGACCATCAACATAGCTTTGTGCCTGTTCCTGCCAAGCATCAGATTTACCATTTAGCTTATTTAGTCTCTGATTAAGTATATTTTGAAGCTGTCCTACACTAGCAGTACCCATACTATCCTCAAACATACCCGCCCAATCAGTATTTTGATAAAGACCAGACCAGTTAGAATTGTTATTTGCATTTAAAAACTGAGAATAGTTATTTGTTTTATCATTACTTGAACCATAACCAGCATCAATTTTCTGGTTTCTAAGCTGTTCATACTTTGCAGCACTTTGATAGTCACCACTGCTAACAGCTTGATTTATTAAAGCCTGATAATCAGTATTTACATCAAATTTTGGAATATTAGAAGAACTAGAACTTGATGAACCACTAGAGCCCCAAGAGCTAGAAGAACTGCTACTAGAGCCAGGATATCTGTTATTGTATGAGTTTGATGAGCTAGAAGAGCTACTTGAAGAACTGTTATTATTTTTATTACTTGAAGATACTGCACTTGCAGCACCAGCAGCAGCTAAAGCACCACCAATAATAGCACCTAAACCGAACATAAAATCAAGCCTCCTTACTTTCAATTAGTTTTATGGTTTGAGGTAATAATGCGATAAGTTGCGGAATTTTTTCTATCTGACCACCAGTTAAGCGGTCAATGTACATAATAGGCTGAATAGAGCTTTCTTGTACAGCCATAGCACCATCGCTATCAGTGGAAATAACACCTGTTTTAAAAAGTCTAGTAAAAGTGTCCTGTGAATAATCTGGCATATCATTGAGCCATTTATATGTTTTCATATTTTCCTCCTGTAAAAGTGATTGTTTAAAGCTATACCAAAGGTTTTCATCTTCTACCATAGGACGAGGGCAGTCTTTCCCAGTCACATCATAATGACGAATTATGTTATCAATGCTTATGTTGTATTTCTGCATAAGCATTTTTGTTAGTTTTATGGCGTTTGCAATGCTTTTTAGTCTGATATTACCATTTTTATCAAGCATACATATTTCAATGCCTAAGCTGTTAGCATTTCTGCAAAACTTATGTTTATAAGTTTTAGCCCCACAGTGCCAAGCAGTATCAGTATCTAGTACAGACTGCCAAACTTCATTTTCATCAATGAAATAATTTGCAGAAGCCTTTATATTTTTTTCTCTTTCAAAATAATCAATATTATTTTTAGCAGTATCGCCTTTATTGCTTGTGTAATGTATAACAATATACTCAATAGCCTTACTTCTACCCTCTTGATAATTGCCAGAGTTACATTGCTTAAAGTTTATTTGCATTTTCGTCCTCACTTTCTTTAAGCTGCTCTAATACCTCCTTGAGTTTTTGTGGATAAGGTACACCAAGCTTACCTGCATTTTCTAATATGCTTATACCTTCATTTGCTATGTAAAAGGCTATTACAACGCCACGCACAACACCAGAACCGCCCATTATATAAACATCAAGTATGTTTGCAATCAATACTAAAAGCAGAATAAAAACTTTTTTAGCTAAGCCTTTAAAGCCAGTAGAACTATTAAGGGTTTTTGTAACAATTCCCACCATTAATCCAGTTATATAGTCTATTGCAATAAAGGCAAGTAAAACCATCATAACGCCATCTAACGCCCCCCAAAGAGTGGCACAAAAGCCACCGATTGCAGCACATATAATTTTAAAAGTTAAGATTATATTATTTTCCATTGTTTATCACCTGTTTTAATTAGTATCCTCCTTTTTGAGAAAATGTCACACAGTAACAATATAGAGCTAACGCCCCTTTCGTTTGGCATAACCGCCAATAGTGTAGTGTAGAGCAGCGGAATATATACCAAAACCCTCACTAGCTTCTTCACCTTTCAAAATTATCTGAATAAATAGAAACTTTTTAATTTTCTTTCTAAACATAATTTCTTGAACATCAAGGTTAGAGAAAGTAAATCTACTAAAATCTATATCATAAAAACTAAAAATATCCGCAGTAGGCACTTCAATCTTCTGCCCGAAGTCTTTTTCAGTTCTAAGCCAGATTTCACAGCTAGACCTTGTAAAAGCCTTTAATTGTATGCCATTACCACGTTTATGCAGTGTTTTATAACGTGTTGGATAACCTAAGCTATCGAGTTTTGACCTCCATTCCCATTTAATAGGTTTTCCATCATCATTATAAGCAAGCATCAAACGGTCACCAGCTTCATCAAGCATATCATTATTAAAACGACATACTTTTCCGTCATCAGTGCCAAAGTATAAAATGTCATCTTCTGTACTCATACATCTAGCGGGAATGTTATCCCAGTAATACCACTCATAACCGCCATCACTTTTATTTTGGTTGCTATCTGCAACATAAGCATGATTATTTATAACTAAAATATAGTAACCCTGCCACACCGCAGAAATTGCATTTTCAAGATTTTTTTCTTTTATTAGATGAGGATTAATACGCTCAGAACGGCATTGTAATGAACGTTGAACATTTGGATAAGTATAGCTAGTAACAGGAGCAAACACCCCACGAGGAGAGAGAAATAAAGGGTCATCAAGCAGAGTTTGTATTGCATAAGAGCCAACCGCACCAATACCGCTTAAACCCTCTTTGAGTGGGAAAATACTTGTTCCGCTGTCTGATGTTTCGGCTGTATGGTTCCAAATAGTTATTTCTTGGCGGTTATCCTCTTTTAAAACTAAGAGTTCGCCTTGATATTTAGCATAACCTACAATTTTAAAGTCATTTGTACCTACTTCAATACTTTGATTATCTGGGAAATATGTTGCGTCTTTAAGACCAGAATACCATTCTGTAGCCTGCATATCTGGATTACCAGTCAAAAAAACTCTAGTCGAGTTGTTAATGCCAAAAGTGGTAAAGATTTTGCATTTTTTTATTTTATCTGCTGCACCTTCGGTTGTTTTTTGAAATTCTATTGTGAGAGTAGCAGTACCACTTGCCGCAGGTTTAGCAGGTGCAGGCGAAATAGTTACAACACCAGTATCAGGGTTAAAACTTATCCCGCTTGTTATCTCTGTGCCATTATTCCATATCTTAACAGTAGAACCAGCGTCAATTTTCCTAGTATCAACAGTAAATTCAGTAGCTTCACCATCTGGAATAAAAGTGTTTTTACGTTTTTTCGAGAGTAAATTCACACTTTCATATATATTGCCGCCACCAGTTGGTTTAGCACCAATAGTTGTTGTTGGTATATATGCTTCATCTTCCACATTTTTGACTTCTTTTCCATCATAATGAAGATATTCTTTACCTGTTAAAATCCAAAGGTCACCATTGAAATAAAAGCCAGTGCTTTTATCATTATTTAAATCAGTTTTCAAAACTACTTCTGACATAGGTTTATCTTCTTCCCATGATAAAGAAGATTTTTCATTCTGTTTTAATTTTAAAAGTCTAGTACCAGCATGAACAATCATTTGTTTTTCGCCATCTATAACAAAAGACCAAAGCCCGTTTATTCTAGCTTTATCACTAAATTGGTGAAGTGTACGCCAGCCAACACGTTTTTCTGGATAACCGCCCGCATCAGAAATAAGATTTACAGCCCAAGGGCTACGGCTGTCATCAATTTGTGTATCATCAGTTAAAAGGTCAATCCCCCTAAACTGCTGATAAACCTTGTAACCCTCAGACGGTTGAGTAAAAGACGGAACAGAAAGAGCTTCAAGCATCGTCGTCATACACCTCCATTTCAGTTTCAATAGCAGGGGTTATACTATTTAAAGTCTGAGTAAATTTGTTATAAGCTAAAACTGACTCAGCTTTTTTGTCATCATCAGCTTCTAAAAACTTGCTTTGTATAGCGTAAGGCATAACCATACGGGATATTTCCTCACAAAATGGGATTTCAAAGTTTTCAAAATCAGAGCCTATTAAAAAAGGGGGAGCAAGCATTTTATCTTGCCCCCTGATTGTTCGGAACTGATTTTCATAAGGCAAACAAATCGCCATTATATGATTTAAAATAGTAGGAAAAGCGGATTTTAGCTCTTCATCATCATCAGGGATTTCATAAACTAAATAACACCCCTGTTCATAAAGTTCACGAGCAGTCATAATAAAAACCCCTTTTATTCAGAAGCAACCTGTTTTTCAGCTATATCTGAAGTAAATTTACCTTCTGTATCCATAGCAACAGCTCTTACCAGCTTACCAGTGCCATTAAAAGCACCAGTATAAATTTCTCTGGTCATAGAGAAACGAGGGTCAGAACCATCTAAAGTGTAATAAATAGCCTTAGTACCAGAAGACTCAATAGTTACAGCCTCTTTAGAACTATCTGAAATTGTTGGTTTTGTTTGTTGAGCAGACTCAAGCACAAGAGAATAAACTGCATCAGCTTTAGAACCAAGCACAAAAACATCATAGAGCTGTCTACCTTCAATAACCGCACCATTTATACCAACAGGGTCAGTATGAATTTTAGCTGCATTAATTTTATAAGGGAAAGCGACAGCCTGTTCATGTACTGCAGTAAAGAAATGGTTTTCATCAAACATATAATCTGGAATTTCCACAATAGTGAAACCAGCGACTGAGCCAATAACACCAGTAGGAAGCTGTTTACCAGCCAGATTATCAAGACCACACCATTCTTTAGAAAGCATAATATCTGGAGTCATTGAAGCAGGGATATATATGTATCTACCCTCTCTAGGAACTCTATGGTTATTAAACCAAGTACGAGCTTTAAAGATTTCTGTTATAATGTTTTCGATTGTAGGCTTTTCATCTGCTATTGCAATATGTCCATAGTTCATAATTTTATTTAAAGCATATTGGTCAGCGGTAGGAACAACCTGTTCACGTAGCTGCTGACGAAGCCATTGACCAGCCTTGTTGGTGATAGACTGAGCAGACTCATCGCCTTTATCCACAACGCCAGTAAATGATTTATCTTGACTCATAGTGTATTCCATAACAGTATCTTGAACATCTTCAAGCTTACCATAACGACTAGAACCGCTTTTCTGATAATCGACCAATGCAGTAGTTTTTAGCATATAAACTCTAACGGTTTTAGCACCTGTGAAATCAACTTTAGCCTTGCAATGAGATTTAATATAACTATCCTGAGAGAAAGCAGACTCAATTTCTGGTGAATATTTGGTTGCTAAATTAATTGCCATAATAAAAATATCTCCTTTAAAAATAAATTATTTACTTAGAAAGACCACTAATGAAAGCATCTGATACTATAGGGCTAGATGATAAAGTGCCTATGCTAGTGAGTTTGTTTTTATCATTTATTTGCATAGCACGAATAATTTCTTGAAGTTGAGCGATTTTATTTAAAAGTTCAGTTTCTCTACCTGAAGAAAAAGCGTTAGCAGGAGCAACACCTGATTTTATAATCTGAGCAATTTGAGGTGTTAACTGCTCTTTAGATAGGTTAGGATTTGCTTTAATTGCCTCAAGCCAAGGTTTAATTAGCTCTTGACAGTTTGCAAACTGCATAGCGTTAGGGTTTTGAATAGTATTCATTTAGTTTTCACTCCTTTATTTTTTTGGTTTTTGAGAGCCTCAATAATTTGTTGTTTATTAGGTATATAACTGTTAGGTATGGACTCAAGGTATAATACTGGGTCAGGTATCATACCAGCTTGCATTAGTTTGTCCATATTGGTCATAGAAACGATTTCAGACCAATATGTTGCAGCACCGACTTCAACATTTATATCCATAGCCCCTATTGAGAATTTGCTAAAATCAAGTAAAACATCTGATTTATTTTCTTTTTGTGAACCATCAAGCTGAGTTTGTTTTATGTTTACGCTTATATATCTTATTCCATAATAAGCACAAGCCATATCAACAATAATGCGAATACAATCCTCATTAAATTGTTCAAACATACGTTTTTGTAGCTCAAGCGGTGCATTACTAGCCTTTTGGGTTGCCAAAATAGCAGAAGTGTTATCTGGGTTAGAGATATTACCAAGTGCAGTATCTGAGGCACCCATACAGTCTTTCATCATGTTTTGATACATTTCAATGCTAGAGAAAACACCACTAGGAAGTTGTATACCGCCTATAGGGTTGGCAATTACTTCTCTAGGGTCACCAGTTACAGCAATAGGTTTAGATGGGTCACCGTTCCAACCATTAGGCAGCCTTTGAATGTTGTAAACCAGCTTAGGCATAGCTACATTCTGAGTGTAAGCACCAATATAAGTAGCCTGTTTGTTAATAGCTATTTGTGTCGGTATCATTTCAGTTATTGGACTTATCCCATGCATACAGTTATTTCTTTCAATCCAGCTTGCCCAAGCAAGCGGATAAAGTGTCATATCTGTTTTAGTTTGAGGATAAGTTATAACATCACCGCAAACCTTCATAAAATATATATTTTCTGATGTTTCTGGAATAGAAAACTCATCTTTTTGATTATTTGTTTCAACTTTCCAAAGTCTAGTGAGTTCGGTTACAAGCTCACTTGAAACGTTTTCATCTTCTCCAACGAATTCAGAACCCATATCTGACTCTATTTCGTCCCAATTATGAATATTATTTTCTTTCGCCTCTTTTTTAACTTCATTTAAAGGTCTACGCCTAGCTATAATTATGTACGGCTGAGATTGAACATCAGCGGAGTGAGGATTTCCAAAGAAAACGTTAGTATTCATAAGAGGTTCAGCGATAATATCCCCTTTAACAAGCTGACCAGTGTTTATTTTGGGGTTAAAAGTGAAATACATACATAAATCACCATCAACGACACCATTTCTAAGCACTTTTCTGTTTTTGGTTTTGATTGCTTGACGTTCAAACACACGTTCAACAACCGCATCAAGAGCTTGACTTTCAATACTATTTTGGTCATTTGAAGAGAATGGTCTAATATCCCAAGAAATATCATCAGAAACGACTTGCGACTGAAAAAGAGAAGTAACACGCCTTAAAATATTAAAAGTAACAGGCTGAATTTTTTTAGTATTAAGTCCCTCCCATTGCTGCCCCAGATAAAATTTCTCATTTTTTCTCACCTGCTCAAAAATATTTAGGTTTTCTTTAAACTGTTTACCTTTAGTAAATTCAGCTTGCACATCTTGTGCTGAAATATGAGATTTAATCACTGTTATAATCTCCTGTATAGTTTAGTATTTTAGATAAATCGTTATCAAATTCTGTAATATCTTGGCTATTATCCATATTATGATTTATGATTTTTTGATTAGCTTTACCGCACTGGAAACCGACAGCAAAGAATATAGCACAAGAAATAGATATTGCTAACATTTCAAAAGCCATTAAAATCATTAAATTCCTCCATTTCGTCCTCAAAATTCATAATATTTATTTTGGGGTTGGTTAAAGGTTCAGCTGGCAAAGGCAAGCCATCACAAAAATATCTAAGAGCATCAGGGGCATGAGTAAGTTCATGAGGAGTTATAGCTATATCATTAGGGTTTTTATCATCATGAGCCACAGCAGGCAATGTACGAATTAGATTTCTGCAAGTATTAAATATTTGAAGTTTAGGACGAGAGCTACCAAAAACATCACTTTGTGGTCTTAAATAACGTTTAACCTCATACCAACCAGCCTGTCTGCTGTTAGAAACCTTATCAAGATATAAACCAAGTTCAGCAAAACGGTCACTAACTGATTTACCTGTTTCCTGCCGTCTGTTCCAAAGGTCTTTAGGAGCAAAAATGCTTGTTATCTTAGCGTGTTCATCTGGAGTCATGGCATTCTTAATAGCTCTAGCCGCATCATCAATAATAAGATTGGACTGATAAAGTTCACGATAAACGGTAACATAACCCAAAGTATCAACACTGTACCAGTAACAAGCAAGCATATCTAAACCATAGTCAAGCGACATATAAAGCCTATTGTTAGCATCAAGATTATATGGTTTAACAACATGGATTTGAGGGTTAAACTCATCGAAATAAGCACCATCATTTAAGTTCCAATCGCCATAAAGTAAAGCTTTTTGGTCTTGTTTGGATAAATTTTTAAGTCTTTGCCTATACTGAGGGTCATTTTTCATAAGAAAAACATTGTCATCGACTTTAGATGGTATAAAAATTCTTGAACCAGCCTCATATTTATAAGTAGTCATAGGAGGCACAGGGTCAATAAATCGTTTTTTTACCCAGTGATGACCTATACCACTTGGATTAGTAGAGCTTTTAATCTGTTTTGGATAACCGTTAGTACCACGCACACGGCTTATAAGATATGTGTACATTATTTCAGTAAAATGAGTTAATTCATCAAATCTTATAATGTCATATTCAGCCGATTGATATTTATAAATATCGTTTTCAGTATCACAGTTACCAAATTCAATAACAGAGCCATTGCTAAACTTCCAAATATGACCGCTTGATTGATAATTAGCAATTTCTCTTGGATAAAGTTCTAAGCTTGTACGTATAATAGATTTTTCAAGTTCTGGGTATGTTCTGCGAAGAATAAGCTGTTTACTTTGCGGATATTTCACAGCGAATAATAGAGCATCAATAAGTTGAGCATAACTTTTACCACCACCAGCAGCACCACCAAAAAGAACCTCTTGCTCACAAGCGTTAATAAAAAGGTTTTGTTTTTGAGTAATTTTAATTTCCATTTTCATCACATTCAGGTGTAATAAGGTTTATTTTAATTTCAAATAGATTTTCGCTATTTGGCTTTTTTTCATTCCATATTTCGGGCTTATGGTTTTTAAGCCAAATCATCTGAGCTGTGGTATCAGGCGGGGCATGTTTTCTGGTGATAATGGTTTTTTCACCTGTTTTCTCGGTGTATTCTGTGCGTTCTTCTAAATAGTTATATCCTAAAGCTCTTTTAAGCAAAGAATATTCAACAGCACTAGCAACATCACCGTTTTTAATTTTGTCCTCTAAATTTTTCATGGCACCGAGCATATACTTTTCAGCGTTAAATCGCATGACTTTATTTTTCTTTTGCGTAATCTTTTTTGATAAATTATGACGCTTAATTTTTGTACAAGCGTCAGAGTTAAAAATTTCAGCAAAAACGGTATAATTTTTACACCACTTATTAAGCGTTTGCAATTTTATACCTATTTCCTGAGCAATATCCTGTTTAGATTTGCCCTGTTCATGCCAATTCTTAATTTTTTGTATATTTTCATCAGAAAGCCATGAATTGATTTTATTCAAATTATCACCTCAAATCGTAAAAGATTAAAAAACAATCAAGAGCACCAACTCCCTTCTTTGTTCTAGCGTATTTATTTTACGCTTTCGCATTTGATGTTATTATAATATTACATCTTAATTTAAAAGTCAAGTATCATTTTTATTTTTTAGCGTAATATTTTTTCAAAAGAAAAGCAGCTCTAATTTTATAAAGCTGCTTTTAATATATTTAAGGTTGTAAAAGGCTATGAATTTGCCTATATTTATCCGAATAAACGCTATTTTTACGCCAAATAAAAGTTATTTCATGTTCTTCATTAAAATCATTTAAAACAATTTCCTTGAGTGTTCCCTGTTCAATTTCGTTTTTAACAGCAGCATGATACATAAACCCTATACCTGCTCCCTCAAGTAATAAAGCCTTTAGTGCATGTAGGTCACTTATTTGAATAACGCTTTTAAAATCCTCTATTGATAAATTATGTCTGCTTAAACTCCTAATTATTATCTCTCTATTACCTGAACCATGTTCACGAATTACAATAGGAAAAGAAACAAGCTGAGCGAGTTTAGATATATTTTTATCTATTTGCATATTAGGCGAACAAACAGCGAGATATTTTTCAGTTTTATATAATAAAGCATCATAATTATTTTTATGAAAATATCCTTCAACTATAGCGAAATCAAGTTCACCTTTATCTATAGCCATACAAAGCCTAGCAGTGTTATCAACCTGCATATTAATATCAATATTAGGGAATTGTTTTTTGTAATTAGCCAAAGGTTTAGGAATAAGATAAGTCCCAACAGTAGGAGTAACACCAAAAGAAAGGGTTTGTTTTTGGTCTTTAATATTTTTAGCCAGTGATTGCAAATCATTTTGAATAGTAGTAAAAGCGGTTTGCATTTTAATACCAGCGTCTGTTAGTGTTAGTTTTTTACCCCTATAAGAGAATAATTTAACATCATATTGTTGTTCAAGCCAATGAATATGCTGAGATACAGCGGGCTGAGTAAGACCTAATAAATCAGCAGCTTTGGTATAATTCATAGTTTTACAAACTGCTAAAAAAGTTTGAACTCTAAAGTCAAACAAAATATATCCACCTCTTTAATGCTTATATAGTTTAATTATAACAAATTTTTATTTTAATATAAATATTAATAATTTTTCATTATTAATAAAATATGCTATTGTATATATATCAAGAAAAAATACCACAAAGGGAGTTAAATTTATGAAAGAAAAAAAGCATATTTTATGGCAATTATTCAAAGCGACATTTATGTTAAGTGCATTTACATTTGGCGGAGGCTTTGTAATAGTATCCTTAATGAAAAAGAAGTTTGTAGAAGAGCTTAAATGGTTAGATGAAGATGAAATGTTAGATATAACAGCAATCGCCCAATCATCTCCTGGACCTATTCCGATTAATGCATCTGTAATTTTAGGTTATAGAATGTGCGGAATAGTTGGTTCACTTGTAGCAATATTAGGCACAGCCTTACCACCAATGATAATTATATCATTAATTTCATATTTTTACGCACAATTTAGAAGTAATACTGTTATTTCCACAGCATTAATGGTAATGAGAGCTGGTGTTGCAGCTGTAATATTTGATGTAGTAATAAATCTAGCAAAGAATGTAATAGCTACAAAAAGAGCGTTATATATTGGTCTAATGATTGCAGCATTTATAGCAAAAGTTGCATTTGGTATTGATGCTATGATACTTATATTAGTATGTTTAGGTATAGGAATAGCCGATTTAATTATAACATTAAATAAAAATAAGTTAGAGAAAAAAGAGCAAGTAAAAGAGGGAGTAAATATATGAATATATTAATACAATTATTTTTATCATTTATAAAAGTTGGACTATTCAGTGTAGGTGGAGGCTATGCAGCCATACCTCTTATACAAAATCAGATAGTAGATGTTCATAAGCTTATGACTATAAGTGAATTTACCGATTTAATTACAATCGCTGAAATGACACCAGGGCCAATTTCAATAAATTCAGCAACATTTGTAGGCACAAGGCTTAGCGGCATAGGTGGGGCTATTTTATGTACATTAGGTTGTATAATTCCATCATTTATCATTTGTTTAACACTTGCACATTTTTATTATAAATATCGTAATTTTACTGGTGTACAAACGGTGCTTTCAGCACTTAGACCAGCAGTAGTAGCACTTATTGGCTCAGCAGGTCTTTCAATATTGCTACTTGGTCTATTTGGCAGCGAAACTGCTATTTCACTTTCTGGAATAAGACCTATCGAAACAGTGTTATTTTTAGGTTGTTTATATTTACTTAGAAAATATAAACTTAGTGCAATAAAAATAATATTTGGTTCAGGTGTTATTGGTACTATTGCGTATTTTACAATGAATTTACTAATAGTTTAATGAAATTGCATATTTAATGACATAATGAGTAAGTAAGCTAATTTTTTAGCTTACTTTTTTGTTTACATTTTTTCACAAATATATGATACAATATAAATAAAAAAAGGAGAATGCAATTTGTCTACATACACACATAAGGTACAATATTACGAAACTGATAGAATGGGTATAACACATCATTCAAACTACATCAGATGGATGGAAGAAGCAAGAACCGATTTTTTAGACAAGATAGGTTTTAATTATGCAGAAATGGAAGCTAAAGGTTTATCATCACCAGTTATAGGCGTAAAATGTGATTATAAAGCTAGCACAACATTTGATGATATAGTTGAGATAAAAGCATATGTGTTATCATGTACATCAGCTAAATTTGTTGTTGGTTATGATATGAAAAAAGATGATAAAGTTGTATTTACAGGAGAAAGCACACATTGTTTCCTAGATACCAATGGCAAGATTATAAGGCTACAAAAAGAACTTCCTAATTTTTATGATATTCTGTGTAAAAACCAACAAGAGAATGCGATATAAAAAAACGCTGTAACTTTCGTTACAGCGTTTTTTATGGCGGAGAAAGAGGGATTTGAACCCTCGCGACACTTTCGCGCCCTACTCCCTTAGCAGGGGAGCCCCTTCACCACTTGGGTATTTCTCCAGCTTGTGGCGGAGAGGGTGGGATTCGAACCCACGCGCCCTCTCGGACAAACGGTTTTCAAGACCGCCTCGTTATGACCACTTCGATACCTCTCCGTATCTCCGTCTGACAAGCAAATATATTTTAACAAATAGATAGGTATATGTCAATAACTTTTTTAATATTTTGTAAAAATATTTTTTACAAATAGAAAATAGCTCAAAGCATAAAAGCTCTGAGCAAATATATTTTATTTATTTAAATCATTTATAATAACTTGTCTTACTTGTTCTGGTAATGTATGAGCTTGTTCTCTTGTCATATTTTTAGTTTCAATAGGTTTGTGTATTGTAACTTTTACTTTAGCTGCATTTATAAATGAATGAGGATTAGCTTCTAGCAGTTTATAAGAACCATCTATAGTTACAGGGACAACAGGCTTGCCTACCTGTGCAGCGATACGGAAAGCACCAGCTTTAAAAGGTTTAACAGGGCCACCTTTAGACCTAGTACCTTCTGGGAATATAGTCAAACTATGCCCATCTTTGAGCATTTTAGAGCCATTTATAATAGTTTGAGCACCAGCTCTAAGGCTACCTCTATCTACAAATAAACAATGAAGATGACGCATCCAAAGGCGAACACAAATAAGATGTTCTAGTTCTTTTTTAGCAACAAAACCACGCACATCACCGACCATACTTAACATAATAGGTATATCAAAATAGCCTTGATGGTTAGCAACTACTATATAAGCTGTATCTTTAGGCAAATTTTCCTCGCCCACTATGGTTACTTCACCACCAGCGAGTTTTATAAGACGTCTAGCCCAGTTTTTAACAAAATGAGCTACAAATTTACTAGCTTTTTCTGGATTTTTCTTTTCCAGATATGTTATATAGCCACTTACTGGCAGAGTTAAAAGTAAATATAACCAAAAGTATGCAAACCAAATAATGGTACGCAATAGCATATTTTTTCCTCCAATGCTGCGAAAAATTAGCTGCATAGATTACTCTATGCAGCAGATATTGAACACTGTGTACGTTTTCTATTTTAACTAAAACGATTTAATTTTTCAAGCATTTTTCTAATATTTTTCTTATTATCACATATATTTCTCTAAAAATGGTAATAATTCGTCAAAACTTTTATTTATAATTATATCGCTTGATGTTTCAAGTTCAGCTTTTCTGTGTAAATACCATTCTTCGCAAATGCCACACACTAAAAATCCACCTTTTTTAGCTGAAGTTGCAGCATAAGGTGCATCTTCACAAACTAAACATTCATTAGGTTTAACGCCCATTTTTTCAGCAGCGGTTAAGTATATTTTAGGATTTTCCTTACTGCTACCAACCTCATCAACAGTTATTATATCTGTTAAATATTTTTTCATACCATGATGCTCTAAAACTTTTTCTGCTTGGTGCTTAGAAGTAAGTGTTGCCACAGACATTTTAACATTATTATCTGCTAATTTTTGCATAAGGTTTAATGCGCCATGTCTAGCTCTGGAGAGTTTTCTATATCTTTCAATAACAACAGCGTCCATTTCATCTGAAAGTTGTTTAGCAGTTACAGGAAGATTATATTTTTGACAAAGGTATTCTAAAACCTCAATTTGGCTCATAGGGTCCATTACTTGATAATCTTGCTTGGTTGGGATAACGCCGAATTTAGCAACCGACTCATCAATAACTTTATCCCAAACAGCCATAGAGTCAATAAGAGTGCCGTCCATATCAAAAATAACACCACAAATCATTTCCCTTTTACCTCCTGAGCTATTTTATAAAGGTTTTGAGCAGCTTTTTTAATATCTTGCTGTGCGAATATACCAGAAACAGCACAAATACCAGCAAGACCAGTATTTTTTAGTTTTGCAGCATTATTTTGATTTATTCCACCAATAGCAACAACAGGAATATTAACACATTTGCAAATTTGGCTAAATAAATCTAAATTCATAGGTTTAGCATCTGTTTTAGTTTCCGAGCCAAAAACAGCACCAGAACCTATATAATCAGCACCAGCAGCCTCAGCGAGCCTAGCAGTTTCTATAGTTTTTGCAGTAGCACCGATTATAGCATTTTCACCTAATATCTGCCTAGCGGTTTTTATATCGCCATCTGAAGCACCAAGATGCACGCCACAGCCCAAAGCCTTAGCAACAGATACCTTATCATTTATAATAAGTGGAATATTATATTTCTTACATATAGGTAAAATTTCGCCTGCCCTTTTTATATACTCATCATCAGAGATGTTTTTTTCACGGATTTGTATAATTGTAGCACCGCCTAAAATAGCTTGTTCCACATCAGAAGCGAGCGAGCGACCTTGAAGCCAACTTCTGTCAGTAATAGCATATAAAGTTAGTGTTTCTGGGTTCATTTTATCATAACCTTTCATAATAAAAGCATTAAGTAACACAATAATAACATATAAAATTACAATAGTATAGCCGAACCAACAGAAATAATAATAGCAGTTATAAGACCAGCAATACCAATAGCTAAACCACTCATAGCACCCTCTACTTCGCCTAATTGTAAAGCTCTTGAAGTGCCAACAGCATGAGAAGCAGTACCAATAGATATACCAGTTGCAACAGGGTGTTTAAAGCCAAATAATTTAAGCACAGCTGGCAGGCATACAGCACCTATAATACCGGTTATAATAATAGCAAGAGAAGTAACAGCCGTTAAACCATCCAATGACGAGCTAAGAGCAACACCTATTGGAGTAGTAACAGACTTAGGGAGAAGTGATTTTACTATTTGAGAATTAAGTCCGAAAAGATTACCCAAAATATAAACACTAACTATAGAAACAATAGAGCCAACTAAAGCACCCGCTAAAATAGGCAAAAGATTTTTCTTTAGTATTTCAAGTTGTCTGTAAATAGGTACAGCCAGAGCAATAGTTGCAGGAGTTAAACAAAGGGTAAGCACTCCCCCACCTTCGTTATATGTTTCTAGCGGGATTTTAAATATAACAATTACAGCACCAACAATTAAACAAGAAATTAAAAGTGGATTAGCAAAAGGTGACTTAGTTTTTTCATTTATCCAAAGACCAAATGAATAAGCAAGCAAAGAAAGAGCTAAACAAGCGATTGGAGATGTTAAAGCGTTATACATTTTTATTTTCCCCTTTTTTGTTTTGTAAAACTAAAATAAAGTGTACAGTTGCAGCGGTTGCAAGTGCAGTTAAAAAAGTTGTTATAAAACAAACTGCAATAATAGCTACAAGTTGGCTTTTAAGCTGATTATAAATCTCTAAAATTCCAAGGCTTACAGGCAAAAAGAATATAGCCATATTTTTAAGAAAGAAATCGGCTGCATGTTCAACCTGACGGGCTTTTATAAGCCTTGTTGCAAGTAAAACAAGCAATAAAATCATACCTAAAACATTAGCAGGCAATGCCCCACCTATCAAAATAGATATAACCTCACCTAGCACACAAATAGCTAAAATTATTCCAAGTTCTCTTAAATAATTCACAAATTTCTACCTCCATTTTTGATTACATTGCATAGTATACGCCTATAAAGCCAATTTGAAAAGGGCTTTAACCATTTTACGCACATTGCAATTTAAAAAATGTTGTGATAGACTAATATTTGCCGAATACTTTCGGCTAAGGAGTTAATATGTCAGAAAAAAATACTATGACAAAGAATGCAGTATTATTTTTACCTGCAAAAATATTAGAGGGCGTACTTCTTTTAATGATGTCCTCAATGTATACGCATATATTTACCGAACCTGCAGCGGGCTCATTTGGACTTGTGCAACAAGTTATAAATTTTTCATATTTACTTATTGCAGCATGGATGGCAAATGCAAGCACACGCTATGCAGCTGAGGAATATAAGCGGGATAAAGCAAGCGAACTATTATCTACAATGACCATAGTATATTTAATTATGGGTGTTGTAGGCGTTATAGCTTGTACAAGCATAGGAGTTATATGTCAAAACAGCAGTTTTATATTTGGAGCTGTTATGTTCTGCACATATACAGCATTTACGATTTTAATAAATACACTTGTACAGCTTGATAAAGTAAAACCTGCAATTTTATTTTCCCTTATTTCAGCTATTTTAAAACTTGTAATAGCGTTTATATTGGTTGGCGGAAAAAATAACTTCCCTGACCCAACTCCAGCATTTATAGCAAATATAGTAGCTGACGGAATAGGAGCAATAGGAGCTATTTTTGCATTAAAAATGCCAACTGTTGTTAGATTTAAGTTTTCAAGCAAAGCCATGCTAAATAAGATGTTAACATATGGTGTACCTCTTATGGGTGTGGCTCTTTGTTCCGGACTTTTAACATTATTTGATAGATTTTATATATATGGTGTTTTTGGTAATGCAACAGGAGCTATTTATTATTATAACAGCTCCATTCCAAACTCTGTTTTTACAATGCTTTCAGTAGGTGTTTTAAGAGGTGTATATCCTGCTGTTTTAAGAGCATGGAATGACAGAAGCAAGGACGAAGCTAAAATTTTACTTGGTTCAGGTGTACGACTTTATATGCTTGTGGCACTGCCTGCCGCCTTTGGACTTGCAGCAGTATCACATGCGTTTTGCTCGGTATTCTTTGCAGATGGCTATGAAGCTGGTGCATCAGTAATAGGCACAACAGCATTTGCAATGGTGTTTATGGGACTTACTGAATATGCAAATAAAGGCTATGAGCTTGAACAAGATACAAAACCTGTTTTAACCAACTGTATGATAGCAATGATAGTAAAAATAGTAGCTAGTATTGCATGTGTTCATGCGTTAGGTTTTACAGGTGGTGCAATGGGTTCGCTTATCGCTTTTGCGACATATTTTATTTTAACCTCAATAAGAGTTAGAAAATATTTTATGTGGCGAGTTCCAATGGGTTCATTTATAAGAATATTAGTTTCAGCAATTCTTTGCGGACTGGCTGCATATTTCTGCACATTACTGCCTATTGGTGAATTGTTAAGACTTGTGCTAGCAATAGCCGCAGGCGGATTTGCATACACAGTATGTATAATAGTCTCTGGTGAGGGTAAAGAAGAAATTAAAATGATACTTGCAAAAATCAAAAGAAAATGATAAAAAGCCCGTTGAGCAAAAACTCAACGGGCTTTAAAATTATAGCTTAGGAAATAGTTCCTGCTCAACAGCAGCATCAAGAGTAACACCTGAGAAACCAACAGAAGTCATACCGTCAATAAATCTATTAACAGTAGACATTACCATTGACATATTATCTGCAAAGAAAGTTACAATGGACTGTAAATCCTTAGAGCAATCAATTAAAGTATTGTGCTTTAAGAAAATCTGACCTGCATGGTCGAATAAACCAAAGTAACCGATTGCACTGAAGTTATTGCAGTAAGCACAAGCTGCACGCAGATGACCAAAGTTTTCCTTTGGTGCATTCTGGAATAGGGTTACAAAGAATTGTAACATGCCATTATCCTCACCACCTGGCAGAGGCATAGGAATAAAGCAACATTCAACAGTGACGTCCATTTGAGCCTTACCCTGCTTAGGAGGTTCAGCATGGAGAATCATTGGTACATTTTCAGCTTTCATTGTTTCAGCCTTAAATCCGTTTTGATTTAAAACTTCAGCCATACATTTTAAAATTTGTTCTTGTTTTTCTACTTTCATATAGACTCCTTAAATTTATTTCACACCGATATCTGTACGGAAGTGTACACCATCGAAATGAATTTTCTTAACATCAGCATACGCTTTTTTGATTGCTTCGTCAAGAGTTTTTGCATTAGCAGTTACACCCAGTACACGACCGCCATTAGTTACCATAACACCATCAGACAATTTTGTACCAGCATGATAAACCATAGAGTCAGTTACACTATCTAAGCCAGTGATAACTTTACCTTTTTCATATTTTGCAGGATAGCCACCAGAAGCCATACAAACACAACAAGCGGCATTATCAGACCATTTAATGTCGATATTTTCAAGAGTGCCATCAATAACAGCATTAAAAATATCAAAAATATCTGTTTCTAGCCTTGAAAGCACAGCTTGAGTTTCAGGGTCACCAAAGCGGGCATTGTATTCAATAACTTTAGGACCTTTAGGAGTTAACATAAGACCAAAATAAATAACACCCTTAAATGTTCTACCCTCTTTTGCCATAGCATCAATAGTTGGGCGGAAAATAGTATCCATACAAGTTTTAGCTATTTCATCAGTATACATTCTTGATGGAGAAAAAGCACCCATACCACCAGTATTAGGACCTTTGTCATGGTCATAAGCACGCTTGTGGTCTTGAGCAGATGGCATAGTTTTAATTGTTTTACCATCAGTAAAAGCTAAAACTGAAACTTCAGGGCCAGTTAAAAATTCCTCAATAACAACTCTAGCACCAGCAGAGCCAAAAGCCCCACCGTCCATAGCGTCTTTAACCGCATTTATAGCATCTTCTTCGGTCATAGCAACAGTAACACCCTTACCAAGTGCTAAACCATCAGCCTTTACAACAATAGGTGCACCCTGCTCTTTAATATATTCAATAGCCTTAGAAGACTCCTCAAAAACAGCATAATTTGCAGTTGGAATATTGTATTTCTGCATTAAATCCTTAGCAAAAGATTTAGAGCCTTCAATAATAGCAGCATTTTTATGAGGACCAAATGCACGAATACCAGCAGCTTCTAAAGCGTCAACCATACCAAGAGCTAAAGGGTCATCAGGAGCAACCATAACTAAATCAGGCTTATTTTCTTTAGCGAAAGCCACCATTTTTTCTATATCAGTAGCGGTTATATCCACACATTCAGCAATACTAGCAATACCTCCATTACCTGGAGCACACCAAATTTTATCTACTTTTGCACTTTTGCTAAGAGCGTGACAGATAGCGTGTTCACGACCGCCACCGCCTACAACTAAAACCTTCATAATTTACCTCCATTTATTTATGGGGCTTTGCCCCAAACTCCAAAAAGTCAAGGTTTTATCGAAAACTTTAATTTTATAAAAGCGTGTCACAAGAGAAACTGCGACACGCTTAATTTTTTAGTGATGGAATAAACGCATTCCTGTAAAGCTCATAACCATATTATATTTATTTGCAGTCATAATTACATGGTCATCACGGATAGAGCCACCTGGTTGAACAATAAATTCTACACCGGATTTTCTAGCACGTTCAACATTATCACCGAATGGGAAAAATGCATCAGAGCCAACAGTAACACCTGTATTTTTAGCAATCCAAGCCTTTTTTTCCTCAGCGGTTAAAATTTCAGGCTTAACTTTGAAAGTTTGCTCCCAAACACCATCAGCAAGAATATCTTCATATTCATCAGAAATATAAAGGTCGATTGCATTATCTCTATCTGGTCTACGTATACCATCAACAAACTGTAAACCTAAAACTTTAGGGTGTTGACGTAAGAACCAGTTATCAGCCTTTGTGCCTGCAAGACGAGTACAGTGTATACGGCTTTGCTGACCTGCACCCACACCGATAGTCTGACCATTTTTAACATAGCAAACAGAGTTAGACTGAGTGTATTTAAGAGTGATAAGAGCAACAATCATATCAAGAGCAGCTTCATCGGTTAGATTTTTGTTATCAGTTACAATATTATTTAATAAATCCTTACTGATTTTAAAATCATTGTAACCCTGTTCAAAAGTCACACCAAAAACATCACGCTTTTCAATAGCCTTTGGCTTATAATTCTCATCAATTTTAATTACATTATAGTTGCCCTTACGCTTTCTTTTTAGGATTTCCAGAGCCTCATCTGTGTAATCTGGAGCAATAATGCCATCAGAAACTTCATTTAAAAGCAGATTAGCGGTATCAGCATCACAGGTATCACTTAACGCTACAAAATCACCATAAGAGCAAAGACGGTCAGCACCTCTAGCACGAGCATAAGCAGAAGCGATAGGAGAAAGTTTTTCTGCGTCAACAAAATACATCTGCTTTTCAGTTTCTGTTAGAGGATAACCAAGAGCCGCACCCGCTGGAGATACATGTTTAAAAGAAGCAGCCGCAGCATGACCAGTAGCTTCTTTAAGCTGACTAACAAGCTGATAAGCGTTAAAAGCATCTAAGAAATTTATATAACCTGGTTTACCATTTAGAACTTCTATTGGAAGTTCTCCCTCTGTCATAAAAATACGGGAAGGCTTTTGGTTAGGGTTACAACCATATTTAAGAGTTAATTCTTTCATAAATTCACCTTACTTCTGGTATTTATTCTTTATAATAGTTTCGGTTTCGCCTGTTTCAAGGTCAATATAACGAACAAATAGAGAAATCTTATTTATTTCATTCATAGACTCCCAAAGTAGATTTGCAAAATCATTGATATCATAATCAATTTGAATACATTTAGGCTCGCCTCTAAATGGTGGTAGTGGGTCACCATCACACATATAAGTGTGAATAAAATGACCTAAACCAGCAACAGGCTTATCATATTCATAGAAGAAACGCTTGTTAGCTGTTCTATCAGAAGTAAAGTTCTTTAGTATAGAAATATCATAAGAGCCATCTTCATTTACAACTGCGGAAATACGAGAAGTATAATTTGGAGCGTCTGGCTCAAATTGACGTGTACGCAAAGCCTCAATATAGCTTTTACCCTGCTTTAAGTATTCACAAATAGTGTCTGTCTGGTCACCATTTGTAACTACAGTTTTACCCTCACATGTGCGAACAGGGTGATAAATAATTAGTGAAGGGTCAGTCATTTTTGAAGCGTCAAAAGCTTCTGTGCGAATACCGTCCTCTGTTTCAACAAAAACACGATTACGGCTGTTTTCAGAGCGACCCATAATAAAATAAGCGATAACATTCTTTTTGTTATCCTTAGTTCTGCCGAGGATTATGCCACGACCTGGATAAGCGTTGCTTTGCAGTTCCTCTTGAATATTGTATACAAAATTACGAAACATAAATATAAACCCCTTTTCTTAGTTTTCAGGCAAAATTTTAACTATTTGACCGTTAATTTGCAAACGGTTTTCACAAAATAGGGATACAGCTTTAGGGAGAATATGCCATTCAGCCTGCTCCATAACACGTCTTTGTAAAACTTCTGGAGTATCATCTGGCATAACTTCAACAGCCTTTTGTAAAATTATAGCACCACCGTCAACAATTTCAGAAACAAAATGCACAGTTGCACCTGTTACCTTTACCCCCTTTGCGAGAGCCGCCTCATGCACATGAAGACCATAAAAGCCTTCTCCACAAAAAGATGGAATAAGCGACGGGTGTACATTTATAATTTTATTTTCCCATTTCTTGCAAAACTCATCAGGCAATACAGTCATAAAGCCTGCAAGTACTACTAAGTCTATTTTAATCTGACATAGCATTGTGTCAAGAGCTATGCCATAATCTTCAGCTGTTTCATAATCTTTTCTTTTTAAGATATAGGACGGAATAAATGCTTTTTTGGCACGTTCTAAAGCATAGGCATTAGGATTTGAAGAAATCACAGCGGCAATATTGCCGCCATGAATTTCGCCATTTTGTTCTGCATTAATAAGTGCTTGCAAATTTGTTCCGCCACCTGAAACTAATACAGCTATATTCACAATAATAAACCTCTTAAACTAAAGTAATACCCTTTTCGCCTGTGGTGATTTCACCCATAATATAAGCAGTTTCACCAGCATCAGCTAAAGCCTTAATAGCCTTGTCAGCGTCATCAGCTGCAACAGCAACCATCAAACCTACACCCATATTAAATGTGTTATACATATCACGCTCTGGGATATTGCCAGCCTTAGCTATAACATCAAATATAGGGAGTACAGGAGCAGCATTTTTACGAATAACCGCATGAGTGTTATCACCTAACATACGAGGTACATTTTCATAGAAGCCGCCGCCTGTAATATGGCTAATTGCCTTTACATCAGTATTTGCAATAAGGTTCTGGATAGCCTTTACATAAATCTTGGTTGGGGTTAAAAGCTCCTCGCCTAAAGTCTTTCCTAGTTCATCAATATATTTTTTAACAGAGTTTTCATCAATGCCTAATGTTTTACGAACAAGAGAATAACCATTAGAGTGAACACCAGAAGAAGCAACACCGATTAAAACATCACCAGCTGTTAGTCTGCTGCCATCAATCATTTTCTTTTTATCGACCATACCAACAGAGAAGCCGGCAACATCATATTCATCAACAGGATAAAATCCTGGCATTTCAGCGGTCTCGCCGCCGATTAAAGCACAACCCGCTTGACGACAACCTTCAGTAATACCAGAAACGATGCTTGCAACTCTTTCAGGGAAATTCTTACCCACAGCAATATAATCAAGGAAAAACAGAGGTTTTGCACCACAGCAAGCGATATCATTTACACACATAGCGACAGCATCAATACCAATAGTATCATGCTTATCCATTAAAAAAGCGAGTTTCAGCTTAGTACCAACACCATCAGTACCAGAAACCAGAACAGGTTCTTCCATGCCTTTAAAATCAGGCTGGAAAAGACCACCAAAACCGCCAAGGCTACCAATAACCCCTGGAATAAAAGTGCTTTCAACCATAGGTTTAATAAGTTTTACAGCTTCATAACCAGCAACAACATCTACACCTGCTGCTTTGTAGCTTTCGGAACGGCTCTCACTCATAATTCAATCTCACTTTCAAACATATTTTTATCAACTTGATTTGGAACTTTCATTGGATACTCACCAGTAAAGCAAGCATCACAAAAACCGAGTTTACAATTTAATGCAATACGTCTTGTAGCCTCAACGGATAAGAAACCAAGGCTATCAACACCGATAATCTGACGCATTTCTTCAACGCTGCGTTCATGAGCGAGTAACTGAGTACGCTCAGGGATATCAGTACCAAAGAAACAAGGGTGACGGAAAGGAGGTGCAGAAATTCTCATATGTACTTCTTTAGCACCAGCGTCACGAACAAGCTTTACAAGTCTAGCACATGTTGTACCACGAACAATGGAGTCATCAACCATAATAACACGCTTACCGTTTACAGCTTCTCTAAGAGCATTTAATTTTAAACGTACAGAGCGTTCACGCTTTGATTGTCCTGGCTGAATAAAAGTTCTACCAATATAACGGTTTTTGATAAGACCAACACCATAAGGAATACCAGAACATTTAGCATAACCGATAGCAGCAGGAATACCAGAATCAGGCACACCGATAACAACATCAGCACCGACTGGGTGTTCAATAGATAAGTATTTACCCGCTTCTTGACGAGCAAGTTCAACAGATGCACCATCAATTACAGAGTCTGGACGAGCAAAATAAATATATTCAAATACACAAGCGGCAGTTTTACATTTAACCTCACTATGTAGAGAGCGAATTTCACCGCCTTCAACAATAACAACTTCACCTGGTTCAATATCTCTTACAAATTCCGCACCAAGAGCATCTAATGCACAAGACTCAGAGGCGAAAATAATAGCACCCTCTGAGGTTTTACCCATACATAAAGGACGCATACCACGAGGGTCACGTGCAGCGATTAATTTACGAGGTGACATAATGCAAAGTGAATATGCACCTTGAACCACATTCATAGTGTTAAGTACAGCCTCTTCAATAGAGCCGCATTTTAAACGTTCACGAACAATAGTATAAACTAAAACTTCTGTATCTGATGTAGAACGGAAAATACCGCCTGTTGTTTCAATTTCCTTGCGAAGTTCACTAGCATTTACAAGGTTGCCATTGTGAGCAACAGCCAAATTACCTTTAATATGAGTGATAGAAAGAGGCTGAGCATTTTCACGGTGAGGGTCACCAGTTGTTGAATAACGTACATGACCAATAGCCATTTGACCTGCCATACTATCAAGAATTTGCTGGTCAAAAACATCATTTACAAGACCAATGTCCTTATGGCACTTGATAACACCTCTGTTATTTACAGCAATACCGCAAGCCTCTTGACCTCTGTGCTGAAGTGCAAAAAGTGCAGTATACGCCTCATGAGCAGGGCTTAAATTACAGCCTTCTGGGACATAAATACCAAATACACCACATTCTTCATGTACAGCATCTGAGTCAAAAGGTGTGCGATTTAATTTTTTCATTTTATATTTCATAATATTTAGATTTACCTCGTAATAATTATTTACCAGTTAAACGGCGAAGAATTTCCTGATAAGCCTCCTCAACATTTCCAAGGTCACGGCGGAAACGGTCTTTGTCAAGCTTCTCGCCAGTATCCTTATCCCATAGACGACATGTGTCAGGAGAGATTTCATCAGCCAAAATAATAGTGCCATCATCTGTTTTACCAAATTCAAGCTTAAAGTCAACTAAAGTTACATTTAATGTGTCAAAATAAGCCTTCATAACCTCGTTTACCTTGAAAGCCATCTTTTTGATTGTTTCGATTTCCTCAGCGGTAGCAAGTTTTAAAGCCATAGCATGATAATCGTTAATCAGTGGGTCGCCTAAGTCATCATTCTTATAGGAAAACTCAATAGTTGGCTGGTCGAAAACAATGCCCTCATTGACACCATAACGCTTAGCAAAAGAACCAGCAGAGATATTACGAATAATAACCTCAAGAGGTACAATAGAAACCTTTTTAACAACGGTTTCACGCTCGGAAAGCTGCTCAACAAAGTGAGTAGGCACACCCTGCTTTTCAAGTAGCTGGAACATATGGTTGCTCATAATGTTATTAATAACACCCTTACCAGCAATAGTTCCCTTTTTTTCACCATTAAAAGCAGTTGCATCATCTTTATAATCTACAATATATAAGTTTTCGTCATCGGTTTTAAAAACTTTCTTAGCTTTACCTTCATATAATTGTTCTAACTTTGTCATTTTAATATTCTCCTTTTTTATGCTTGATATTCGGCTCTAACTTTAGCGTCCTTAGCGGAAACCTCATCAGCCATATCTTTTTTAAACTGCTCTAGTTTTTCAGCAAGTGCATCATCTGATAAAGCAATAATCTGTGCCGCTAGTATAGCCGCATTTTCTGCACCATCAATAGCCACACAAGCCACTGGAATACCCTTAGGCATTTGAACCATAGAAAGTAGGCTGTCCATGCCGCCCATAACGCTTGTGCCCATAGGCACACCTATAACAGGCAAGGTTGTATAAGCTGCGATTACACCGCCAAGATGAGCTGCTTTACCAGCAGCAGCAATAATAATACCAAAGCCATCATTTTTTGCATTTTTAGCAAGGGTTTCCGCAGCAAGTGGGGTACGGTGTGCAGAAACAATACGCACTTCAAACGGAATTTCAAATGTTTTAAGTTTATCAATACATTTGCTAATAACTTTTAGGTCGCTATCTGAACCCATTACAATACATACCTTTTTCATTTGCGAAAATCCTCCAAAAGATAAAAATATACTGGTTGACCAAAAAAGAAATGCAGGATACAACTGTACCCTGCATTTTAGTTATTTGGTTATAAAAATGCCTGCAAAAGTGCCATGCTTGTAAATATATGATTGGCTTATTAAAAAAATGCCTGAACTTAGCATGATAATGCCTCCTTATGCAGTCAATGTATTGCCTTATATCCTATATTTTATCTAGTAAACATGATGGTTTCAAGCTTTTTTAACTGTGTTTTTAAAAATCGTATACTTGCCCAAAAGAAAAGGTGCAATTATAACAAGGTTTGTCGTGTTCTACTGTTGTTTACGGTGTTTTTCTAGTAACTCACATACGGAAATTACATTTTGACGTTCACGTTTACGAAGCATCTCAGCGGTTTGGCGTACTTCTTCATCAAGCTTACCAGTCACACATTCATCAATAAGTGGTAATAGCTTTTCAGCGGTTACATCACTTAGAGGAATACAAGTGCGACTACCTATATATTTAAGAAAACCATCTACCTTTATATCATAGCTCATACCGATAACAGGAACGCCAGCGGCTGCGGAAAACATAAGCGAATGAAGTCTAATACCAATAACTGTTTTCATACGAGCTAAAATACCAATAGTAGTTTCTATGGATTGACGTTTTGTTATCATATAGTAAGGGCATTTAAGTTTACTACCTATTTGCTGAGCAGGTTCTAAATCTGATGGATATTCAATAGGCACAAAAAGCGGTATAAGACCATATTTTTTATATGCATATTCAGCCGCTTTTACAATTTCATCAGAAACTTCATCTAAGCTTTTCCATTTTCTAATTCCAAAGCCTATATAATTTTTATCAAGCGGCACATTGCATTCTTCAAAAGCTGTATCTACAAGTAAATCGCTTGCAGGCTTTAAAATAATAGTAGGGTCAGCCGAAAGCCTAATATCAGGCTTTACAATACCCATGCTATTTAATTCGCCACGTGATAAATCATCACGTAAGGTTATAATGTCTACCGAACGATTTATAGTTTTAGCTGCACATTTTCTGTTGCTTGGCTTATTTATTGGACCAATACCACAGCCATACATAATAACTTTACAGCCCATACGTTTAGCTTGGTCTAAAGTTAAAAGATAATATCTAAGTGAACGTGTTGAAGTTACATCTTGCATAAGACTACCGCCACCATTTATATAAAGGGCAGATTTATGAAGCCTTTTCAATATCTGACCAAATCTAAATGTATAAACAGCATCAGTACGATAAACAAGCTTTGTTTCAAGCGGGCGTCTTGACATAACAGTTATTCTGCGGTCTGGGTCTATTGCACGCATTTCCTGAACAATAGCCTTTAATATAGCGTCATCACCTGAATTTCCTTTACCATAAGCACCACAGATAACTATTTCATCACGTTTAAATTTCTTTTGTCGCTCAAATCGTTTTATAACAGTTTTATAGTTATTTATTTGAGTTTGACACATAGTTCTAAGAGAAAAATCTCTGTCCGCTTTTTCATAGAGTTTTTTAGCGAATGTTTGACGTTTTTCTTTGTCATTTGCTAGTATAAGTATATCTTTAGCTAGTGTTTCATAATCTTTAGGTTTAAAAATAAATCCATTTTCACCACTATCTATGAGTTCACTCATACCGCCAACATCAGAACAAATAGTAGCACAACCTTCTCTTATACCCTCTAATATAGAATATGGAAAAGTTTCAGATACAGAAGTCAATAAATTTATATCAATAGATGCAAAAAACTTGTCCATCTCCTTTACCCAGCCACAAAATAGCACTTTATCCTCTATACCGAGTGACTGAATAAGTTTTCTAAGCGGTTTTTCATCTTCCCCATCACCTGCTAAAAGCAGTTTTAGTTTAGGTTGTTCTTTTGCAGCTATAGCAAAACCCTTAACGCATGTAAAAATATCTTTAACTGCGGTAAGTCTAGCCGCTATACCACATACTATATCATCATCAGATATATCCATTCCCCATTTGTCTTTTATATAAGCAATTCTATCTAAATTTTGAATAGGGTCTTTAAAATCCATACCATTATAAATTACACACATTTTTTGTGGGTCAAACCCACGGGTTATAAGCGTTCTAGCCATTCTATCTGCAACAGGCTGGTGAAAATCCATAAATCTAAGAGCTATTGCATTTAATGTACCATATGTGTACTGTTTAAGTGGATTTCCCATATAATCGAGCTTATAATCAGAATGAACTGTTGTCATAATAGGAATATTAGGTCTTTTTGCTCCAATCATAACACCTATAACATTTGATTTTGAGCCATGACAATGAATTATATCTGGTTTAAATTCATCAATAAGCTCAAGAACTTTATTCCTACAAGTAAAAAGGTTAAGATACTGAAATATTTTTACATTAATCCCACGTTTAATAGCCTCTTTTGGAAAATCGCCATCTCTAAAACTCACTAAACATACATCATTTTCTTTACTAAGTGCTTGAACAAGCGTCATTATATGGGTTTTAGCACCACCTACATCTCCTCCACCCATCATCTGTAATATTCGCATTATATTCCTCCAATAAAATATATAAATTAGTCTCCATATAATAGTTTTACTATTTATTATACACTTTTAACTATATAAGGTACAATATACAACAAGATAATAATATCGTGTTTTTTTTTATTTTGAATTATGATATACTTATATCTGGATTATCTAAAAAATATAAAAAAAGGACGTGTATGATGATAAAAAAACTAAAATTAAATAAAGTAGACATTGTATTTATGCTATTGTTTTTAATTGGTTCCATATTCATCTTTTATAAATGCCGATATGGCTTTGGAAATCAAGATGAGTCATTTTATTTAACAGTGCCATACAGACTTACTGCGGGTGATGGGCTTTTTATAAATGAATGGCATTTATCACAAATGGCAGGATTTTTGATATATCCATTTATGAAATTATATCAATTAGTTTTTGATGGTACAGATGGAATAATACTGCATTTTAGGTATATTTTCACCTTTCTTCACATATGCACATCATTATTTATATATGTTCGTTTAAGAAAATATAAAATTGCTGCATTGGGTGCATCTATATCATATCTACTGTTTACAACATTTGGTATTATGGCATTATCCTATAATTCAATAGCTGTTGCATGTACAACAATAACAGGTATTTTACTTGCTACAAATGATAATAAAAAGTGGTATATTTCATATTTAGCAGGTTTATTTTATGCTGCTGCAGTTTTGTGCTGTCCATATTTAGTTATAGGATATTTTATTTATGCCTTAGTTTCAATAATAATATCTATTAAATCACATATCAAAGACAACATAAAAGAATTTATATATTTAACTTTAGGCTGTGCAACTCTTGCTGTTATTTTTGGCATATTTGTTTTATCAAGAGCATCTATTTTAGAAATAATGTCTGCATTCCCTATTCTGTTAAATGACCCAGACCACCCTAGAGTAACTATACTAGAAAATATATATAAATATATTACTTTTATTAGATATAGTAATGTTTTTTCTGAACTTGTAATAGGCGGAACAATTGTATTATCTATTATTATTGTATCAGATAAAAAAGATGGACAAAATAAATATATATATGCCATAATCGGTATATTATTAACTGTTATATATATTTTACCATTTATATTTTTTAATAGATATATAAACTTCCTTATGTTCCCTAGCTGTATACTTGGCTTATTTGCATTTTTATTTTTGCCAAAAAAGAATTTAAAATATTTTCTATTTTTATGGCTTAATGGGTTTATATATGCGTTTTGTGTAAACTGGTCTTCAAACCAAGGCTTTTATGTTATATCAACTGCAACAACAGTATCAACTATTGGCAGTTTCATTATGATATATAACTGGCTCAAGGACTGGGATATTAAAAAATATAAGTTCAATATGCAACTTAAATATACAACTTGTATTCTTTTAGCAGTGTTTATATGCTTAATGGGTTATGTGCGTTACAATTCGCTTTTCTGGGAAAATGGCTCTATGAGTGATATGACCGAACAAATAACAGTTGGTGCAGAAAAAGGAATTTTTACAACCAAAGAAAACAAAGAAAATTATGAACAATTATATGTTGATACTCAACCAGTTAGAGATATAAATGATGGCTCTGTACTTTACTACACCACAAGCACTTATCTATATTTATCAGATAGTAAACCAAGTGCTAGTTTTTCTGCATGGTTATCTGGTATAAATGAGCCTAGTTTTAATAAACTTATGGAATATTATAACTTAAATCCTGATAAAATACCATCTGTTATTTATTGTTCAAAGTCAGATTATAATGTTTTAGAATATGTAAATGGTTTTATAGATGCTTTTGGATATAATTTAGAGCAAACAGAATTAGGTTATATTTTAAAAAAATAAAACGGACGGTGAATATAAATGAATAATACACCTACACTATATATAGTTATCCCTTGTTATAATGAACAAGCTGTCTTACCTATAACAGCACCGCTTTTTTTAAATAAAATCACAAGCCTAATAAATAAAAATAAAATTTCACAAGACAGCAAAGTTTTATTTGTAAATGATGGTAGTAAAGATGATACATGGCAGATAATTAAATCACTTTCAAATGAAAATATACACTATGAAGGCATTACACTTAGCCGTAATAGAGGTCATCAAAATGCACTTTTAGCTGGTCTCATGGAGGCTAAAGATAGATGTGATATAACCATTTCTATTGATTGTGATGGGCAAGATGATATAAATGCTATGGACGAAATGGTTGATAATTATATTAATGGTGCTGAAATTGTATATGGTGTACGTAGTAAAAGAGCAACAGACACATTTTTCAAACGTTTTACCGCTGAAAGCTTTTATAAACTTATAAAGTGGATGGGGGCAGATATTGTATATAATCATGCAGATTATCGTTTGGTATCTTCTAAAGTATTAAATGAATTTGCAAATTTTAAAGAGGTAAATATATTTCTTAGAGGTATGTTTCCACTGGTAGGTTTTAAAAGCACATGTGTTTATTATGAAAGAAATGAAAGAATAGCTGGTGAAAGCCACTATCCTCTTAAAAAAATGCTTGCTTTAGCATTTGATGGTATAACAAGCCTTAGTGTAAAACCTATCAGACTTATAACCGGACTTGGTGTATGCATTTCTGTTTTATCGTTTCTTTTGATTATATATGCACTTGTGTCTTTCTTCTCTGGTAATGTTGTTGCTGGTTGGTCAAGCAGTTTAATCGCTACCTGTTTTATTGGTGGTATACAGTTAATTTCTCTTGGTGTTATAGGTGAATATGTAGGTAAAATATATATGGAAACTAAACAACGACCAAAATATATAATTTCCGAAAAAACTTTTGATGAGGATAAATAAAATGGGCAAACTATTTGATAAAACATTTTGGAAATTTATAATAGTAGGTGTTATAAATACACTGGTTGGTACTTCTGTAATGTTCTTAATGTATAATGTATTACATTTTGGATATTGGATTTCTTCTGCTTCAAATTATGTTATAGGCAGTATTGTAAGTTATTTTCTAAATAAAAACTTTACCTTTAATAATAAGGATAAAGATTTTAAGATAATTATAAAATTTATAATCAATATTTCCATATGTTATTTTATTTCTTATGGAGTTGCAAAACCTATTGTTGCAAAAATATTATCTGGTGCATCAACTAGCGTACAGGAAAATGGTGCAATGCTAGTTGGTATGTGTTTATTTGTTTTTTGTAATTATATAGGTCAAAGATTTTTCACATTTAATAAGAATTAGTCAGAAAAAGTAACGTCAAAATATAAATAGGCGTTACTTTTTATTATAAAGAAAGGATTTTAAATATGAATGTTTTTGATATAATAGGGCCTATAATGATAGGGCCATCAAGTTCACATACAGCGGGAGCTGTAAGACTTGGTCGAGTTGCATGGAAAATCTTAGGGCAAAAAGCGGTTAAAGCAAAAATTATGCTTTCTGGTTCATTTGCAGAAACATATAAAGGACATGGCACAGACAAGGCTATAATTGCAGGAATAATGGGAATGCATTCACATGATGAGAGAATAAGAAATGCATTAACACTTGCAAAAGAAAGCGGCTTAGAATATAATTTTGAGCTTATAAACTTGCCAGACGCTCACCCAAACACAGCAAGAATAACATTAAAAGGTGAAAATGGTGCTGAATGTACAATACAAGGTTGTAGCATAGGCGGAGGAAATATACTGGTTACTGAGATAAATGGGCTTGAGGTTTCATTTACAGGACAATACAATACACTTCTTATACTTCATCATGATAAACCAGGAACTATTGCAGCAGTTACCAACTTTATGGC
Source organism: Butyricicoccus sp. (assembly GCA_017886875.1). GTDB lineage: Bacteria > Bacillota > Clostridia > Oscillospirales > Butyricicoccaceae > Butyricicoccus_B. The sequence goes on along the minus strand of JAGHIZ010000063.1, from coordinate 55,493 downwards.
ATATTCTGGACTTAATATAGGAAATTTCAGACTTTCACGCCCCAAAAAAGGCGGTGAAGCGGTTATGACCATAGAAGTTGATGGTGAAGTGCCAGATTATTTAATACAAAATTTTCAAATATTGCCTAATATAATAAATGTAATACTAATTAAAGCTATTTAAAAAAGAGGTAAAAAAATGTTATCTTATACAAGCATATATGAACTTTGTAAAGAAGCTGATAAACAAAATAAAAAAATATCAGAAATTGTTTTAAATGATGAAGCTTTGCAAATGGAGCAAACTGAGCAGGCACTTTTTGATAAAATGGCTCAAAATTTTAAAATAATGTGTCAAGCGGTAAATGAGGGAAAAAAGCCTGATTTGCGTTCTACTTCTGGTCTTACAGGCGGTGATGCTGCAAAAATGGAAAAATACGCACAAACTGGCGGTTTGTGTGGAAGTTTTTTAAACTTAGCAATTATGAAAGCTATCGCAGTATCAGAATATAATGCAGCAATGGGTAAAATAGTAGCATCACCCACAGCAGGCTCATGCGGAATTTTGCCTGCATGTATAATTTCCATGCTTGAAAGCGGCAAGTGCGATGAAAAGCAAGCAATAATGAGCCTGTTTACTGCGGGTGCATTTGGCATGGTTATAGCACAAAAAGCAAGTGTAGCTGGTGCAGAAGGCGGCTGCCAAGCTGAATGTGGTTCAGCTAGTGCTATGGCAGCCGCCTGCCTTGTGGAACTTGCTGGTGGCACACCAGAACAATCAGCTCATGCTTGTGCCATGGCAATAAAAAACCAGCTAGGTTTGGTATGTGACCCTGTTGCTGGACTTGTTGAAATACCATGTATAAAACGCAATGTATCAGGCACAGTTATAGCTTTTTCATCAGCCGAAATGGCACTTGCAGGCGTAGAAAGCAAAATTCCAGCTGATGAATGTATAATAGCAATGAAACAAGTTGGTGCTAGTCTTCCATGCTCACTTAGAGAAACTTCTCAAGGTGGGCTTGCGATAACACCAACTGGTCTTAAACTCAAACAACAAGTTTTTGGAGCTAAATAAAATTTTTATGTATAAACTTTAAATTATATGGTGATACTATGCTCGTACCCCAAAGGGAGAAAGGCAGGTGAACACCATGTCAAGTAAAAAGAACAACTCACAAAACGCAAAAAGCGGTATGACTTCTCAGAATAAGAAAAGTGGCACTTCAGCAAGCAATCAGCAGTCTAATAACTGCACTAGAGATTGCAATGACTAATTTTAAAAAACAATCGGCTGTCCAATAGGACGGCAAAAGGGCAGAAAAGCACCGAATTTGTGAACAATCTCACATAGTCGGTGCTTTTTTCTATATATTAAAATTCTCGGAAATAATATTATAAAGCTCATTTAATCTATCATACTGTTTTTTTAGATATAGCCAACCAAAAAGAGCTTCTAAAGCAGTGGCATAAGAATATTCACTGCGAGATGCGGCTTTTGGTATTCCATGCAGTTTAGTATTTCTAGCACGTTTAAAAACATCTTGCTCATCATCAGTTAGAAACGGAATAATTTTTTGTGCAGCGTTATATTGAGCAGATGCACGAACTAAAGATACTGTTTTTGCATGTAAATTTTTAGCTGTTTGTGTACCATTACAAACAAGATAAGAACGAGTCATAATTTCATATACAACATCACCAATATGTGCAAGTCCTAAAGATGAAACCTGTAAAAGCTCAGCATCTGACATTTGTGGGTGTAAAAAATCAGTATTCATTTAAAAACCCCTTAAAAATTATTTTATTTATTATATATAATATCATATTTTATGTGTAGTGTATATATTGTATCTATGATACAATAGTTGTGTTAAAAAATCCATAGGAGGTTAATTTTTCAATGAAAACCACTACACTTATAAAGCGGTTTGCACCGTATTTTAAACCATACACTCATGTGTTATTGTTTGACTTATTTTGTGCAGGGCTTACCTCGGCATGTGATATTGTTCTCCCGCTTCTTGTGAGGTCGCTTGCACAACAAGGTATAAATGATTTGGCTGGTATGACAACAGAGTTTATATTAAAACTTGCAGGTATCTATTTAATTTTACGAATAATAGATGTATTAGCAACATATTTTATGGCAAATATCGGTCATATTATGGGTGCAAAGATAGAAACCGATATGAGAGCTGCACTTTTCACCCATTTACAAAAGCTATCATTTAGATATTATGCAGACACCAAAGTTGGTCAACTAATGGCAAGAATAACATCAGATTTATTTGATGTTACCGAATTTGCACATCACTGTCCTGAAGAATTTTTTATAGCAGGACTTAAAATTGGTGTATCTTTTATTATTTTATGTACAATAAATATACCACTTACTCTTATTATTTTTATAATTGTTCCATTTATGATTTATTTTTCTGCAAAATTTAATCATAAAATGCGAGCAACATTTAGAAAAAATAGAGTTCAAGTTGGCGAAATAAATGCACAAGTAGAAGATAGCTTACTTGGTATAAGAGTTGTAAAATCCTTTACAGGTGAGCAAATGGAAATTGACAAATTTAAAAAAGGTAATGATGATTGGTTTGAAATAAAACAAGAAAATTATCGTTTAATGGGTGCATTTAGTGCTACAAATAGAGCTTTTGATGGTCTTTTATATCTTGCCGTTATACTTGCAGGCGGATTTTTTATGCTCAATAATATAATAACACCTGCCGATTTTATGGCGTATATACTTTATATTTCAACTTTAATGGCAACAATAAGGCGAATTGTAGAGTTTGCCGAACAATTCCAGCGTGGACTTACTGGTATTGATAGATTTTTTGAGGTTATGGACGTTGAACCAGATATCAAGGATAGCAAAGATGCAAAGAGCTTAAAATATGTCAATGGTGATATAGAGCTTAAAAATGTAAGTTTTGCTTATGCAGATGACCCAAATACCCCCGTTTTACAAGATGTAAGCTTAAAGATACATGCAGGTGAAAGTGTAGCACTTGTAGGGCCAAGTGGTGGCGGTAAATCCACTATTTGCAACCTTATACCAAGATTTTATGATGTGACATCTGGCAGTGTAACTATTGATGGAATAGATATAAGAACAGTAAAACAAGCTGATTTAAGAAAGAAAATAGGCATGGTTCAGCAAGATGTTTATTTATTTTCTGGAACTATCTATGATAATATACGCTATGGTAGACCAGATGCAAGCTATGAAGAAGTTGTGGAGGCTGCAAAAAAAGCAGGTGCACATGATTTCATAATGAAAACACCAGATGGATATAATACTTATGTTGGTGAGCGTGGTGTAAGGCTTTCAGGTGGTCAAAAACAGCGTATATCTATTGCGAGAGTATTCTTAAAAAATCCGCCTATACTTATACTTGATGAAGCTACATCAGCACTTGATAATGAATCAGAACGACTTGTACAAGAAAGCTTACAAAGATTAAGTCATGGCAGAACGGTTTTAACCATTGCACATAGACTTTCAACTGTAAAAGCTGCTGATTTAATAGTTGTTTTAACTGAAAATGGTATATGTGAACAAGGCACGCACGATGAACTTATAAAAAAATACGGTGTATATGCTAATTTATGTCATTTAGCAGAGGGATTTTAGGAGGATTAAATAAATGCATAATTATGGTTTTATTCAGTGGTTACTGATATTTTATATATATGCATTTGCAGGCTGGATTTTTGAATGTTGTGTTGTATCAATCCAGCAAAAACGACTTATAAACCGAGGTTTTTTGCGTGGACCAATGCTACCTATCTATGGTTTTGGTGCGATTATCATGCTTTATACTGCCCTACCACTTCACAACAACCCAATAAAAGTATATTTTGCTGGTGTATTTGTTGCAACTATATTTGAATATATAGTTGGAGTATTGATGGAAGCAATATTTCATGTTAAATATTGGGATTATTCTGAACATAAATTCCAATTTCAGGGCAGAATATGCCTTCAATCGTCACTCGCATGGGGTGTGCTTAGTGTGCTTTTAGTATGGGTATTTCAACCCCCTATTGATTATTTATTAGGCGAGTTTAATTCTATACCGCTTATGTTTACAGTTATTATTATAAGTGTGTATTTTGTAACTGATGTAGTAGCATCTATAAAGACCGCATTCGATTTAAGCCGAAGCCTTGCAGAGCTTGATAAAATGCGACTTGAAGTACGCCGAATGAAAAAAGTGCTTGCTGACCAAGCCGAACAAAAACGTGATGAACTTTCCTCTATGGTTAAGCAAGGTAGAAATCAGCTTGAAGATGCTATTTCAGCCGCTGAACAGAAAATTGATAAAACAGTTGAACAAATGCACTTTTTACGTAAAAGTATGATTAAAGGTAATCCAACTTTAAAATCAACTCGTTTTAATGATACACTCGAGGATTTACGCAAGCGTTTACGCAAATAAAATTTAAAGAACCCGACAGAAATTAAATCTGTCGGGTTCAGTTTATAAAGGGGAAAAACAACTTGTGTTATAGTAATCTTTTTTCATTATATATGATATGCAGAAACAAGTGAATATGCTATAATAAACAAAAAAGATAATTTATTTTCTACATATATTACTAAATATTAGAAAGGGGTGCTACATATGCGAAAATTTTTAAAATTTATATTAAGCTTTACACTTATTGCAATACTTTGCGGCTGTCAAAGAACTGTAATTTTTGATATCTACAACAATCACCCTAAAATAAAAATAGGAATGAGTATCTCCTCTGAAGGTACATTTTTAAATAATGTGTGTGCTTCAGCTAAAAAGGCTGCTGATGAACATGATGTACAGCTTGAAATATTATCTGCAAATAACGACCAAAAAACTCAATCTGAACAAATTAAAAAGTGGGCAGATGATAACTATGCAGCAGTTATAGTTGTTTTATGTGATGATACAGCTGGAAAACAGATTTTAGAAAATGCTGGTACTATGCCTGTGGTTTTTATAAATCTCTGTCCTAGTGACCATGAGGTATTACAAAGCAAACAAAATGTAATTTATATAGGTGGCAAAGAAGGTGATGCTGGCAGGCTGCAAGGCGAATTTTTAAGTGAATATTTTATTTCACAAAATAATAATACACCAACAATAGCTGTTATTTCAGGTGAAAGCGATAACTTTACTTCAAATATACGAATAGATGCCGCAAAAGAAGCTATATCAAATGCGGGACTTATGCCATTTTATGTTTATGAAAGCTCAGGCGGTTGGGATAAGTCAAAAACACAATCAGATTTTTATAAATTCTTACAAAGTAAACCAACTATAGACGCAGTGTTAGCTGTGAATGACGATATGGCTATCGGTGCAGCTGATGCATTAGCTCAAGCGGGTTATGCTCTTTCTAGTATTCCAATAGTTGGAGTTGATGCCACACCTGAAGGTCGAGCTGCCGTTAGAGATGGAAGAATAGATTTTACTGTATATCAGAACCCTGAATACCAAGGTGCAGGTGCAGTAAATGAAATTATGACTATGCTTGGTGGTGATATGCCAAATGCTGATGTAGATAGCATACAATGGCATGAATATATGCCAGTTACCGCAGCAAATATAGACCAGCTTTTCCCTGATGACAGATAATGGAGGAAAAAATGCAAACTATTACAAATGCACTTCAAGCTGTACTTGATGCAATAACAGGTGCAGCGGCTGACTATCCTATGCTTGGCATATGGTATACAACGGTTATTCGTTTTGTTTTACCTGTGCTTGCACTTCTTATTCTTTTAACTGTTATACGTTCACTTTTAACTGTTCCACATATTCCTGAAACTTGGGCTTATATAAGTCTACCAAATGGTGAACGTGTACCGCTTACCCACTGGGAAAATTTAGTCGGTAGAGCTAAAAATAACGATGTTATTTTAAGCTATCCATCAATTTCCCGAACACATGCAGCAATAAACCGAAATGATAAAGGCGAATGGACACTTTACGATTTAGACTCCACAGGCGGTACGACCGTAAATGGCTACATCGTTGACGGTGATGCCATTTTGGAAGAAGGCGATGTTGTTTCCTTTGGTGGAGTTGAAACTGTGTTTTTACCACTGACAGTCAGCGAAAAACGCAGTCAACGCCAGTTAAGAGCCGAAGAAACTCGCCCTGTATCACCTTGGGGACTGCTTGTACTTTTAACTATGTTTCAAGTCTTTACAGCTATACAACTTATTGTAAGTATGGGCGAAAAAGCTACTGTAAATATCCCGCTTGTATTTTTAGGTTTAACAGCTACAATGTGGATTTATTGCCTTACTTTTAGGGCAATGCGTCGTGTAGGCTTTGAAATGGAGCTTATAGCGTTCTTTCTTTGTACGCTTGGTCTATCTGTTACAGCCTCGACAAATCCTGATGACCTGCTAAAAATCTTTTTAACAATGCTTGGCGGTTTATTCGGATTTATGGCACTGTGTTTTATACTTAGAAATCTTGAAAGTGCTCAAAAAATCCGCTGGATAATGGCGGCTGGTGCGATAGGTCTGCTTGCAATTACACTTATTGCGGGTACTGGTGCTTATGGTGCTAAACTTTGGTTAAAACTAGGTCCTATATCTATACAGCCATCAGAGATTGCAAAGATATGTTATATTTTTGCAGGTGCGGCAACACTTGACCGTTTGTTTAAAAAGCGAAATTTAACACTGTTTATTGTGCTTACTGGTATGTGTGGCGGTTGCCTTGCTCTTATGAATGACTTTGGTACTGCACTTATTTTCTTTGTTACATTCCTTGTTATTGCTTTTATGCGTTCAGGCGACTGGGCAACACTTGCATTAATATGCTCTGGCTGTGGCATTGGTGGTATGATGCTTTTAAAGCTTAAAGCACATGTGGCAGCACGTTTTGCCGTTTGGGGTCATGCTTGGGAACATGCATCAGATTCTGGTTTCCAACAAGTAAGAACTATGTCAGCTTCTGCTTCCGGTGGTCTTATCGGTGTAGGTGCAGGCAATGGCTGGCTTAAAGGTGTATTTGCCGCTGATACCGACCTTGTTTATGGTATGCTTTGCGAAGAATTTGGTTTTATTATCGCTTTACTTGCGATTTTATGTATTATAACCCTTGCAGTGTTTTCTGTTCGTGCTTGTAGAGCTGGACGCTCTAGCTTTTATACTATTGCTGCTTGTGCAGCATCTTCTATGATGGTTGTGCAAACCTGTTTAAATGTATTTGGTGCAGTTGATATTTTACCACTTACAGGTGTAACATTCCCGTTTGTATCCAATGGTGGTTCAGCTATGCTTTCTGCTTGGGGATTACTTGCTTTCTTAAAAGCAACAGACACAAGACAAAATGCAAGTTTTGCTGTAAAACTTCCTAGCCGAAAGCAGATAAAACAAGAAGATGAAATAGATAACTATACCGATTATACAGGCGAGGACTATATGGAGGACGATTATGAGGAAGATTGAAAGACGTGCAATGATTTGTCTTATCTTAGCATTTGCTTTATTTGTCGGTATATGTACTTTTGGATATCGTTTTGTACGTTATGGCAGTGAATGGGCATCTTTTCCTGCAAATAAACATCTGTATTCCAGTACAGGTACTATAACAGATAGAGACGGTGATATACTTTCAAGTGTGGATAGTTCTGGCAGGCATTATTATGATGATGAAACAGTTAGAAAAGCTACACTTCATGCAGTTGGTGATAAAGCTGGAAGTATTGGCACAGGTGCTATACATGCATTTTCAGATAAATTATCTGGATATAATCTGTTAACTGGTAGTAAATCCCCATTTAGCACAGAAAAAGTATTAAACCTTACAATAGATGCAGCATTTAATGTAGTTGCTTATAATGCATTAGACGGTCAAAAAGGTACAGTAGGTGTCTATGATTATACTACAGGCGAAATTCTATGTATGGTTTCCACTCCTACTTATGACCCAGAAAATGTTCCTGAAAATATGGATAGTGAAGAATATGATGGTGCATATTTAAATCGTTTTCTTTCCTCTGCTATTGTTCCTGGTTCAATTTTTAAGATTGTAACTTTAAATGCAGCTCTTGAAAATATACCTGATATTTATGACAGAACTTTTAAATGCACTGGTAGTACAACTGTAGGCGGTATAGAAATAACCTGTCCTCATGCACATGGCACACTTGATATTCAAGATGCTTTTGCAAATTCATGCAATGGTGTATTTGGTAAGCTTGCCGCTGAAATGGGCGGAGATACAATGCAAAAATATGTAGATGCTGCTGGTCTTACTTCCAGTATTTCTGTTGATGGTATACAAACTGCAAAGGGTACATTTTCTTTTGTCGGTGAGGACTCTGGTCAAGTTGCATGGTCTGGTGTAGGTCAAGGCAAAGATGCTTTAAATCCTTGCTCAATGATGACTTATATGGGTGCTATTGCCTCTGGTGGTAGTACCGCAGTTCCTAAACTTATTAAATCAGTTGATGGCACTATTATTCCTAGTATTTCAACCAATAAAAAAACTGATACGCTTATCAATTCTAATACCGCTGAGCAAATTCATAAAATGATGAGAAACAATGTTGAACAAACTTATGGTGCAAGCCGTTTCCCAGACGGTACTTGTGCAAAATCTGGTACAGCAGAAGTTGGCGGCGGTTTAAGCCCTAATGCATGGTTTTCAGGTTTTATTGATGACCCTGAACACCCATATGCATTTATTGTACTTGTAGAAAATGGTGGCGGCGGTTCTAGCGTTGCTGGTGAGGTTGCAAGTAAAGTTTTAAATGCAATAGTGGATAAAATGTGATAAAAAAGCCCCTAGCACACGCTAGAGGCTTTTTTTAGTATAGCATTATAAATCCACTGATTTATTATTTTCTAATTCAGGGTTTACTTTAAATGGTGAAAAAATAAAGCTATTTTCAGATGTTTTTGCAATGCTACCATTATATGCATATAAAACACCGCACATAAAATCTAATATTCTATTTGATAAATAACTGTTCATACTTTCATCAAAACAAATTTCTACTGATTTACCTATAGATAAATTAAAAATAATTTCTTGTGTTTCTGTAAATATATCAACCTCTGAGTTAATTGGCACATAATATACAGATTTATGAAAAGGTATTATCTTTTCTGGTTTAACATTTATATTTAATTTTTTATAATCCATAATAACACCCTTTTCTTTATTATTCTCACAAATTTTTATTGACACAAATTTTTTTGAATGATACTTTTATTTTATCAAATATAAAAAATAAATCAAATAAATTTTGTAAAATTAGCTGTTTTTTGTGTGAAATTTGTCGAATAGTGTCAAAACCATAGGAGGGATAAATATGAAAATTGCTGTTTGTGATGACAATATATATAGCTTAAATGAAACTATAAATTTCTTAAAACAATATAATGATATATCTAAATTTGACCTAGAAATTATAGGATTTGATAACGGTGACGAGCTGATTGAAAACTTTAAAAATCAAGATGATTGTCAAATTTATATATTAGATATTATTATGAAAGAAGAAAATGGAATACAAATAGCAGAAAATTTACGAAAACTCAAATATAATGGTGAAATTATATTTTTAACAAATTCTAATGCTTTTGCGGCTGAAAGTTATAATGTTGGAGCATTTTACTATATATTAAAGCCAATAGATAAAGAAAAATTTTTTGATATACTAAATATGGCAATAAAAAAAGTAGAGCAAAAACAAAATAATTTTATTATGATTTCTACTAAAACTGGATTATGTAAAATATTGTTAGATGATATAGTATATGTTGAAAAATTTGGTCGCATTATTCGTTATCATTGCAAAAATGATATGGTTATAGACTCAATAACTTTAAAAACAAATTTTAAACAAGCCAACGCAATATTATTAAAAAATAATAAATTCTGTTTATGCGGTGCAAGCTTTGTAATAAACCTTGAATATGTAACAAATATACAAGGTCAAAATTTAACTTTGTATAACAACGAAAAAATAATAATTCCTAGAAATGTAGCAGCAAATTTTAAAACTTTATGGGGAAAATATTGGTTAAATGAGGTATAAAAATGTTAGAATTAGCTGTAATCCTTTATATGACATTTGTTGGAATGAGTATTAACCTATTATTTATTTGTAGCCGATTTTCAAAACGTAAAACCACCTTTATATTTTTTATAACGACCATAATTATGATAATATCATTAATAATGCTATGGAATATATTAGGAACACATTTTTTAATAAAACTGTATACGTTTATAATACATGTACCATCTATACTTATTTTTATGTATATGAGCCGTTATCATGGTTGGAAATTATTATTTCAGCTGTTATCTTCAATATCATTTTGTATGATAATTCAACATATAGCCGGTTTAACATATTACATAACTAATCAAAACATTTTAGCATTAATAATTTCTTACTTAATATCTACAATTACATTATTTTTATTTATTATATATTATATAAAACCTATCCTAGTTAAAGTGCTAATGCATATTAATAATGGTTATTGGTTTATGTGCTTAGTTATGGCAATTTATTATATAACAGTTATATATTTAATTCCAACCTATGCTGGTGTAGAATTAAACAGCACAATATTAAAACCAGTTATTTCATTTATAATGATTGGATTTTATACACTTATTATGTTTCTTTTTACCAGTATACTTAGAGAAATAGAAATTAAGCATAATCTCAATATACTGGAAATACAAAGCTCCGCTTTAGAAAGCCGTATAAACGCTATTAAAACCACTGAAAAAATGATTGAACTCGAAAGGCATGACCTTCGCCATCGCCTTAAAACCATAGAAAATTTAATACTTAATAAAAAGTATGATATAGCCATTGAGTTTATAAATTCATCACAAGAACGAATAGATAAATGTAAAACTATTTCTTGGTGTAAACCTCCTGTTTTAGATGCTATATTTTCATCATATTTTGAGGAGGCTAAACTAAACAATATTGAAATAGATGCTAAAATTATGCTGTCACAAAAGCCATATGTAAATGAAAGTGAATTAGCTATTGTTATTGCTAATGCTTTAGAAAATGCTATTCATGCATGTATTAAATTACCAGTTGGCAAAAGAAAAATTAAATGCAAAGTAATCGAAAAACCTACTATTATGTTAGAAATATTAAACACATGTTATGAAGATGTAAATTTTGATGATAATTCACTACCTATAACCAATAAAAATGGTCATGGTATTGGTGTACAATCTATTATTTCATTTTGTAACAAATATAATGCGGTTTATAAATTCCAATATGAAAATGGTTGGTTTTCAGTACAAATTATTATGTAAAATCTAAGCCTCTAGCGTATGCTAGAGGCTTAACTCTTTAATTAAAATATACTATTTCGTCTTTTGGTGGAGTTGCTTTTTCTATATCAAGCAGAGTTAAAACCGGACCTGCTCCTTTATATATCTCCAGTTCTTCAATATGGATTTTAGCTGTTATATTATACCATTCTTTGCTTTTAATCTGGCTAAATTTATCGCCTGTTTCACATATAAAACCTAGATATGCAATATCATCAGCACAGCAAACCATACCATGTCTACCAGTGAATATAAGACCTTTTGGCAGTTTGTCACTAATAAATACATGAGATTTAAATTTAACTGTTTTACCCTCATATTTTTCAGGTGAACTGCTTGCGTCTACATACCATAAACCAAAATCCTCATCAGAAATATCAATTTCATCTGCCTCTATATCAAAAGGCATTACCATATTATCACGATAATCTTCAGAGTTACCATCTACATCATCAAGGAAAATTGTAGCTCTTGGGTTCATCGCTCTGATATTTCGGCTGTGTAAATAATCTTTATCCTTTTGAGTACATCTGTTAAATACAATTAAATCTGCATTTGTGATATGCTCAAACATTCTTTGACCTAAATTTGCAGAATAAAGCTCAAATGTAGAACCATTTATAGCAGCTACAACCTGATAAAGTTCCCAGTTCGCAGGCATACATTCATCTACAAACTCAGACAAATCCCACATGCCATTAAGCTCTACCATAACTCTATCTGCTTTGTTTTCACTTACAGCTTTTTTCAGTTCAGCAATAGTAACATCTTCTATTTCATCAAATGCAATAAGTGAACAGTTGCATTTTTTTAGAAAATCATCGTCAAATTCTTCTATGCCTTCTTCAAGCTGAACAATCAGAGTTTTTTCTTTTTCTGTAAAGTTTGGGTCTGATAAAACCTCTTTCATAAATGTTGTTTTACCACCCTCTAATAGACCAGTAAAAATATATACAGGAATACCCAATATTTTTCGCCTCCAAAATTAAACGCCGAAAATCTCAGCTAAACGTTCTTCATCAAGGTCAGCACCAATAACACAAAGTCTACCTGTATAATCAGCACTACCATAACGGATTTCTGGTGCAGCTGGCACATAATCAAAATGTAACCAAGTGCTAGAGTCTGCACAAGGCACTATACCCTTTGCACGAAGTACAGTACCCAAAGTTATATCACCAAGAGCAGTTAAGCAATCCTTGAGCTGTTGCTCAGTGAACTTCTTAGGAGTTTCAACACCCCAGCTCTGAAATACTTCATCTGCATAGTGATGATGGTGTTCATGGTCATGATGACCACAAGAACAGGTTTCACCATGCTCATGGTGGTGGTGCTCGTGCTCATGGTCGTGGTGATGTCCACATGAACAACCTTCTTCATGCTCATGATGGTGGTGTTCATGTTCATGATTATGACCGCATGAACAATTTTCTTCATGCTCATGATGATGTTCATGGTGCATATCCTCTAACATTTGCTGTGCAAGTGTATGGCTATCCTCCATAACATTTAAAAGCTGCTCACCTGTTAAGTTATCCCAAGGAGTTGTTACAATCTTAGCCTTTGGATTGTGATGTTGTAGAGCGTGTACACACTGTGCAAGCTTTTCTTCTTTTAGATTTTGTGTGCGTGATAAGAAAATAGCACCTGCATTTTCAATCTGATTTAAGAAAAACTCACCAAAGTTTTTAGAATACATCTTATATTTAACCGCATCAGCAACGGTTACAAAGCTATTTAATACAACTGGCTGATGTTCTGCAACGTCTTTTACAGCCTTAATAACATCAGAGAGCTTGCCTACACCAGATGGTTCAATAATAATTCTATCTGGGCTATATTTTTCTATAACTTCAGTTAAAGCCTTGCCAAAGTCACCTACTAGAGAACAGCAAATGCAACCAGAATTCATTTCTGTAATTTCAATACCTGCATCTTTTAGAAAACCGCCATCAATACCGATTTCACCAAATTCATTTTCAATAAGCACGATTTTTTGACCGTTTAAAGCCTCACCAATAAGTTTTTTAATAAGTGTTGTTTTACCAGCACCAAGAAAACCTGAAATAATATCAATTTTTGTCATTTTAGTATTCCTTTCTATTATCAAGATAAAAAATATCTTGGTTAGTCGTTTCTAACATTTATAATACAACCATTAATCTATAAATTCAATATTTTTTTAAAGCTCTGGCAAAATTAAATCCCTATTTGGTATTTTATCCCATGAGAATATTTTTATAAGCTCATCAAGCGAAATATCTTCTTTTTTATCTATTAAACCACAAGCATACGCTAAATTTCCAATAAGCTTTTGTGGTTTCATATGCTGTCTTATAACACCTAAATCTAAATCCTTATCCCTTTTACTAAGCCGCCTGCCATCTTGTGCAACTAAAAGCGGCATATGATAAAATTTAGGCGGTTTAAATCCAAACATTTTATGCAGCCAAATTTGCCTTGCAGTTGAACTTATAAGGTCATGCCCTCTTACAACCTCATTAACTCCCATAAGTCCATCATCAACAGTAACCGCAAGCTGATATGCATACACACCATCAGAGCGTTTTATAATAAAATCACCACATTCAAGTTTTAAACCTTCTGTGTATTCTCCAATACAACCATCTATAAATGTGATTTTCATATCTGGTACAGCCAAACGCATAGCCGGTTTGCGTTTTTTCTGTTTTATCTGCTCATCAGTTAGGTTTTTACAAGTACCTGAATAAATTATTCTACCATCAGACAAATGCGGTGCTGACGCTGCATGAAGTTCCGCACGAGAACAAAAGCATGGATAAATAAGCCCTTTATTTTGCAAAATTTGCTCAAAATGCTCATAAACCTCTGTACGCTCACTTTGATATATTGATTTATTGCTATCAGAGAAATTTATATCATCAAATTTTATACCAAACCAATCTAAATCATCTAAAACCTGTTTTGAGTTTTCTTTAGTACAACGGAAAGTATCTAAATCTTCTATTCTAAGTATATAATCTCCGCCTTTACTTTTTGCACTTAGATAACCAAGCATAGCACAAAATATATTTCCAATATGCATTCTCCCGCTTGGTGAAGGTGCAAATCTTCCGACAATATGCATATTTACCTCCTATTTAATAATGGTAAATCAGAGTTTAAACTTTTTCAAGAAAAAAATGGCTTTGCCTTTGGGCAAAGCCATAATTTTTAATTACATATCATCAACATTATACTGATTGATAGCATCAGCAACGCCTTCTTTATCGCTCTTTTTGCCGTACTGGTCAACTTTAACCTTGCTCTTTAGTTCATGCACAAGGCTACCTGCACCGCTTACGCAACCGCCAACACAAGCCATACCTTCAATAAAGTTCTTATCAAGTTTACCTGCTTTAGCTTTAAGAAGTGCAATCTTACATTCTTCAATGCCGCTACAAACTTCAGCCTTAACTTCAAAATCCATTTCTCTTTCCTTGGCAACCTGAAGTACAGCTTCAGTTAGACCGCCAGAGCGACCAAACACACGACCAAAGTAAGATGCATCATTTACAGAAGTTTCGTCCATTGTAGTAAGGTCGATTTCCTTAGCATCAATCATTGCTTGGAATTCTTCAAAAGTGATTACGCAATCAATCCACATATCAACAGTTGGCTTGAACTTTTCTTCTTTCTTAGCTGTGCAAGGTCCAATGAAAATGGTCTTGATTGGTGTTTCGGAATTTTCTTTAATGAAACGACCAATTTCAGCCATTGGTGAAAGGTTATGTGACACATGTTCTTTCATTGCAGGAACATGTTTTTCAATGTAAGAAACAAATGCAGGACAACAAGAAGAAGTTAAGAAGCCTTTTTCTGCAAGCTCTTGAGCTTCTTTATCTGCAACCATATCAGCACCCATAGCAGCCTCTACAACATAATCAAAACCAAGCTTACGTATGCCAGTAGCCACCTGAGCCAGTGAACAATCATCAAACTGAGCTGCAATAGCAGGAGCTACAATAGCAGCTACTTTATAATTTTGCTCTCCTGATGCGTCCTTTGCATTCTTAATGATATTAATAGCATCAACCATAAATGATTTATCAACAATAGCACCAAATGGGCAAGCAGATGCACAAGCACCACAGGAGATACATTTTTCTGGGATAATTTCAGCTTTCTTTTCCTCGTTCATATGAATAGCATTGATTTTACAGCTACGCTCACAAGGACGAACATGTTCAACAATCGCACCATAAGGACAAACCTTGGCACAACGACCACATTCGATACAAATATCTAAATCAATTTCAGCTTTACCCTTACTATTTTTCTTGATAGCATTCTTAGGGCAATTTTTAATACAACGCTGGGAAATACAGCCACGACATGATTCAGATACAGTGTAACGCTCTACTGGGCATTCATCACAAGCAATCTGAATAACTTCAATAATACTAGGGTCACGACGGTCACCACCCATTGCTAAACGCACACGCTCTTGTGCGATTGCACGTTCCTTATAAATACAGCAACGCATAGTAGCCTTTGGACCTGGAGAGATAATCTGTGGAATTTCATAATATGAATCCATTAAATTACCCTCATACGCACGGATTGCAACTTCTTTTAGCACTCTGTACTTTAGAAGTTGTACATCGGTTTCAAAATTTCTCATACTTTGTCTTCTCCAATCCCTCTTAAATTTAGCAAGCTTTACAAATTGGGGAATTTTGCAAGCTTTAAATTTATATCAAACCCTTTACGGATTTAATTTCAATCACCTTAAATAAATTTTTTACGCTTTGTTTTTATACTGCTCCACACCCTCTTTATAGAGGTTTCCTCCCTCACAGTCCATAGAAACAATAGCAGTAAACCCTTCAACTGTAAGACGTTTTACAGACTCACAACCAAGCTCATCATAAGCTATAACTTCTACATTTTTTATTGAGTCAGCTTTAACAGCACCAGCTCCACCTATTGCAACCATATATACCCCGCCATTACGCTTCATAGCATCTACAACTGGCTGACTTCTAACTCCCTTACCTATCATACATGAAAGCCCTGCATCAAGTAATTTTGGTGCATATGGGTCCATTCTGCCAGAAGTTGTTGGCCCTACCGAACCTATAACTTGATTTGGCTTTGCAGGTGTTGGCCCAGCATAATAAATAGCTGCACCATTTAAATCAAAAGGTAAAGCTTCTCCTTTATCCATAGCCTCTACAATACGCTTGTGTGCGGCATCTCTTGCAGTGTAAAGAGTACCTGTAAGTGTAACAGTGTCACCAGCTCTAAGTTTTGGTGCAATTTGCTTTAAATCAGCTGTATTTATATCATAATGTGCCATAAATTACACCTCCTGTTGACCTTTTTTTAAATTGGTTAACATATCATTTAATGTGCCATGTGTTTCGCTTTTGTTGTTTTGTGGATTTTCTAGCTGATTGATAACATCACTAATTGATTGTTTTGTCTGTTTTAAAGTTTTGCAGTATTCAAATCGTGTTTTTTCTGCTTTAGCTTTGATTTTTTCTGCTTTTTGCTCAGCCTCATATATTATATGCTGTGCTTTTTGATTGGCTTTTTGCTCAATTTCATCAGCTCTTTTATGTGCATTAAGCTCAATATCTGCAATATATGCTCTGTCTCTGTCAAATTCCTTTGTTTTTTGCACAAGCTCATCTATTTTATCAAGTAAAGCAGCATTTTCTTTTTCAAGCTCTTGATACTTAACTTTAAATTCCTTGAACTTGTCAAGCATTTCATTATACAGCTTATTTTGTTCAGCAGTTTCATCATCAGCGAGCTTTACAAGGTTTTCCCTGTCAGAAATTTCGGTTTTAAGCTTATCTATTTGTGCTGTCATTGCTTCAATACGCTTAGATAATTCGGCATTATTTTTTGAAAGCTTATCATTTTCTCTATTTAAAGCTTCATTTTGCTCTAAAAGCTCATCATTTTCCTGCCTTAACTCATCTACTCTCTGTGCATTTTCTTGAGTTTGCTTTTTTATATATTCAATAACATCATCTCGATGAAATCCACCGACAAGCACCGTTCTAAACCCCATATCTGTCTCGTCCATTAGAAAACCACCTTTACAAATGTTTGTTTAATTTATGTCAAACATATTATAACAATGCTTATAAGAAAACACAATAGATAACAATAGAGAAAAGTGTCAAATTACATTGATTTTCTTGTGCATACATGCTATATTTAAAATTAATTGTAATATATCAGTAAAGAAGGGGCGAAATAAAATGTTAAATGTAAATGATTTTCAAGCAGCATCAAAGAGATTAAGCAGTGTAATTCACACTATTCCACTATCATCTTCTAAAACATTTTCTGAAATGTCTGGTGCAGAAGTTTACTTAAAATATGAAAATCAGCAAAAAACTGGTTCTTTTAAGGTTCGTGGTGCTTATAATAAAATTATGAAACGATATGAAGAAGGCGGACTAAATGCAGTTGTTGCATCATCTGCTGGCAACCATGCACAAGGTGTTGCATTTGCAGCATCTAAAATTGGTGTACCTGCAACTATCGTTATGCCACGTTCTACACCTATTGCAAAGGTATCTGCGACCGAGGGTTATGGTGCAAAGGTTGTTTTACATGGTGCAATCTATGATGAAGCATATGCAAAAGCTTGTGAAATTGTAGAAAAAGAGGGTGCAGAATTTATTCACCCATTTGATGATGAAGATGTAATGGCAGGTCAAGGCACTATTGCTCTGGAAATACTCTCTGATTTACCTACTGTTGATATGATTTTTGTGCCAGCGGGCGGTGGCGGACTGATTTCTGGTATTTCTGCTTGCATTAAGCAAATCAATCCTAGAATACAAATTATCGGTGTACAGGCTCAGGGTGCAAACTCTATTGTAACATCATTCCATAAAGATAAAATTATACCTTCAAGTTCTGTTCATACTATCGCTGATGGTATTGCAGTTAAAACCCCTGGTACAAAAACTATGGAATATATCAACCAATATGTCGATAAGTTTGTAACTGTAACCGATTCTGAAATTTCTTCTGCTATTTTATTACTTCTTGAGCGTTGCAAACAAGTTGTTGAGCCATCTGGTGCAGCAGCACTTGCAGCAGTATTAAATCATAAAGTTGATATCAAGGGCAAAAAAGTATGTTGTGTGCTTTCTGGCGGTAATATTGATGTGTCCTTTATTCATAAGGTTGTAGAGCGTGGCCTTATCACTCGTGGCAGACATATGAAGTTCTCTACAATTATGCCTGATGCTCCTGGTTCTCTTGAAAGATTTGCTCATCTTGTTGCCGAGCAAAACGCAAATGTAATTTTATTTAACCATGATAGAGTTCAAGCTGATTTGGAAATCGGTGATGCAATTATCCATGTTGTATGTGAAGTTGGCGGTACTGAACATGGTAAAAGACTGCTTGACAAACTAAGAAAAGAAGGATATACCATTCTTCCATAAACAAAAAAGCAAGTCTAATTTTTAGGCTTGCTTTTTCTACTTGACGCTTATACAAAAGATTGATATAATATTAACAAATAGGCTTTTATTCAGATTTGAGGAGGTTGTTTCAAATGGATTATAAGGCACTTTATAGCCAAAAACTGGTTTCTGCTGATAAGGCAGTTGAATGTGTAAAAGATGGTGATTGGGTAGATTTCGGTTGGTGTGTGGGTACACCTGATGCTTTGGACGTTGCAATGGCAAAGCGTCTGCCACAGATGAAAGATGTAAATTTCCGTGGTGGTATTCTTTTAAAAGTACCAGAAATCTATAAAATCGAAAACCCAGCAGAACATATGACTTGGAATTCTTGGCATATGTCTGGTATCGAGCGTAAGTTTATTGCTACTGGTGCTGGCTTTTATGGTGCTATTCGCTATTCTGAACTTCCACGCTACTATCGTGACAATATCCGTCATGTAAATGTAGCTATGATGCAGGTAGCTCCTATGGACAACCATGGTTACTTTAGCTTTGGTCCTCAGGCTTCACATATGCGTGCTGTATGTGATGTTGCTGATGTTATCATCGTTGAAGTTAACCAGAATATGCCTCGTTGTCTTGGTGGTATGGAAGACTGTGTACATGTATCTGAAGTTGATATGATTGTTGAGGGTAATAACCCTGCTCCTCTTGAGCTTGGTTCTGCTGCTGCAACCGATGTTGATAGAAAAGTTGCTGAACTTATCGTTGAAGAAATTCCAAACGGTGCTTGTTTACAACTTGGTATCGGTGGTATGCCTAATGCTGTTGGTTCTCTAATTGCAGAGTCAGACCTCAAGGACTTAGGTGTACATACTGAAATGTACGTTGATGCATTTGTTGATATTACAATGGCTGGTAAGATTAACGGTTCACAAAAGACCATTGACCGTAGCAGACAAGCTTATGCTTTTGCTGCTGGTACTAAAAAGCTCTATGATTTCCTAAATGATAACCCACAATGTGCATCTATGCCAGTAGATTACACAAATGATGTGCGTGTTATCGCTCAGATTGATAACTTTATGTCTATTAACAATGCTGTAGATATTGACTTATTCGGTCAGGTTAACTCTGAATCTGCGGGCACTAAGCATATTTCTGGTACAGGCGGACAGCTTGACTTTGTAATGGGTGCTTATCTATCTAACGGCGGCAAGAGCTTTATTTGTCTATCCTCTACTTTCAAGCAGAAAGACGGAACTATTGCTTCTCGTATTCGTCCAACTCTTGCAGAAGGTTCTATTGTCACAGATACCCGTGCAAATACTCACTATGTTGTTACTGAATATGGCAAGGTTTGCCTAAAGGGTATGAACTCTTGGCAGCGTGCTGAGGCTCTTATCTCTATCGCTCACCCAGATTTCAGAGAGCAACTTGTTAAAGATGCTGAAAAGCTTAAAATCTGGAAGCGTTCTAACAAGCGATAACCAAAACTCCATATACAAAAAAATCAGCTTGGAGCTTATTTTCAAGCTGATTTTTTATCTTTAGGCATGTTTTTTTCGCCATTTATCTATGGAAATTAAAATATATTTATGTTATGCTTATAACGAATGTTTAAAATATTGCCACTAAATGAGGTGATTTTTTTTGGCACAAAATCAACAAAAATCTAAAATTGCTCCCAAAAGAAAGAAAAAAAATGAGCCTATACAAATAGAGTATTCCTTGCCTCGTCCTGCATGGGGTATTATATATGGTGTTTTAGGTGTTTTTTCTCTTTTAATCGTTTTTGGGCTTGATGGTGCACTTTTAAATCTTATTCGTTCATTCATAGGAAGTCTTATTGGCTATGGACTTTATATAGTTCCAATAATACTTTTCAGCCTTTGTGCAATGCTTATAAAAAACAGAAAAGGGCCTATAAGACTTAGAGCTAGTGCAGTTGCTCTTTTTCCTGTCTTTTTATCTTCTATAATACATTGTCTTTTAAATAGCTCTATTCTTTCGTCTGATGCGGTATTTTCTACTCTTGCCAAAACTGGTTCAGATATAAAATCGGGTGGACTTATTGCAGGCGGACTTTCATATTTATTTAGTTGGGCATTTTCTTCTATTGGTGGTTTTTTGCTTTGTTTAATTCTGCTAATAGCTGATTTAATGATTATTTTCCGTATAACACCGCAAAGTATATATGACGCATTGCGTCCAATTGAATATGAATACGATGATGATGAAGAACGTATGAAATATGAAGCCCCTGCTGTTTTACCAAATGTGCATGAGCTTGCGGCAAACCAAAAGGCTAAACGTGAAGCTAAAAAATCCGCTAAAAGAGCTGCTTTTGATATTGCTCTTGATGATGAAGAACCTATTTTCACACTTCCCCAAAATAAAAATGAGCCTATTAAAGATTTTGCACAAGATGAATTTATCAGTGAAACATCAGAAAATATATTGAATAACACAAATAATGGTTCAGATGACCCATTCGATGATATTTTATCTTTACTTCATAATAAACCTGATGAAAAAACAGAAGTTATTTCTGATGAGCCTATGCCTATTGATGAAAAAAACATGTCAAAAGCTGAGCTTAAACGCCATGAACAAATGGAACAAGCTAAAATGGCTGCACAAATTGATGCAAACCAAAATGCACCTATACCAGTTTACAGTTATCCTCAGCTTGATTTATTAAACCCACCTAAAAAATCAACAAATAATAACTATCAGGCTGAACTTACTGAATATAGTCATCGTTTAGTTGACACTTTACAATCATTTAATATTGAAGCTCAAATTGTAGGAATTGTTAGAGGTCCTACGGTTACACGTTTTGAAGTTACTATTCCACCAGGAACTAAATTTAGCCGTATAACAGGTCTTTCTGATGATATCGCACTTGCTCTTGGTGCAATGTCTGTACGTATTGCACCAATTCCAGAAAAAGTCGCTATTGGTATTGAAGTGCCTAACAAAACTAACACTATGGTTCCAATTTATGAGGTTTTAGACTCAGATGCATTTAAAAATAGTAAAAGCAAAGTTTCTTTCTGTGTAGGCAAAGATATCACTGGTGCTCCTGTTGTGGGCAATATCGGAAAAATGCCTCACTTGCTTATCGCTGGTACTACTGGTTCTGGTAAATCTGTATGTGTAAACTCTATGCTTATTTCACTTCTTTATAAATCCACTCCTGAAGAAGTAAGACTGATTATGATTGACCCTAAAATGGTTGAACTTGGTAACTACAATGGTATACCACATCTGCTTATTCCTGTTGTAACCGACCCTAAAAAAGCGGCTGGTGCACTTAACTGGGCGGTTGGTGAAATGGAAAGAAGATATAAGGTTTTTGCTGACAATCAGGTTAGAAAACTTGAAGATTTTAATGAGCTTATGCAAAAGAAACGCAAGCAAGCTGAACAAGAAGGCACAACTTCAGACGGTTTCCAGCCACTACCTGAAATTGTTATTGTAATAGACGAGCTTGCCGACCTTATGATGGTTGCTGCTAAAGAAGTAGAAACTTCTATATGTCGTATTGCACAGAAAGCTCGTGCAGCTGGTATGTATTTAATCGTTGCAACTCAAAGACCTTCTGCTGATGTAATCACTGGTATTATGAAAGCAAATATACCTTCTCGTATAGCATTTGCTGTTGCAAGCCAAATTGAAAGCCGTATTATACTTGATACAACTGGTGCAGAAAAGTTAATTGGTAAAGGTGATATGCTTTATGCTCCTCTTGGTGAGGGTAAGCCTCAACGTATACAAGGCTGTTTTATCTCAAATGATGAAATAGAAAATGTTATAGAATTTATCAAGTCTACAGGCTGTGCTGAATATAATGAAGAGATACTTGAGCATATTGAAAAATCTGCTGAAGCATCAGAAAATGGCAGCTCTGGCGGTGGTGGCAGTCTTTCAGGTGATGAAGATGAAATGTTAATGGAAGCTATAGAAATTGTTGTTGACTGCGGTCAAGCATCTGTATCTATGCTACAAAGACGTTTAAAACTTGGTTACGCTCGTGCTGCCCGAATAGTTGACCAAATGGAAGAACGTGGTATTGTAGGACCATTTGAAGGTTCTAAACCTCGTCAAATATTGATTTCTAAAGACGATTGGAAGGAAATGAAACTTCGTCGTCAACTTTAAAAATAACATTAGGAGGCTATTTTATTATGAAAAAAATCGAACTTTCCAGCCTATCTTTCAACCCATTTTTTAAAATTCGTGACCAGTGGGCTTTAGTTGCTGCTGGTGACAAAGAAAACTTTAATATGATGACCGTAAGCTGGGGCGGTATGGGTGAACTCTGGTTTAAAGAGGTTACCACTGTTTATGTGCGTAAAAGCCGTTTAACCCATGAATTTATGGAAAATAATGATTATTACACCCTTATTTTCTTAAAAGATGGCAATAAGAAAGCCCTGCAAACTTTAGGTTCTAAATCTGGTCGTGATATGAATAAAATGACCAATTCTGGTTTAACTCCTGTATTTACTGAGGAGGGTTGTCCAACATTTGCTGAGGCTGAACTTACTTTAGTTTGTCGCAAGCTTTACCACGGTGACTTACCTCGTGAAAATTTTACAGATAATGCATTATTTGAAAAATGCTATGCCGATGGCGATATGCACACTATGTATATAGGCGAAATCGTAGCTGCATACGCTGACTAAAAAATTTTGAGCTCCCCTAATGGGGAGTTTTTTTCTGTCTTAAACTTGTAGCATAAATGTAATATTTCACTTTGTTTGCACCTATTGCCTGTATATATATAAACCAGTATAATAAATAATAGGTTTTATATGTATATTTTGACATGGAGGACTTTGAAAATGAAAAAATACCTTCTGTCGTTAATGTTTGCAGCTGTATTTTTTACCTTTTCTGCTCATGCGGCTAATTTGTTTCCAGTAAAACAAGCATCTGACAACATATCATTATGGGCATATATGAATGAAAATGGTACTTTAGTCACTTCATATCAATATTCTGAAGCATCTAGCTTTAATGAAAAAGGACTTGCTACAGTTACAGATATAAACGGCTTTGTTTCAGTGATAAATGAAAGTTTTGAAACCATTGTACCACCTCAAACAAACCCTATCGCTGTTGAATTTTCAGATGATATGTTAGCTTTTAGATATAAAAGTCAATCTGTTTTTTTTGGTCTTGATGGTAGCCTTATAGGTACTTTTCCTGTAACATCTGGCTTTTTCTTTGAAGGCTTAATTCCTGCCGAGCAAAATGGTCTTTGGGGTTATTTAAATCTTGAAGGTGAATTTGAAGTTGAACCTATTTATAAAAAAGCAGGCAACTTTGAAAATGGCTTTGCTGTAGTCCAATTTAATGATATAAATGCGTATGGTGTTTTGAAAAAAGAAAGCTATATCGCTTGTATTTTACCTGAAAATATAGAGCCAAAATATTTAAGAATATGGGACGGCGATATAATTATCGCTTCACAAAATGGGCGTTATGCACTATATTCTTTGTCAGAAGGCAAACTTCTAAGCGATTTTATTTATCAAGAAATAACTGAATTTGAAGATGGCTTTGCCGTTGCACGAATGAATAATATGTGGGGTCTAATAGACACCAAAGGAAAACATGTTGTTAATTTCCAGTATTACGATTTATCTTATATAGGTAATGGCCTTTATTCTGCACGTGGTAATTCAAATCCTACTGGAACTTGCTCTTTAATTGACTCCTCTGGTCGTTTGGTTTATAGAACTGATGTTTATGCTGGTGGTTTTGACAAAGTGCTTCATGGCATTTTCTGGCATGGCACTCTAAGCAATCAAATTTTATTTTTATCTGAAAATGGCAATTTTCTAAATAGCTTTGAAAACGCTGAAAACCCTGTTATTTTAACAAGCAATGTTGCAAAAATAACTGTCGCTGGAAAAATACAATATGTAAATATTAAAACTGGTGAAATTATTTTTTCTCCTGAACGTGAATATTCTTTTGAATATTTTAAAGTGAGCTCTGCAACATATGAAAAATATCTTGGTATAGACTCAAATGGCAATGATAATGAATGGATTTTAACTTATCCTGTAATTTATGGAATGTCAAATAAAGTCGTACAAGATAAAATAAACTCACAAATTCAATCTTTCTTTATTGAAGGGCCTGAAATGCCACTAATCGACCAATCTCTTACTGGTTCTTTTGGCATATCACAGGTTGGTAGACTGCTTATTGTTTGGGCTGACTGCGTTTATGGTACGGGTGATGGAAGTGCAATCTGGAATAGTAGTATAACTCTTGACCTTGCAGACGGAACTAAATACAATTTAATAACAGATTTATTCAATAAAGATTATGTCGATGTAGTACGTGAGCTTTTACCAGAAGAAATTCCTTTTTATATGTTTGGTTCTCCTAGAGTGACACAATCAGGAATAAGCTTTTTCTGTAACCTATCACAAGATAATAATAGTGAACGCTACTCACCAACTAGCACAGAATATAATCTGCCTTATAGCTCTTTAAAACCAGCTATTAAACTTGATAGCAAATGCTATGCCGCTTTATTAGGCACAGAAATGGGTGATATAAATCAGTTTGTAAATTATACTGATGTTCCAGAAACACACTGGGCTTATGAAGCAATAAAACAAATAACAAAAGTTGAGCTTATGCAAGGTTCAGGCGACAAATTTATGCCTGATAACACTATAACAGGTGTTGAAGTATCCTCTGTTATGGTTAGACTTCTTAAAATAGATACAAGCACTATTTTAGTGCCTGATAGCTCACCTTGGTATTATAAAGAAGTAACAGCTGCTAAAAATGCTGGGCTTATTAATGGAATTGATGAAAATAGTTTAACACAAACCATAACACGTCAAGATATAATGCAAATTATATATAACGTGCTTTTAGAAGATGGCTTTGAAAAGATGAGTGAAGAAGAAATCACTCAAACACTTAATACCTTCTCAGATAGTGATAAAATTTCTGAGTCACGTAGAGAAGCTGCGGCCGCTTGTGTAAAACAAAAACTTATTGTTGGAAGTAATGGTAAGTTAAACCCTGAACAAACTCTTACACGAGCTGAATTTGCACAAATCCTAAGCAAAATGCTTTGAGATATGGTTTTTCCTTAAAAGCAAAGAGGAGTCCTAAATGGACTCCTCTTTGTTTTAGTTTTCTTGTGCTTGTAGCTTTTCGGCTGCATCTGCTGACATAAGTGCATCAATTATATCATCTAAATCACCGTCCATAAACTGACCTAGTTTATAGAGGGTTAATTTAATTCTATGGTCTGATACACGATTTTCTGGGAAATTATATGTTCTAATGCGTTCAGCTCTATCCCCTGTGCCGACCTGACTTTTTCTATCTGCTGCAATAGCTTCATTTTGGCGTTCAAGTTCTGCTTCATAGAGTCTTGTTCTAAGCACTCTCATAGCTTTATCTCGGTTTTTATGCTGGCTTCGCTCGTCCTGACATTCTACAACCATACCTGTTGGTAAATGTGTTATACGAATTGCAGATTCGGTTTTGTTGATATGCTGACCACCTGCACCAGATGCTCTAAAAGTATCAATTTTTAAATCTGATGGATTAATTTCAAAATCAACTTCTTCAGCTTCTGGTAAAACAGCTACGGTTACAGTAGATGTATGCACTCTGCCTTGGCTTTCGGTTTCTGGCACACGTTGCACTCTGTGCACACCTGACTCAAATTTCATACGAGAGTATACATGGTCACCTGAAATCTGGAAAACAACTTCTTTACAGCCACCAAGTTCGGTTTCATTTATGCTTAATTGCTCAACTTTCCAACCACGCTTTTCGGCATACATAGAATACATTCTGTAAAGTGAATGTGCAAAAAGTGCTGATTCTTCACCGCCTGCACCGCCACGAATTTCAACCATAATATTTTTATCGTCGTTTTGGTCTTTAGGTAACATTAAAATTTTGAGTTCTTGTTCTAATCTTTCAATGTCCTCCTTAGCTTGTTTTAGTTCTTCTTGTGCAAGCTCTTTCATTTCGGGGTCATTTAACATTTCTTCTGCTTCAACTAGCATATTTTGTGCATTTAAATATTCTCTTGCAGCTAAAACTATATGCTCCATATCCCCACGTTCTTTTAAAAGCTTTGCAGCCTGTGCAGGGTCATCATATAAATTAGGAGCTGATAATCTAGCTTCTATTTCCTCAAACTTGTGTATAATACCATTTAATTTTTCATTCATTTATTATATCCAGCCTTTTTCTCTTTGATATAGTATTATTGTATCTAAATTTTGCTTTTCTAGCTTACTAAATTTATCTTCTGTAAATGAAGTATCTTTTTCATACCAATTAAACTGTTCAAAAAATTCTTGCCACTTTTCATTTACAAATATATATCCATGACGGGCATAAGCCTCATTTTTTATTATATTTATTTCATGACTGGTAAGTCTATCAAGGTCTGTTGTGGATATTGCAAAT
This sequence comes from Butyricicoccus sp., assembly GCA_017886875.1. GTDB lineage: Bacteria > Bacillota > Clostridia > Oscillospirales > Butyricicoccaceae > Butyricicoccus_B. Next base: position 28,285 of record JAGHIZ010000063.1, on the reverse strand, counting down.
TTATCAAGCGGCCAAAACATCTGCGATTTATCTGTTATTTCAATATTATTATTTTTACTTTTTGTACCACTCGAAGCGGAATAAAACATATATGAATTATTATCATCTATATATAAATTATCAGATTCAGGAGGCAGACTATTTGTTCTTATAGCATCATATTGTTTACCATCTATTATAATGCGGAGTTTTCCTCTATTAACAGCTAAAAGCTCAACTTTTTTATCATCAAACTCTACTGTTACACTTTCTTCTCCACTGTAAAGTTTTGCCCTTGACTGCCAAACTTCATCATCTTTACGCATTGTGCATTTAACTTCTTCATCATCAAATTCAAGTGAAAATGTATAACCACCTGCCGACCAGTTTCCATCATAGCTTTCCCAATCATTAGCACTCATGACTTTATTTCCTTCATCTTGAATAATCTCTGATGATGACGGCTCAATTTTCATAAATCCATTTTGATTTTCTGAACCAAACCAATTTTTAAGATGAAATAATACTAAAATCAAAATTAAAATTAAAACTCCACATGCTAATATTGCAATTAAGTTTCTTTTTGGTTTTGGTGATGTAGGAACTGCTGGCACAATCTTTTGTGTAAGGTCTGGTTTTTGTATTCTTTGCGTATTATTAAGCCTTATACGCTCGGTATTCTCTCTGGTAAACTGTGTTTTATCAAACTCTTTCCCACAACTAGAACATTTTTTTGCATTATCGGGATTTTGCTTTCCACAATGTCCACAAAACATCTAACTTGTCCTCCTTTCATATATATTTATTATTGAGTATTTTTTATTATAGCAAAATAAATTTAATATTGAAAGGTAAATCGCTATTTTTTTGCCAAATCGAAACCTTTTAGCACATTAAAAAACGACGTATTTTTCATACGTCGCCCTTTAATTGCATTATTTAACCATTGTTAAAATGTTTTCTTTAGGCTGTACACCTACACTCTGATTTACAACTTTACCATCTTTAATAACCACTAATGTTGGTATGCTCATAACACCAAACTGTGTTGCAAGTTCTGGTTCATTATCAACATTTATCTTGCAAACCTTAATTTCTGTTTGCTCGTTTGCAATTTCATCTACAACTGGTGATAACATACGACATGGACCGCACCACTGTGCCCAGAAATCAATTAGCACTGTCTTATTAGACTGTAACACTTCTGATTGAAAATTTTCTTTTGTTACCTCAATTACTGACATATAAACCAATCTCCTTTTGTTTATAAATTTTCTGCTTCACTAAGCCATAATTCACTTACTGCATCAGATGGCATACGCCAATCGCCACGAGGTGAAAGTGTAACTGAACCAACTTTAGGGCCATCTGGCAAACATGAACGCTTAAATTGTTGCATAAAGAACCTACGAACAAATGTTATAAGCCATTTTTTAATAGTTTCATCATCATATGTGCCTTCAAATGCACGCCTTGCAATTCTAAAAATTTTACGAGGTGAAAAACCTAAACGCACCATATAATATAAGAAAAAGTCATGCAGTTCATATGGTCCAACTAATTCTTCAGTTTTTTGACTGATTTCACCATCTTTAGGTGGTAAAAGTTCAGGTGATACTGGAGTATCCAAAACATCTTGCAATGTTTTTTGTAATTCTCCCTCTACCTTTGATGCTTCATAAGCGGTTAAATATCTAACAAGTGTTTTTGGAATAGATGCATTCACTCCATACATTGACATATGGTCACCGTTATATGTTGCCCAGCCAAGTGCAAGTTCAGATAAATCACCTGTACCGATAACCATACCACCCATTTTATTAGCTAAATCCATTAAAACTAATGTTCTAGTTCTCGCTTGTGCGTTTTCAAATGTTACATCATGATTATCCCATGAATGACCAATGTCCTCAAAATGCTGATTTACAGATGCTTTTATATCTACTGTATGAAGGGTTGCCCCGTAACATTCTGCAAGCCTTAATGCATTTGACTTTGTTCTAGTTGTAGTTCCAAAGCATGGCATTGTAACTGCATGTATGCCTTTTCTATCAATTTTAAGCATATCAAAAGCATGAACGGTTACTATAAGTGCTAATGTTGAATCCAAGCCGCCTGAAAGCCCGATTACTGCTGTTTTACAGCGCGTATGCTGCATACGAGTTGCAAGACCTGTTGCTTGCATTTTTATAATCTCCTCACAGCGACTATCTAATTCATTTTTATTATTGGGAACAAATGGTGTCTGTGCAAAATTTCTTGTAAGTCTTGTATCTCTTGTTGGAAGTTCAAATTCTATTTCTGTACAGTTATTTAATTCGTTATTAAATGTGTTCATTCTTCTACGTTCATGCATTAAACGTGATAAATCAAACTCAGAATAAATAATACTTGTGGTAAAACGTTTACTTTCAGCTAAAACTGCACCATTTTCTGCAATAAAATCATGACCAGAAAAAATTAAATCCTGCGTGGACTCGCCCATGCCTGCATCTGCATATATATAACCGCATAAAAGTCTAGCTGAATGACTAGAGATTAACTGTTTTCTATATTCTGCCTTGCCGATTGTTTCATCTGAGGCTGATGGATTTACAATAACAGTTGCACCCCCGCTAGCAAGAGTTACACTTGGCGGACAAGTTACCCATAAATCTTCACAAATCTCACAGCCAATAACAAGTTCTGGGAAATTTACACATTTAAATAGCAGATTTTCACCAAAAACTGTTTGTTCACCGCAAAATTTAACATTTATAGGCTTTATGCCCTTTCCTGAGGTGAAATGTCTTGCTTCGTAAAATTCACTATAATTTGGTATATTTATCTTTGGTACAAGTCCTAAAAGCTTACCTTTATGAACAAAAGCTGCTGTGTTATAAAGTGCACCCTTAAATCTAAAAGGCAATCCCACAACCATAACAACTGAATGATATGATGATGCCTTTAAAATTCGAGAAAGAGCATTTTCAGCACCTTTTAAAAGTGTATCTTGCAAAAATAAATCTCCACAAGTATAAGCTGTTATACAAAGCTCTGGAAAAACTATAAGTGCAGTGCCATTTTCTGACGCTTCTTCTGCCATAGATATAATACGTGATGCATTATAATCGCAGTCCGCTACCCTAACTTTTGGCGTTGCAGCTGCGACTTTTAAAAATCCGTCTTTCATAAAACAAAAGACCTCCAAAAACCAAATTTTAAACTATTTTTATTATAATATTATTTGTAAATGTCTGCAAGAATAAACAATATAAATTTAGGTCTGGCAACAATACCAGACCTATGTTTTTTATTCAAGATTTAATTTTTTAGAAAGTATTCTTTCAGTTATAACAAAAAATACAACACATTCTATTATTGATATAATAATTGAGAAAATCAACAATGCATGTAAAAATGCTTCTCCTGCATTTATATACATTAAATTCTGCATTGTAAAAGCACTAAAAACTCCAAAAATTCCGCCTATAAAGCTTAAAATCATTGAAATAACAATATATGCTACAACTGACATAAGTATTCTGTTTTTCTTTGCAAGATGACCGATTGCCATAGATGCATAAACTTGATAAAGTGATGCAAGTGAGCCAACAATAATATAAACTATAATTTCTAAAGCATATAGTCCCCAAAGTGGAATAACTTCATTTAACCTAATAAAGAACATACTCCAATTTTTAAAACTAAACATTTGTGCCAATAACGTCCATCTGTCTTCAGCAACACCAATCATCATTATAAATATTGAAATACATGACACTATGCCGCTTAAAATAGATATAACAAATGCGGTTATTCCCTTTGATGTGATAAGCTGCCAAGGCTTTACTGGAAGTGTGAACATCAAATAACCTTCATCACATAAAAGCCCTTTATAAAATCTTTGCAGAATTATAACAAATGTAAGTACAAAAAGTGCAACCATCACAGCAAAGTATGTAAGCGACATAACAAAAGTAAATACTTGCTGTAACTTATATGGTACATTCATTTCTATTGCCCATTGTACTGAATTGCTACTATAATTGATATTAGCATAATTAACATTCATAGCTATTGAAATAGCCGTTATAATAGAAACTGCTATAACCGCAATATAAATCGGAATAAGTGTGCGACCAATAGACCTAAATTCGTATTTACATAACTTTTTTATCATAACTTACACCCCTTTTATCACATACCATATGCAAAAATCTCTCTAAAGAGCTGGTCAACTGATTTTCCCTCTTGCTCTCTGATATTATCAACCGTATCATATCTAACTATATTGCCATTTTGCAGAAAAATAGCTTCATCTAACACTCTTTCTATATCTGAAATCAAATGAGTTGATATAATAACTGTGCCTTCTTCATTATAATTTGTAAGTATTGTGTTTAAAATAAAATCTCTTGCCGCTGGGTCTACTCCTGCAATCGGTTCGTCAAGTAAATATAATTTTGCTTTTCTGCTCATTATCATAGCAAGCTGTATTTTTTCTTTTGTACCTTTGCTCATTGTCTTGATTTTATCATTTGGTGCAATACCTAGCGTTGATAACATCTCAACAGCTTTATTTTTATCGAAATCACTATAAAAATCTGCGAAAAACTCCATTAAATCACATGCTTTAAACCAATCTGCAATAAACATACGGTCTGGTAAATATGAAATAACACTTTTTGTTTGTGTTCCTATATTTTTACCATCTACTGTAAGCATACCGCTTGTAGGCTGTAAAAGTCCACACAAAAGTTTAATAAATGTTGTTTTTCCTGAACCATTTGGTCCTAATAAACCAACAATCTTTCCTGAACCTATCTCAATATTTATATTATTAAGTGCGGTTATATTTTGATATGTTTTTGTAAGCGACCTTGCAGAAACAAGTATATTATTCATTGTTTTTCCCTCCAATTTTTATGTGTCTAGTTTGCAAAAATACAAATTATTATCATCTGTATTATATATTCCTACTGTAAAATTAAATGAACCTCTATTTAGAATATTATCATTTTGATTTGATTGCCTATCAATTAAAATATAATATCCGTTTTCTATCTCTGGAACTAAGTTTTCACCTTTATCATTTTTCAAAAATGAACCTACACTGCTTGTTTTGTCCTCATAGCCATAAACTATGGTTTTTGTTGTTTCATCAAGTGGGAACTGTTTCCAATCTGAATTTGCTTTTATTTGTTTCAAAATATCTTGATTTTTTGAATTTAAAACAATACAAGTTGTTCCGTCACCATTTCCACTATGTGTATTATAATTTGATACCTCTGATGCTTTTGACACATCAATTCCGAATGCTTTTGAAATCTCATTTTGCTGGTTTATAGAACTACAAGCTGACAAAGTCATAACAATTAAAATTACTAATATCAGTTTTTTCATAGTAAAACCCCCATATTAAAATGTGATTTTAAAGTTTTTCTTTGAAAAACGACATATTTTTTATATCGTTTTCGGTGTATCCCAAAGCTTTCATAGAATTTATAAATTCATTTATTCGCTCTAAAGCGAGTTTATCACGCATTTGACTTATAAGCTGCATATCTTCGGTTACTATTCTTCCTGTTGTGCGTCTTGTTTCAATAATTCCTTGGCTTTCCAGTTCTGACATAGCTCTTTGTACTGTGTTAGGGTTTACTCCTGCCTCTGATGCTAATGCTCTAACTGATGGCAAAGCTGAACCAGATTGATACTTACCCGATACAATTTGAAGTGTTAACTGCTCTGATAGCTGTATCCATATAGGTCTATCATTTGTAAAATTCCATAACATTAATTTTTCCTCCTTTCAATTTTGTATTACTGTATTAAGTATCTAATACAATAATACAGTCTTCGCCTGTATTTGTCAATAAAAAGTTTTTATTTATTAATTTTTGCTTAGCTACTGCTTATATATCCAGTTTTATTTATTAAAATTACATATTTTAGTTAAAATTAATACTTTGCCTATATTTTTATAGTGTTTAATTTGTGTGAACTATTAGAAAAAAACCCGTTAAATTATTGACAAAGTTTTTCGATGCGTTATAATAATAGTAATGGACACCAAAAAGAACGTCCTAAATACTAGGTTGCTTTATAGTAGGATTTGAGTAAATTTCACCTGTTTTTGAAGAAGAGTGGCGAAATTTGTAGCTAGGTTTTTACTCACCGGCTGGCTTGCTATAAAGAGAGCTCGACCGGTGTATTAATTTTTGATTGAATATTTTTTGGGAGGTTTCACAGCATGGATTTTAGGCTTACAAAAGAGCAGGAAATGATGCAAAAGCTTTGCCGTGAATTTGCGGTAAACGAGATTGAGCCAATCGCAGCAGAAATCGACGAGGAAGAACGCTATCCGTTTGAAACCGTTGAAAAACTGCGTAAGTATGGTATGATGGGTATTCAGTATCCTAAGGAACTAGGCGGTTCTGGCGGTGACACTATTTGTTACTCTATCGCTATTGAAGAGGCTTCTAAGTTCTGTGGCACTACTGGTTGTATTATCTCTGCACACGCTACTCTGGGTGCTTGGCCAATCTTTAAGTTTGGTACTCCAGAACAGAAAGAAAAGTGGCTTCGTCCTCTAATCGACGGCACTAAGACTGGTGCTTTCGGTCTGACCGAGCCAAATGCCGGTACTGATGCTTCTGCTCAGCAGACAACTGCTGAAAAGCTAGAAGATGGTAGCTGGCTTGTTAACGGTTCTAAGGTATTTATCACCGGTGGCGGTGTTGCTGATACTTATGTTATCTTTGCTATGACTGACAAGACCAAGGGCAACCATGGTATCTCTGCTTTCATCGTTGATAAAGATGACCCTGGTTTCTCTATCGGTAAAATCGAGCATAAGATGGGTATTCGTGGTTCTCAGACCTCTGAGCTTATCTTTGAAGATATGGTTCTTCCAGCAGACCGTCTGCTAGGTAAGGAAAATGGCGGCTTTAAAATCGCTATGATGACTCTTGATGGCGGCCGTATTGGTATCGCTTCTCAGGCTCTTGGTATCGCTCAGGGTGCTCTTGACAAGGCTGTTCAGTACATGAAGGAACGTGTACAGTTCGGCAAGAGCCTTGATAAGTTCCAAGGTCTACAGTGGATGGTTGCTGACATGGCTACTAAGATTGAGGCTGCTCGTCTTTTAGTTCGTCGTGCTGCTTTCAATAAGGACAATGGTCTTCCATACACCAAGGAAGCTGCAATGGCTAAGCTATTTGCTGCTGAAACTGCTATGGAAGTTACTACTAAGTGCGTACAAATCTACGGTGGTTACGGTTATATCCGTGAATATCCAATGGAGCGTATGATGCGTGACGCTAAGATCACTGAAATCTACGAAGGTACTTCAGAAGTACAGCGTATGGTTATCGCTGGTCAGATTTTCAAGAAGTAATCGAGGAGGAAAGGTAAATCATGAAAGTTATCGTTTGTGTAAAGCAGGTTCCTGATACCTCCGGTAAGGTTGCAGTTAATCCAGACGGCACTCTTAACCGTGCATCTATGGCAACCATCATCAATCCGGACGACAAAAATGCTGTTGAAGCTGCTCTAACTTTAAAAGACAACACTGGTTGTGAAGTTGTTGTTGTAACAATGGGTCCACCACCAGCAGAAGGTATGCTACGTGAGCTTATCGCTATGGGTGCTGACCGTGGTGTTCTAGTTTCTGGTCGTGAGTTCGGCGGTTCTGATACATTTGCTACATCTCAGATTTTAGCTGCTGCTATTAAGAAGATTGGTCTAGAGGCTGATGACATTGTTCTTTGTGGTCGTCAGGCTATCGACGGTGATACTGCTCAGGTAGGTTCTCAGATTGCTGAAAAGCTTGACATTCCTCAGGTTTCCTATGCTGCTGATATCAAGGTTGAGGGCACTAAGGTTACTGTTAAGCGTATGCTTGAAGATGGTCATATGACTATTGAAACTCAGACACCATGTCTAATTACTTGTATCAAGGAGCTTAACGAGCCTCGTTATATGTCCGTTGGCGGCATTTTCGATTGCTACAAGAAGCCTGTTGATGTATATGATTACAACACTTTAAAGGACGATCCACTGATTGAAGTTGATACAATCGGTCTAAAGGGTTCTCCAACAAATATCTTTAAGTCTTTCACACCTCCACAGAAGGGCATTGGTCGTATGCTGGAAGGTGCAGACAAGAACGCTTGTGCTGAGCTAGCTAATGAGCTGCTTAAAAAGCACATTATCTAATTGAAAGGAGAACATACAAATGGCTGAATTTAATAACACAAACTTAGCTGATTTCTCTGGCGTATGGGTATTCTGTGAGCAGCGTCAGGGCGTTTTACAGCCAACCGTACTTGAGCTGATTTCTGAGGCTCGTAAGCTGGCTGATGATATGGGCGTTGAAGTTTGCGGTCTGCTGCTTGGCGGTAAGGGCGTAGGCGAAAAAATGGCAAAGGAACTAGGTGCTTATGGTGCTGATAAGGTTCTTGTTTGCGAAGATGACAAGCTCGAAACTTTCACTACTGATGCATATGCAAAGGTTCTCTGTGACGCTGTTATGGAAAAGAAACCTGAGATTATGTTAATCGCTGCTACTAACATCGGTCGTGACCTTGGTCCACGTTGTGCTGCTCGTCTGCACACTGGTCTAACTGCTGACTGTACTCATCTTGATGTAGATGTTGAGAAGTACGTTTCTTTCCTGAAGGAGTCCTCTACTCTGCCACAGGCTCAGCTAGATGCTCTAAATCGTGAAGACCGTAACCTAAAGATGACCCGTCCTGCATTTGGCGGTCACTTAATGGCTACTATTATCTGTCCTCGTTTCCGTCCTCAGATGGCTACTGTTCGTCCAGGCGTTCTGAAGAAGGGTGAATATAACGAGGCTAAGGCTAATGCAGTTGTTGTTGAAAACTTCGCTGCTAACCTAACTGATGCTGATATCAAGACTAAGGTAACTGAAATCGTTAAGGAAGCTAAGGAAATGATTGATTTAACCGGTGCTGAAGTTATCGTTTCTGTTGGTCGTGGTATCTCTAAGGACGTTGAAAAGGGTATCGAACTAGCTAAGCAGCTTGCTGATGAGCTAGGCGGTATTGTTGGCGGTTCTCGTGCTGCTGTTGACGCTGGCTGGCTGACAGCTGACCATCAGGTAGGTCAGACTGGTAAGACTGTACGTCCTCGTCTGTACATCGCTCTTGGTATTTCCGGTGCTATCCAGCATAAGGCTGGTATGCAGGATTCCGAGTGCATCGTAGCTGTAAATAAGGCTGAAGCTGCTCCAATCTTTGAATGTGCTGATTATGGCATTTGCGGCGACCTGTTCAAGGTTGTTCCTTTAATGATTGAGGCTATTAAGGAAGCTAAGGCTTCTAAGTAAGATATATTAACGCTCGTTTCGTACGAAACGGGCGTTTTTTTATTTCACAAAAAATTTTTAAATTTTTTCGAACCAAATCAACCTTTCTTTGCTCTTATATATGTGATGCATCAATAAATGCAGTAGACGTACTGCTTATATATGAAAGGATATGAAAAACTTTGCATGAAGAATTTATAATCAATAGGCTTAAAAATGGTGATAGAACAGCCTTTGATGAAATTTATAATTTATATGTAAATCAGGCTCTTCGCACAGCATTTTTAATAACTGGCAATAAAATGGACAGTGAAGACATTGTACAGCAAACTTTTATACAATGCTATCAAACCATAGGTCAACTAAAAGATGTTACAAAATTCAAAAGCTGGTTTTTCAGAATTCTAACTCGTATAGCATGGAAAACCAATAAAAATAAACTGCCATGTGTTGATAAAATCTTTGACAGTGAGTACACTTCTAGTAAATCCTCTCTTGATATTGTACTGGAAAACGAACAAAATCAAATTCTTTACCATGCGATAAATAGTCTTGATACCAAACTTAAAGCAGTTATTATACTTTACTATTATAATGAGCTTTCAATAAAGGAAATATCTGATGTGCTTTGTATAAGACAAGGTACTGTTAAATCACGACTTTTTTCAGCAAGGAAAAAACTACAAAACTATTTTTCAGATTACCAAAGTGAGGGCGTGTTATTATGAAAGATTTTGAACTTATGATTAAGCAATCTCTACATGATGCAAGTGATGATATACAGGCAGACCAAGCATTGAAAGAAAGGATTGATTTTATGATTACAAAACAAAAAAAGACTATATCATTTAAAAAAATAGCTGTTGGTTTAGTTGCTGTTGCATGTATTGCAACCGTTGGGGCTGTGGCAAGAGGTCAAATCGCTGGACTTATGAGTAGCACCTACCTTACAAAGCAAGTTTATAATATAAGTGAACTTAATAATGATGCTGACAAAATCTCTGATAAGATTTCACTTCCTGATAAATTAAATGGTTATAATTTCAAAAGTGGCAACATTGAAAAGATTAACAAAATAGATGAAAATATAAATATAATCGGTGAATATCCAGAATTATACGCAAATTATGGCGATTTAACTGTAACAGTTCATAAATATGATGAAGAAATAGATGGAACAGAATATACTTTGCAAAAAGGTCAATCTGAAGAAACAAAGGATATAAATGGAGTTAGTGTTTATTGTCATACAGATAAATATTTATCCGTTCCGCCAGAATATGAACCAACAGATGAAGAAAAACAAATGGAAGAAAACAACGAAATGTTTATATCATATGGTAGTGACAGTCGTGAAGAACAGATTTTTACATCTGCCCAATGGGAACAAAATGGCTTAGTTTATAATATATTCACATTTAGTGATGTTAATTTTCAAACCATGTTTGAAATTGCTGAACAAATTATTTCCCAGTAAGAATAAAAAGTCCGCAAAAGCGGACTTTTTTATTTTATTAACACTAAAATAATCCCATAAATTACGCTTGCAGAGATACCATAAACCAAAACAGGTCCTGCAATAACAAATAATTTAGCCGCCATACCTAAAATTAAACCTTCGCTTTTAAACTCCATTGCTGGCGATACAATAGAATTTGCAAAGCCTGTAATTGGAACTATTGTACCTGCTCCTGCCTTTTTTGCAATTTTATCATAGAGATGTAAACCTGTTAGCACTGCACCTAAAAATACCATTGTAATCGCTGTGGCGGTTGCTGTTTGCTCGGTGTTAAAACCCTTAATCTTATAAAAATTAGAAAAAACTTGTCCTATTGTACATATTATACCACCTATAAAAAACGCCCATAAGCAATCACGCAAAAGCGGTGATTTCGGACTTTCTTTTTTTACAAGATATGCATACTCGGTTTTATTTAATTTCATATATAACATTTCTCCTGTCATTTAAGCTTTATATATAATTATTATTAGCTCAAATTTATACTTTTATCCATATTAAATCTGGCATTATAAAAATATTTAAAATTGGCACTTTTAAAAATGTCAATTTTATTATAAAGTATAGTCATGTTAAAAATAACAGCTTAGGGAGTGAAATTTACTATGAAAGAAAACAAACAATGGGACGTGCAAAAAATAGTGTTAATTGGTATGCTTGCAGCATTTATTTTTATTAGCACAAGATTTTTATCAATACCTATTATGACACCAGCGGGAAAAACTATGCTTAAAACTGCAAACGCTCTTTGTCTTTTATTTGGTATTTTATTTGGTGGGGTTTCAGGCGGTCTTGCTTCTGGTATAGGTTCTGCACTTTTTGATTTAACTGACCCGATGTATGCTCCAACTGCATGGATTACCTTTATAAAATTCTTTTTAATGGCTTTTGTTTGCGGAAAAATTGCTCATATTGGCGGTGCAAATGGAAACAATAAAAAATTAAATTTAATTGCATCTATCTCTGGTGTATTATTAATGTATATTATGTATTATGCAGAAAAAATTATAACATTAATGCTCGGTGGTTCTGAACTTGTTCCTGCTCTTGGTGCAGTTGTGACAATACTTCCTACATCTGCATTTAATATTATATTCGCTATTGTATTATCACAGATTTTGACACCTGTTTTAAGAAAAGCCCTTTCTTCAACAAATCTTTATAAACATGCAACTCAAACTAAATAAAAAAATAATGCAGCTCTCCTTTTACTCTTTGGAAAGCTGCATTTCTATTTTTGCAAGTGATAATATGGCTTGTTTTCCCCTTTTATCGAGCTTTCTGTATATTTCTAAAAGCTCGACTTCTTCTTTTGGATTTTCTACCCTACCAACTAAATAATCAATGGATACATTATAATACTGTGCTAACTCACAAAGAATTTTTAAACTTATCTGTCTTTTGCCAGTTTCATACATACCATAGGCTTCTCTTGTTGTACCTAGTACACTTGCTATATCATTTTGTGTAAGTTTTGCTGTTTTTCTAATTTCCTTTAGTCTTAAACCAATCCCCATATATTCACCTCTCATTAAAAAAAGGGATTTCACTGCTGAAACCCCTTTATTTTTTAATCTCTAAGTGCTTCTAATACTTTCATTGCACCATGAAGTGCTTCTGGAAGTTTAGCATCTTCAATACAACCCGCATCAACTGCTGCTGCAAGCTTTGGGTCAAGTGGCAGTTTAGCAAGCACTGGAATTTCATAGCTTGATGCAACTTCATCAAGCTTACTCTTGCCAAAAACTTCGATTTTCTTGCCACAGTCTGGACATTCTAAATAGCTATAATTTTCTATAATACCCAAAATAGGAACATTCATCATTTTAGCCATTTTCACAGCCTTACCCACAATCATTGATACCAAATCTTGAGGTGAGGTCATAATAACAATGCCATCAACAGGAATTGACTGGAAAACAGTTAACGGTACATCGCCTGTTCCTGGAGGCATATCAACAAACATATAATCTACATCGTCCCAAATCACATCTGACCAGAACTGTTTTACAGTTTCAGCGATAATTGGACCACGATAAATAACAGGGTCGTCTACATGGTCTAAAACAAAGTTAATAGACACCATATCAATGCCAGTATCTGATGTTTTAGGCAGAATACCTTCTTCACAGCCTTCAAGTTTACCAGAAACACCGAAAGCCTTTGGAATAGATGGGCCAGTAATATCAGCATCTAAAATTGCAGAATGATAGCCTTTTCTGTTCATACCAACAGCTAACATAGATGTTGCAAGGCTTTTACCTACGCCACCTTTACCAGACACAACAGCAATTACTTTTCCGATTTTAGACAGCTTATTAGGTGCAACCAATAAACTTTTTGGCTGACCACAATTAGAGCTGCAAGTTTCACAATTATGGGAACAACCCATTTTTAAACATCTCCTTCGCTTAATACGCAGTATTTATAGTATAACCTAATATACATTTTTTCGCAATGTTATACGCTTTTGTTAGTCTGTGCTAATCAAATTTTATCTGGAATTTATTATAAACATGATATATAATAACAATTGGAAATTAAACAATCTGATTATTTAAAGGAGAAAAAATGAGAACATATCTAACATTATTCTTAACATTTATGAGAATAGGCGGTCTGACTTTTGGCGGCGGATATTCAATGCTGCCTATGATGCAACGTGAACTTGTTGAAAATCACGGCTGGACTACCGAAAGCGAACTTGCTGACTATTATGCAATCTCTCAATGTACTCCAGGGGTTATTGCTATTAACACTGCCACTTTTATAGGCTATAAAGTTGCAGGGGTTTTTGGTGGCATTTTTGCAACTTTGGGTGTTGCTTTCCCTTCACTTGTTATTATAACTATTATTGCGGCTTTTCTGCAAAACTTCGCTGATTTAGCTGTTGTTCAACATGCTTTTGCTGGTATTCGTGTATGTGTTTGTGTGCTTATCTTCCAAGCGGTTCGCAAACTCTGGAAAAACACTGTTGTTAGCACCAGTACAGCTATAATTTTTGGTGTAGTTTTTATTTTATCTGCTGCATTTAGTATTTCCCCGATTATACTTGTCACTTTAGCTGGCATTTCTGGCGTTATTATAAAAACTGTGCAAAACAAGGAGGTAAAATAATGATTTTACTTCGTTTGTTCTTTGAATTTTTTAAGGTCGGTTTGTTTTCTGTTGGCGGTGGTCTTGCAACACTTCCATTTTTATATAATATATCTGATAAAACAGGCTGGTTTACTCATGCTGATGTAACCAATCTTATAGCTATAAGCGAGTCTACTCCCGGCCCTATTGGTGTAAATGCTGCGACTTATGTCGGATTTTTAACCGATGGTTTAATCGGTGCAATAGTTGCAACTCTTGGAATTATAGCTCCCGCTATTATTGTTATTCTAATTATAAGTCGTGTGCTTGATAAATTCCAAAAAAGCACATTAGTACAAAATGTGTTTTATGGATTGCGTCCTGCATCTACTGCACTTATTGCCTCAGCGGGTGTATTGGTTGTTAAAAATGCTTTCTTTTTAATTTCGGCTACTGGTGTAAGTATTCAAATCCCTCATTTAATTTTAGGTGTTATACTTCTTATATTGGTAAATAAAATAAATTTACACCCTGCTCTTTATATTTTGATTGCCGCTGTTGTAGGTATAATATTTAAGCTTTAAAAAGCAAAAAATCCTCTCGTTTTTACGAGAGGATTTTTTTATTACTGAATACCATCTAGTTTTGGCAGAGATGCAAAGCCTTTTTCTAATTCTTCATCTGTAGGAATATAATTTTGCATTGTCTTGGCTCTATGTGATGAATATGCAGTCATATCAAAATAACCTGTGCCAGTAAGACCAAATAGGATTGTTTTAGCCTCACCTGACTCTCTGCACTTAATAGCCTCGTCAATAGCTGCACGGATTGCATGAGCTGATTCTGGAGCTGGCAGAATTGTTTCTTTCTGTGCAAAGTATACCGCAGCATCAAACACATCTGTCTGCTGTACTGATGTAGCTTCCATATAGCCGTCATGATAAAGCTTGGATAAAATAGGACTCATACCATGATATCTTAAACCGCCTGCATGATTAGCTGCTGGAATAAAGCCTGCACCTAATGTATACATTCTTGCAAGTGGTGTAACCTTACCTGTATCACAATAATCATATGCATATTTGCCTCTTGTAAGTGATGGACAAGATGCTGGTTCAACTGCTAAAATTCTAGGATTTGCTTTACCTGTTAATTTATCTTGCATAAATGGTGCAATTAAACCACCAAGGTTAGAACCGCCACCAGCACAACCGATAACTACATCTGGATATTCTCCTAAAATCTCCATAGCTGTTTTGGACTCAAGACCGATAATAGACTGATGTAAAAGCACTTGATTTAGCACAGAACCCAAAACATAACGACAAGACTCAGTAGTTACAGCCTTTTCAACTGCCTCAGAAATTGCACAGCCTAAAGAACCAGTGGTATTAGGATTTTCGGCTAAAATCTTTCTACCTGCTTCAGTTGTCATTGATGGTGATGGTGTTACATTTGCATCAAAAACTTCCATAATTGCACGTCTAAAAGGCTTTTGTTCATAAGAGCATTTAACCTGAAATACTTCAAGCTCTAAGCCGAAATATGAACAAGCCTCTGCAAGAGCTGTACCCCATTGACCTGCACCAGTTTCTGTTGTAAGCCTTTTAATGCCCTGCTTTTTAGCATAATAAGCCTGAGCAATAGCTGAGTTTAATTTATGGCTACCTGATGTATTATTACCCTCAAACTTATAATAAATCTTTGCTGGTGTATCAAGTGATTTTTCAAGATTATATGCTCTAATCAATGGTGATGGTCTGTAAATCATATATTCTTCCAAAATTTCTTCTGGAATATCAATATAACGATTTGTTGCATCAAGTTCTTGACGAGCTAATTCTTCACAAAAGATAGGATATAAATCTTGTTCAGTTACAGGCTTTAAAGTTTGCGGATTTAGCATAGGGTCTGGCTGTTCTTTCATATCCGCACGAAGGTTATACCACTGTTTTGGCATTTGGTCTTCGGTTAAATATAATCTGTGTGGAATTTTAGGCATAACAATCGCTCCTTTTATAATAAAAAAATTTTTAGTTAATAAAAAAGACTCCTGCCCCATACAATGGGACAGAAGTCTGAAAATTCATCTTCTGCGGTACCACCCAAATTGATGCAAATATGCACCCACTCAAGCAAACGTACTAAAATACGCCTCCCCTTGGTAACGGGTGGGAAACCCGTCTTAGCTACTTAGAAATAATCTGTTCACCTTGCCCTTAGAAGTCCATTCATATCGGCTCTAAACACCTGCCGCAATCTCACCGCCTGCGACTCTCTGAAAGGCTGAATTCCGAACTACTATTCTTCGTCAACGGTTTATACCTTATATTCAGCATTATATGACAGTTATAGGCATTTTGTCAACAGTATTTTTTTATTTTTATTGGTTTATTTTAATAAAGAGCTTTTTAGGTATTTTTGTATTTTTATCACTTTACTTGTGATACAAAACGTAAAAACGCTTGTTTTCCTTCATCATTTCGCTTATAAACGCCAGCATGTTCAAGCACTTCAGCGAATACTTTGCCCACTTCTTTCTCAATAATGCTTGTTACATTTTCGGCTGTAATCTGATTATTTTTCATAATCTCATAAGCCCACTCAGCATGTGATGCAGTTAGTTCATCAGCGGTTAAATCCTCACCTTTTACCATCTTGTCAGCTAAAACTGCAAGCTCAGTTTTTAATCTTGCTGGTAAAACTGCAAGTCCCATTACCTCAATAAGACCGATATTTTCCTTTTTGATATGGTGCAACTGCTCATGTGGGTGATAAAGTCCCAGAGGGTGCTCATCAGTTGTAATGTTATTTCTAAGCACTAAATCAAGTTCAAAATCTTGACCTCTGCGACGTGCAATAGGAGTGATTGTGTTATGTGGAGTATTGTCTGTGAAAGCTAAAATCATAGCAGCTTCATCAGTGTAATTTCTCCAGCTATTTAGGATTTTATCAGCAAGCTCAATAAGGCGTTCTGGCTCTTTTGCAGTTAATCTAATAACTGACATTGGCCATTTTACAATACCCGCTTTTACATCATCAAAACCATCAAAAGAAATTTCGGTTTCAATAGGTGCAGTTTCCATTGCAAATGTATAATGACCGCCTTGGAAATGGTCATGTGCTAGAATAGAGCCGCCTACTATTGGCAAATCAGCATTAGAACCTACAAAATAATGAGGGAACTGACCTACAAAATCAAGCAGTTTTCTAAAACAAGCTCGGTCAATTTTCATTGGAGTATGCTGAGAATTAAACACTATACAATGTTCTGGGTAATAAACATAAGGTGAATATTGCATAAACCAAGGTGTGTTATCAATAGTGACTGGAACGACACGGTGATTTTGTCTTGCAGGGTGGTTTACTCTGCCTGCATAACCTTCGTTTTCTTTACACAGTAAACATTTTGGATAAGATGATGCTGGCATATTTCTAGCCGCTGCAATCGCCTTTGGGTCTTTCTCTGGCTTAGACAGGTTAATTGTTATATCCAGTGTGCCGTAATCGGTTTCAGTTTTCCACTGCATATCCTTTGCAATTCTATCACGTCTAATATAATTTGTATTCTGGCTTAAATCATAATACCAATCTGTTGCCTTTTTAGCGTCCTCATCATAGAGGCTCTTAAACTTTGCTATAACCTCTCTTGGCATAGGTGTAAGTCTGCCCATTAAAGCTGTATCAAATAAATCACGATATACAACAGAGTTATTCTCTAAAAGACCATTTTCAGCAGCATAATCACAAAGTTCATCAAGAGTTTTTGCAAGGTCAATTTCGCCTTCAGTTTTTACTGGCTCATAGCTATCCTTTTTTAGCACTTCAAGCAGTGAGTTTGTAGCACAAATAGTATCTTCTTGCTGAATTAAACCCTTTTCAAGTGCATAGCGTATAAGGTTTGAAATCGCTGTATCAATCATTTTTACGCCTCCTCATAGCCATTTGGGTGTGATTGATGCCACTTCCAAGCGGTGTCAATAATTGTATGTAAATCATCATATTCTGGTTTCCAACCTAAAACAGTCTTTGCTTTTTGGCTAGATGCAATTAGTTGTGCAGGGTCACCAGCACGACGAGCTTCAATTTTTGCAGGAATTGGGTGACCTGTTACGCTTCTAGCTTCTTCAATAACTTCCTTAACAGAGAAACCTACACCATTGCCAAGGTTAAATACATTGTTATCTCCACCGTTTACAAGATAATCAAGAGCTAAGATATGAGCCTGTGCAAGGTCACATACATGGATATAGTCACGAATACAAGTTCCATCTGGTGTAGCATAGTCATCACCAAAGATAGAAATTTGTGGACGCTTACCCATTGGCACTTGGAGAATAAGTGGAATTAAATGTGTCTCTGGGTTATGAGCTTCACCGATTTTTGCATTTGGGTGAGCACCACAAGCATTAAAATAACGTAGTGCAACAAATTTTAAATCATGTGCATTGGAAACCCACTTCATCATATGCTCCATAGCAAGCTTGGTTTCACCATAGCAGTTAGTAGGGTCGGTTTTATCGCTTTCTAAAATTGGTACTCTCTCTGGTTCGCCATATGTTGCAGCGGTAGATGAGAAAACAATCTTGTTTACACCATGAGCCACCATGCTATCTAATAGCACCTTTGTACCACATAAATTATTATCATAATATTTTAGAGGGTTTTTCATGCTTTCGCCAACCTGAGAGTTAGCTGCAAAGTGAATTACACCTTCAATTTTTTCTGTTTCAAAAAGCTTATCTAAAAATTCTCTATCACGGATATCACCCTGATAAAATCTAGCCTTTTCTGGCACAGCTGCCTTAAAACCTGTTTCAAGATTATCAGCAACTACTACATCACGACCAGCTTCACAAAGTGCTAAAGCTGTATGAGAACCAATATAACCTGCTCCACCTAAAACTAAAATAGACATTTTAAAAAACCTCCTAAAATATAATTAAATCAAAGCTACGCCGCCCTGTGGACGAATATTTAGAAAATGACAGCAACCTTCACCAATCACTGCTTCCATTCCGTTTTTAAACTGCTCCTCTGTGCCATTTGTTACATATGCCTGTACTGTGCCTGCAAAGCCACCACCATGTACACGAACTGCACCCTTACCCGCTAATAGCTTATGAGCAGTTTCAATAGTTAATGTTACCGCTTGCTGTTCTGGACGAACTGTACAATAAATATTTTGCAGACGCTCGGCAGATGAATGGCCAGAACGAGTTACACAAGATAAAAACGCATCAAAATCTTTATTTTCAAGTGCTGTTACCTGCTCACCAACATGTTTATGGTCGGCAAAGAAATGAATTGCACGAAGTACAGCTCTATCACCTGTCTGTTTGCGAATATTTTTAATTTCACTCCAGAACTTATCTTCATCAACCTGTCTTAAATAATCTTTACCAAAATATGCTGCAACAGCCTTCATTTCGCTTGGAATTGCCGCATATTCATCTGTTAAATCGGCATGGTCTGCACCAGAGTCAATAATGCATAGTGAATAACCGGATTTAGCAAAATCATAATCAATCTTTTTAACAATAGGGTTTTCAGTATCTTCAAAATCAATAGCTACCATACCGCCGACAGAGCTTGCAAGCTGGTCCATAAGACCGCATGGCTTACCAAAGTAAACATTTTCAGCATACTGACCAATTTGTGCTATTTGAACTGCTGTAAGCTTTTCATCACAGAATAGAGAATTAAAAATAACACCGATTAAAACTTCATAAGCAGCAGAAGATGAAAGACCAGAACCACCTAAAACGGTTGAGCTAATAACAGCGTTAAAGCCATTAACGCTGTGACCTAGCTCAGTAATTCTAGCAGCTACACCACGCACTAAAGCGGCTGATGTCTCTTTTTCATTCTCTTTAACTTCAAAATCGCTTATATCAATAACGATTTCTGGATAGCCTTCAGATTTAATATTTACAGTGTTTGTGCCGTTTGGTGCTGCACAAGCGATTGCATCAAGGTCGATTGCACCTGCAAGCACACAACCATGCTGATGGTCGGTATGGTTGCCACATATTTCAGTTCTACCTGGAGCAGTAAAAAGCCCTACTTCAGTATCACTACCAAAAGCTGCTTCATAACTATTTACTAGATTATCAAGACGAGTTTTTAGTTCATTTAAATTTGTTTTTGTTCCATATACTTCATAAAAACGGTTATCTAGCTCACCATTTGAAATTTTCTGTTTTAAAGTATTTAACTGCATCATAATTTTATCTCTCCCATAAAAAATTTTTAATTGATGCTATCGGGTTTGCTCAAGGAAAGCATACCACCTTTTTAGTAAAACTGCAATAGTTTTCACTAAAATCATTAACAAAAAATAAGTTTGTTTTTTATGCATATCAACTATTTTTTCGCTTTTTAGGCATAAAAAAATGCATCTGCTAAAAATAAAGCAAATGCATTTTACTGTAATTCTATTATATTTTACTAACACTTTCACGTTCAACCAAACTAGATGGCACAACTATTTTAAGTGGTATGGTTCTTTCTTGTTCTTTTGCACGCATAATAAGTAAATCAACCGCTGTTTGGCTCATTGCTTCTACATGTGTGCTTATACTTGTAAGCGGCGGCTCAGTAAGCTGTGAAAGCGGTGTATCATTAAAGCTTATAATTGATATATCTTTAGGCACTTTTATACCTGCCTCACGAAAAGCTCTCATAGCACCAAAAGCCGCTTCTTCATTTGCAGTAATAATAGCTGTTGGCATTTCCTTATCTGATTTTAAATGCTTTGTCACTCTATCATGTGCTTCTTTAGCAGTCATTTTAGCTTCTAAAAGCAAATCCTCATTAAATAGCCCTTTAGCTTTCATATAATCAATAAAATACTGTCTTCTTACTTCTGGTGCTGGACGTTTACGCTGGTCAAGCTTACGGTCTGGACCTATAAACCCTATTTTTGTATGTCCTGCAGATATAAGAGCATCTACTGCTTGTTCAACACCTAAACGATAATTTAATACAACCGAGTCAAATTTTAATTCATCTGGTGAAGAATCAAGAAAAACGATATTTTTACTTAGTGTTTGTAGTGCTTCTATTTGTGTTTCAGAAAATATGCCTATTGCAAGCACACCATTTATTTTTTCTGTGCCCATAATTTCATATTTTAAATCTGAAAATATTGTTTGTACCATAACACAACCCATATCTTGCATACGTTGAGCAGCATGATTTTTAAGATATAAATAATATGGGTCTTCAAGCTGTTCAGCAGGAGAAAGCATTTCTGCAACTGCAAAACACATATTGTTTTCTTTAATAACACGTGGTTTAATATTAGGTTTTTTATATTGCAGCTCCCCCGCTGCTTGTAAAATTTTACTTCGAGTTGCATCACTTACATTCATTGTAGGGTCATTATTAAGCACTCGTGAGATAGTAGTTATTGAAAAACCTGTATATTCAGATAATTCCTTGAGCGTTGCCATTTTGTGAAACCTCTATTTTTTTATACTTGAGCAAAACCGTTATATTATTTTCAGTATACATAATTATTAAGCTGTATGCAAGGTTTAGTTATAAGAAAAAGACCGTATTCAAAGAATACGGTCTTTTTAATGGGTGCAGGGACAGGACTTGAACCTGCGACCTCCGGGTTATGAGCCCGACGAGCTACCAGCTGCTCTACCCTGCGATATACAAGCACTATTTAACAGTGCTAAATTATAATAGCATATAACCATTTATTTGTCAATACTTTTTTTAAATTTTATTTTGTCCTATATACTTTGTGTAATTTATTTGATATAATCATATATAATTATATATGCTCTTTGTGGAGGTGTTATATGATTTTTAACTATTTATTATACATATTCACCAATTTTTTATTTATAGCTGAAAGTGGTATGCGTTCAAATCTTTTTTTGAATATCAAAAAAAATAAATCTGTCTCCGCATATATTATACCATATTTTTTTATAACTCTTGTCCCTTGTATTGCTTTATTTTTGCCATGGCTTCCTCTTACCTTTTTTTATTTATCATGGCTTGCAACCTGTTTACTACAAGAGCAATTATTACCAACTGAATACCATAAAATAACCGATTATGCTAAAATTAGATTTATAGTTTTTGCTAGTCTTCATTTTTGTGTGATTGGTTCGATATCTATTATAACAACATATACTTTTAATGAAATAATTGAAAATCCTTATACTATGTTAAGATGTACTACCATTGCTATGATTTTATTTATTGTAATGAAATTTGTACTTCTTACTATAGATGAAAGTTTCCACTTTGTCTTACATCAAGAGCAAAAAAAAGATTTTAGATACTTTTATAAATTTTTACATTTAAGCACAGCTAATATTATCATTCAAAGCATTATTTTTAGCATGAAAACATCAGCTAAAGTACCTGTTTCTTATATTATATTTTCAAGCATTATTTCTCTTTTGCTTATGACCAGTTATATTATAAATTTATCTATGATTTTCCAAGTAGAACATGCTGAGGTTTCATTTTCTACATTAAATTCATCACTAAATCAAGCTGATAATCGTATAAAACAGCTTAAAGCCAATGCTCATTTTGATGCACTAACAAAAGCTAATTCACGACTTTATTTAATACAAGAAGCTACAAGACTTTTAGATTATCAAGCTCTTTTTTCACTTATATATATTGATTTAAATAAATTAAAATATATAAACGATAATTTTGGTCATAAAACAGGCGATAATTATTTATGTGAATTTGTAAAAGCAGTGCGTCAAAATTTAAGAAGTGACGATGTTTTATCCCGTTTTGGCGGTGATGAATTTGTAATAATAATGCCTAACTGTACTCGTTCAAATGCAGCTGAACGCCTTGCTACAATAAGAGAAAATATAAAAAAATACAATAGTAACTTTTCTTTTAGTGCAGGTATAGCCGATTCCAATGAAGCTTTAACACTTGATGCTCTTATTTCCATGGCTGATGAACGTATGTATAAAGAAAAAATGGAAAAGAGGCGAAATGAAACATCATGATAAATATAATTTCTGCAATAGCATATGCAATTAGCACATTTGCTTTTTGTTATGGTTTCACAACATTCTCTTTTGCATTTTTAAATAGACCATTAGATAATAAAAGATTTAAATATGCATTTATATTTTCTTTAATGAATTTTTCATGTTTTACGGTTTGTGGTCTTTTAAATCTAAACCTTGTTATGAACTGGATAATATTTATTTTTATTGCATTTATACAGACATTTTTCATATTAAAAGCTAAATTATCTGCCGCATACTTTCTTTCATTACAAGCAAGCTTGTGTGGTTTAAATGCCAATCTTTTCTACAGAGCTTTAGTTGCAATCATTTTAAATATACCTTTAAATTTAATTGATAATGTTGAATATAAATTAATTATAATACCTGCTTTTTTAAGCTTTTTAACTTGCTTTGTAATATCAATATATCATTCAAGAGATAAAAAAATTAAGCCGCTTAGACATATACTTCAAGCCCCTAAACACCTAAATTCTCTTTTATTTACTATGTCTATTCTTATGGCTTATCTCTTGTTGCAAACTTTCTTTTATATGAATGATAAAAATAATATATCTATCAAACTTTTAAGTTTTCTTTCCTGTATCTACATATCTTTTGGGTTTCTATGGTCTATAAAATATGCTGTGCGTTTTAGCTATCTTTATTATCTTGATGACCAAAATATAACTTTAAGACGCATATTACATGATTATAAGGAGCAAGAGGAAAATCTTAAAGAAGCAAATGATTATGACGCTTTAACTTCAGTGTTAAACCGTCGTGCAGGTGATAATGCAATAAATAATCTAATAGAAAATAATATAAATTTCTGTTTGTGTATTGTTGACCTTGATGGGCTTAAATATGTAAATGATAATTTAGGGCATCAATATGGAGACATATATTTAAAATCTATTGCAAATTTATTAAAAAATAATTGCCGCAATAGTAAAGATGTTGTATTTAGATATGGCGGCGATGAATTTGTGATAATTTTCGTTGAAATGTCGACTTATGATGTATATGTTCGTATGCAATACATACACAATGAGGTTAATAAGCTAAATGATAATTCTGAGTTTCCAATGAATATAAGTTATGGTATATCTCCTGACAGTGAGCTTTCAATATCACAGAGATTTGAACAAGCTGATAATTGTATGTATAAAATGAAAGCCGAACATAAAAAACAAAATCCAAATATTGTACGAAATTAAAATAATCGGACTGCTTGAAATACAGCCCGATTATTTTTTATATTTTTATTCCATTTACATATTTTGCATATATTGCTCTATCTTCTAAATAATATGATATTCTTTCAAGTCTATCTGTAAGTTTAAGCTTATTTATATTATCAAGCTCACTATCATCAAGCACAAGTGCATCAAATGCATATCCTTTTTCAAGTTTTCCGACTTTGCCAAAAAAGCTGCCAGAACCTACTGTTGCAAGATAAAAGCCTTCTGCAAATGACAAAGGCTTTGCACTTTCATCAATAAGACGCATATATAACTTACTCATGCCAATAGCATCTGTTATAGCTCTAAACATTGATATATTTGCACCACCCGCTATATCAGTGCCTAAACCTATATTTAAATCATTATCCAAATAATATCTTACAGGTGCAATTCCGCTTGCAAGGTTCATATTAGATTGAGGACAATGTGCAATGTAGCTTTTTGTTTGTTTTAAAAGCTCTATTTCTTTTGGTGTACAATACACACAATGGGCAAATATGCTGTTATTACCCATTAAATTAGCTCTATAATAAGTATCAGCATAATTTTCAGCCTCAGGGCATAAACTTTTTACCCATTCAATCTCGCTTAAATTTTCACTTAAATGAGTTTGTACTGGTAAATTATTTCTAATTTCACCTAGTATTTGCATCAAATAATCTGTACAGGACGGTGTAAATCTTGGGGTTAATATTGGCTTACAGTTTTTTAAACCACTCACACTTTCAAGCCATGATTTAGTGTTATCAATATATGTGTCTTTCTCACAAAGGCTTTCAGGGCAATTACGGTTCATATTAACCTTACCCACAAGCGTTATAAGCCCCGATTTATCTAGCATATCCATAAGCATAGCTGTAGCATCATTATGCACTGTAGCAAAAATACATGCTCTTGTACTACTGCTATTTTTTAATGCCTTTACAAATGAATTATATGCTTTTTCAGCATATTCTAAATCATTGTACTTACTTTCCTCAGGAAATGTATATGTATTAAGCCAGTCTATAAGCTCCAAATCCATGCCCAAGCCTCTAAAAGCATATTGTGGTGCATGTATATGTAAATCTGTCATACCTGAGATTATAATTTTATCTTTATAATCTATAATATCAAGATTTTTATATTGCTCTGGCAAAGCTCTAAAAACACCGCTTATAACACCATTTTCACATACAAGGTAATGATTTTCATATGTTTTTAAGCTGTTTTTGCTTTCACTTGTTATAAAATTACTTTTTATTATAAAATTCATATTATTACAGCATATGAGCTCTTAACTCTTCTCCAGATAATGCAGATAAATAAGCTGGTGCAACATCAAATACAGTTTTTGCACCACTCATACCTTCTTGAGCCATTTTATAAGCTGCACGAGCATAAGCTACAAGCACAGAACCAGTAAATTCTGGGTTAGAATCAAGCTGTAAACGGTACTCAATTAAATGCTTATTACCATTTTTAGTTTCACCTGTGCGAATTACAAAACCGCCATGAGGTAAACCTGCATGTTCTTTTTTCATAGTTTCTGCATCAATAAAATGTATAGTGGTATCATAATCTGAGAAATAGTTAGGCATTTCCTTGATTTCTTTTTCAATCTTTGCAGTGTCTGCACCTTCTGCCGCTACAACAAAAACTTCACGTGTATGCTTTTGGCGAGTTGTAAGTTCTGGGTTCTCACCTGCACGAACAGCCTCTAAAGCAGCCTCAACTGGAATAGTATACTGTCGAGCATCTAAAACGCCCTCAATACGTCTTACAGCGTCTGAGTGACCTTGGCTAACACCACGTCCCCAGAAAGTATAATCTGTACCTTGTGGCAGTATACAGCCTGCATACAAGCGATTTAATGAAAACATACCTGGGTCCCAACCGCAAGAGATAATACCGATTTTACCAGCCTCTTTAGCTGCTTTATCAACATTAGCAAAATGTGTAGGGATATTTGCATGAGTATCAAAACTATCAATTACATTAAACATTGAAACAAACTCTGGAGTTTGCTCTGGCAGGTCAGTAGCACTACCACCGCATATAATAAGAACATCAATATCATTTGTCATGTTCTTAGCTTCATCAATATGTAAAACCTTTGCAGACTGGGTTTCAATTTTTAAAGTTTCTGGATTACGACGAGTAAATACTGCCTTTAACTCCATATCTGGGTTTTGTGCAATAGATGCTTCAACACCTCTACCAAGGTTACCATAACCTAAAATACCAACACGAATTGACATTGTTATATAACTCCTTTAAAATAAAACTTTCAATTTACTATAACACTTTTTTACTTGTTTTGTCTAGCATTTATTAATAAGACTTATCCACAGAGTGTGCAAAAAAATGTGTGTTTCTTTTTTATTGACTATACAACTATAATCTAGTAAAATCAACTTATATGTTAATTATTAAATATGAAAGGATAGGAAAAATGGAAACCTCAAAAGCTGAAATTCAGGAAAATAAAATGGGGATAATGCCTGAAAATAAGCTACTTTTAAACATGTCAATCCCTATAATGATAGCAATGCTTGTACAAGCATTGTATAATATTGTAGATAGTATCTTTGTTTCTCAACTAAGCGAAGATGCACTAAATGCAGTATCACTTGCATTTCCAATGCAAAATTTAATGATTGCAGTTTCCACAGGTACTTGTGTTGGTATGAATGCATTATTATCTAAGAGCCTTGGAGAAAAGAATTTTAAACAGGTAAAACTTGCTGCAAATAATGGATTATTTCTATCATTTATGAGTTTTATTGTTTTCGCTTTTATTGGTATATTTGGTGCAAGAACATTTTATCTTTCACAAACAGATATAACTGCTATTGTTGATGATGGAACAGCTTATTTAACTATTTGTTTAGTGTGTTCATTTGGTTTGTTTGGTCAAATTTGCTTTGAAAGGCTTTTACAATCAACTGGTAGAACATTCTATACTATGATAACTCAAGGCACAGGTGCTATTATCAATATTATTTTTGACCCACTTCTTATTTTTGGTATTGGGCCATTCCCTAAAATGGGCGTAGCTGGTGCTGCTGTTGCAACTGTAACTGGTCAGATTGTAGCACTTATTATTTCTGTATTTATAAATCATGCAAAAAACCCTGAAATTGAGCTAAATATAAAAGGTTTTAAACCAAATTTAGATACTATTAAAAGAATTTATATGGTTGGTATACCTAGTATAATTATGGTATCTATTGGCTCTATTATGGTTTTTGGTATGAATAAAATTCTAATTTCATTTACTTCAACTGCTACAGCTATATTTGGTGTTTACTATAAGCTTCAAAGTTTTGTATTTATGCCTGTCTTTGGTATGAACAATGGTATGGTACCAATCATTGCATATAACTATGGTGCGAGAAAACCTCATAGAATTAAAAAGGTATTAAAACTTGCTATTATGTATGCATGTCTTATTATGTTTATTGGATTTATAATAATTCAAATAGCACCAACTATGCTTTTAGGTATGTTTAATCCATCAGAAAATATGATTATACTTGGTGTACCAGCACTTAGAATAATAAGCATAAGCTTTTTACTAGCTGGATTTGCTATTATATCATCTTCATATTTCCAAGCACTTGGACACGGTATCTTTAGTTTGTTGGTATCTGTGCTTAGACAGTTATTTGTTTTACTACCTGCCGCTTATATATTAAGTGAGATTGGCGGACTTGATGCAGTATGGTGGTCATTCCCTATTGCTGAAATTGTAAGTGCTTGTTTATCAGCATTATTTATAAATCGCATATATCACAAGGAAATACGTCCACTAGAGCTAGAAAACAATTAAATCATAATAACGCACTGAATATTTTAATCAGTGCGTTAATCAGTGCGTTATTTTTATACTTATAACCACAAAAAAACCAGTCCTCATTGGACTGGTTTAGTTATATGGAGCTGTTAAACAGATTCGAACTGTCGACCTCTTCCTTACCAAGGAAGTGCTCTGCCTGCTGAGCTATAACAGCGAATATAAAATTGAAGTGGCGACCCAGATGGGGCTCGAACCCACGACCTCTAGCGTGACAGGCTAGCGCTCTAACCGACTGAGCTACTGGGCCAAAATTGGCAGGGGCAGTAGGGATCGAACCCACGGCACGCGGTTTTGGAG
>JAGHIZ010000008.1 GCA_017886875.1 Butyricicoccus sp. | reverse complement strand
TGAGGTTGCAACTGTGCTAAATGTTAGTGTTGATAGTGTTAAGGATTTTATAAACTCTAATGATTTAGTTGCCATAGGTAGTAATAAAGATAAGATTAAGAGGATTGATTTGTATAAGTTTATGGGTGGCAATTCCTTGACTGATGAACCTATTGACTTTTGGGGAAAGCAGCGTTCCAATGTATTAAATTCTGTTTCAATTGAAGTTGAATATGTTAGTGATAAGGAGATTGAGGAAATGATAATAAATGGATTAAAGGAGCCTAAGCCATATTATGATCGTAATAGAAATAAATGGTGTATAGCATTAAGCTTAGGATACAATGAGAATGGTAAGCGTATTAGAAAAATCATATGTGGCAAAACCCAAGTCGAAGTGTGGGAGGCTTATAAGGCTTATCTCGGTACGAATAATAATGATGTGCAACCTAGAGTAAATAGTGTTGGTCTGGATACAGTAAATGTACATAAATGTAATTATGATATTCTGTTCTCTGATGTTTATAAGAAATATTTAAAAAGCCTTGAGAGTAACATTACAAATAGAACATATTCTGGATATGTAAATTTGTCTAAAATCATATTAAATAAGTTGGGAAACATCAAGGTATATGATATTAACAAGAATATCATAGAGGATTTTTTTAATGAGTTAGTAAATATGAAATATAACAAAAGTTCTAAGATGCAACCAAAATATTATAGTCAAGACTATATAAACAAAGTGTTTAACCTAATTCATGGGTTTATAAGGTACTACTCTGAAAATGCCGATGATACAATGAATATTTTTGCCTCTGACTTTATGCATAATATGAAAAAGCCTAAGTCAAAATCTTTAATGGCTAGTGAAATCAAACCTTTATCCCATAAGGATATATATGACATTTTAAATGCTGTTAAGGAAAATCCTATGATTTCATGTTGGGTACACCTTATGAGTGAGTGTGGTATGCGTCCTAGTGAAGCCCTTGCTCTTACTTGGGATGATATAGATTTTGATAATAAGACTATATACATTTCTAAGGCACTTGGTAAAGAGTCTGATTATGATATTCATACTTGTAAGCGTATTGAAAAGTTTAGACCTATAATAAAGGATCTTAAAAATAATACTAAAAATAATTACCATAGCCGATGTATGGCTATAAGTGATACAACTTTACAGAGTATTATAAGATGGAAAAGCATAGTAGAAAAGGATAAAAAGTTCATAGATAGACGTAAAGAATACTGTACAGATAGATTTATATTTACAGGACCTAAAGGAAACTTATGGTTATATGAAGATTATAAACAGAAATATGAACGTATACTTAAAAAGTATAATATTGATTATAAGGCAATGAATCCATATAGATTTCGTCATACTGTATGTACTGAATTACTTCTAAATCGTGTGGATTTAAAAAGTGTTCAAATAATAATGGGAGATAGTACATCTGATGTAATATTAAAATATTATGCAAATGTAGAACGTGATAAAGTATTGAAATCAAACACTATACTAAAAAATAGAATGGCTAATATTGTAAGTAATATGTAAGTGGCAAACAGTGGCAAACCTGTTATGTAATGAATATATGCAAATTGATTGCATAATGCTGTTATATTACAATATTGTACTTATGGTTTATATGTGTTAGAAATATTAAAAATCCCTATGTTAATCAATAAACATAGGGGTTTAGTGTTATAAAAGTTTGTATTTATATGTTCATAATAATATGCCTTAATGCATAAATATCCATTTCTGACTGTTTTATTACGAGGGAGATGCTCTACCGACTGAGCTACAGTAGCAAAATACAATATTTAAACGCATATATTCTAGCATATTTTGTTTGAAACGTCAATGAAAATTATCGAAAATTTGAGATTTTTCTCTTGACATTCTATCAAAAATCTATATAATATTAGAAGTATCCTTGCTCACATAAAAGTATGTGGGCCTTAAAAGTCCAAAAGGAGGTGCTAAAATGGCAAAGGTAACTGGTAAATACGAGACTCTCTTTATCGTTAACCCAAATCTGGGTGATGATGAGACTGCTGCAGTTGTAAACAAGTTCAAGTCTCTTGTTGAAGCTAACGGTACCGTTGACAAAGTTGAGGATTGGGGCAAGCGTCGCATGGCTTACGCTATCAACGACCTGACTGAGGGTTATTATACTCTAATTCAGTTCACTTCTGCTCCGTCTTTCCCAGCTGAGCTTGACCGTGTGTTCAAGATTACTGACGGCGTTATGCGTTCAATCATCGTTACTCTCGACTAAGGCTGGTGAATTGAAATGCTAAATAAAGCAATTCTAATGGGTCGTTTGACTCGTGACCCAGAGCTACGTCATACACAAAGTAATATGGCTGTTGCTTCTTTTACTCTTGCGATAAACCGTGATAGAAAAAATGCTAATGGCGAATTCCAAACCGATTTCATCGACTGTGTTGCATGGGGTCGTCAAGGCGAATTCGTAAAACAGTGGTTTACAAAAGGTATGCTCGCTATTGTTGTGGGTCGTATTCAGTCCCGAAATTGGGAGGACAGAAACGGAAATAAACGTACAACCATCGAAATAAATGTTGATGAGATTTCTTTCGGTGAAACCAAAAAATCTCGTGAAGCAAACGCTGGTTATGACAATAGTTATAATAACTCTGGTTATAACGGCGGTTATGACAATGGTTCACAAATCCGTCCAGATAATAACTATTCTGCTCCTGCTTTTGATTTACCTGTTGGTGACTCAGATTTTGCAGAGCTTGGCGATGATGATGGCGATGTGCCATTCTAAAAATAGTTTTTTATCCTGAACTTGCAGCTGTGCTGCTCATTCTATAAAGGAGGTACTTGGCAATGGAAGAAACCAAAAAGGAATTTGCTCCTCGTGCTGACCGTCAGCGTGGCGGTCGTCGTCGCAGAAAAGTTTGTACTTTCTGTGTAGACAAAGTGGAGTGCATTGATTATAAAGACGTTGCAAAGCTAAAGCGTTATATGTCTGAGCGTGGCAAAATTCTGCCTCGTCGTATGACTGGCACTTGTGCTAAGCATCAGCGTCAGCTGACTGAAGCTATTAAGCGTGCTCGTCATGTTGCTCTTCTGCCTTTCACTGCAGAATAATTTAGCTTTTTTAAGGACTGCCTTTTAGCAGTCCTTTTTTGATATTATCCAGTTTGTAAATTCATTTGGAGTTTTAAAGAGCTTGTATGCACCTGCATTTTCAAGCTCTTTTTTTGTGCCAAATCCCCAAAGCACACCTATTCCCTTTATATTGTGCTTTTTTGCTCCCTCTATATCGTGCTTTCTATCACCTATCATTAAGCAATTATCTTTATCTAAATCATTTAAACGATTTAACACCTCCGCTATAACTGCATCTTTTGTATCTATCTTACCATCTAAGGTAGCACCACATATTGTTTCAAAATAATCAGCTAGATTTATATTCTTTAATATTTGTTTTGCAAAAACTTCTGGTTTAGATGTTGCAACTGCAAGCTTAAAACCCGCTTTGTGAAGTGTTTCTAGCATTTCTGGTATACCTTTATAAACTTCAAGTTCTAAAAGCCCAATTTTTTCATAACGCTCTCTATATGCCTTTACACATCTTTTAGATGTTTCCAAATCTACATGATGATTTTCCATAAAACCATCTATAAGTGGTGGACCTATATAATTTGTAAGAGTGGACAAATCTTCTGTTTTTATATTCATAACTGTTCTAAGTGCATAGTCAACTGAACGTGTTATACCAATCTGTGAATCTGTAAGCGTTCCATCTAAATCAAATAGTAAATACATACTTAATCTCCTTTTTATAGAAAAAGCTGTGACAAAATTTTGCCACAGCTTTTATTTTACTTAGAAAGCAAAGTTTTAATTCTCTCTGCTGCCTCAATAGTCTTTTCCTTGTCACCAAAAGCGGTTAAACGGAAGAATTTATCACCATTCTTGCCAAAACCTGCTCCCGGAGTACCTACAACATGAGCATTTTCAAGCAGATAATCAAAGAATGTCCAAGAATTCATATTATTCGGACACTTTAGCCATAAATATGGGCTATTTTTACCACCTGTATACCAAATACCAAGCTCATCAAGAGTTTTTGCAAGCACCTTTGCATTTTCCTTATAGTATGCAAGTGTTTGCTGAATTTGCTCTTGACCTTCTTCAGTAAATACAGCCGCTGCACCACGCTGCACTACATATGGTACACCATTAAACTTGGTAGTCTGACGACGTAACCACATTTTATGCAAGCTCATACCATTACGCTCTAAAGCAAATGGTACAACAGTATAACCACAACGAGTACCAGTAAAACCTGCTGTTTTGGATAATGAACAAAATTCAATAGCACAAGTTTTTGCACCTTCAATTTCATAAATAGAGCGTGGAAGGTCTTTTTCTACAATAAAACATTCATATGCTGCATCAAAAAGAATGATTGCATTTTTACGGTTTGCATAATCAACCCAAGCTTTTAAGCCTTCACGGTTATAAACAGCACCTGTTGGATTGTTTGGAGAGCATAAATAAATAATGTCTGCATCAATATTTTCATCTGGCAGAGGTAAGAAACCATTTTCTTCATTTGCGTCCATAAATACAATGTTTCTTCCTGCCATTGTATTGGTGTCAACATATACTGGATAAACTGGATCTGGAATAAGTACAGTATTATCTGCATCAAATAAATCAAGGATATTACCTAAATCGCTTTTTGCACCATCAGAAATAAATATTTCATCAGCTTCTAGCTGTGTATCACGACGTGCATAATATTTTTGAATTTCATTTTTAAGAAAAGCATAACCCTGTTCTGGACCATAGCCATGGAAAGACTCTTGAACACTCATTTCACAAAGTGCATCTTGCATAGCTTTAACAACGGCTGGTGCAAGAGGTAAAGTTACATCGCCAATACCAAGACGAATAATCTTTGCATCTGGATTTTTCTCACCATATTCTCCAACCTTACGGGAAATTGTAGAAAATAAATAACTATCTTCTAATTTCTTGTAATTTTCATTAAGCTTCATATTTAACAATCCTTTCTAAATGGATAAAATTTAAATTTCAATCGTACCTTCAAATACAGTTGTAGCAGGACCTGTCATTAAAACAGTTTGGTCTGTATAATTTATAACCAAATCCCCTCCACGCAGATGTACAGTTATATCTTCACCCTTTTTAAATAGTCCAGAAAGCACAGCAGTAACACCAACCGCACAAGCACCAGTGCCACATGCCCAAGTTTCACCGCTTCCACGTTCCCAAACACGCATTTTTAATGTGCCATCTGATAAAATATTTACAAATTCTGTGTTTACTCTCTCTGGAAATAATGGGTTATTTTCAAATTTAGGACCAATTCGCTCAAGGTCTAAGCTGTCCACATCTTCTTTTATAAATACAACACAATGAGGATTGCCCATTGATACACAAGTTATATGATATACTTTTTCATCAATTACCAGTGGAGCATCTACAACTCTTTCACCATCTAAATATACAGGTATATCCTTAGGATTAAGCATTGCAGCACCCATATCAACACGAACAGTCTTTACTTTACCGTTTTCTGGATAAAGCTGTAAAGTTTTAATACCGCTTAGTGTTTCAACTGTAATTTCAGTTTTATCAGAAACCATACCATAATCATATAGATATTTACCTACACAGCGAATACCATTTCCACACATTTTACCTTCTGAACCATCAGCATTAAACATACGCATTTTTGCATCTGCTACATCTGATGGACAGATTAAAATTATACCATCTCCACCAATTCCGAAATGGTGGTCAGATAATGTTATTGCTAATTTTTCTGGATTTGGAACTTCACCTGAAAAACAGTTAAAGTAAACATAATCATTACCACAGCCATGCATTTTAGTAAATGATAGCTTCATAAATTTCTTTACTCCCTTCACATATAAGCATTTAATAAAATTCACTTAGTATGCATATTCTTTCATAATACAATATGCAGTTATTATAACACAGTAAAAGGGTAGTTTTCAAATAAATAAAGCATTTTATCATATAATCAAGAAGATTTTTACATTACAAACAGACTTTCATTATTTTTCAGTGCTAAATGTACGCAATTTGCATAGATTACTTATACATGATATATGTATCTTCGTCAAATGCGTGGAATATTCAAAAATAGCTAATTATTAGCCTTTGCACACTTGACGAAAATAGAAAAAAAACCCTATAATGTAAAGTAGTTTTGATTTTATTGTAAATTAGGAGGTTCGTAGCCAATGGAATCTTGTGAACTGAAACGTGTACCGGAAATGTTCGGTAGTATGGTTTTTAATGAAAAGGTTATGAAGGAGCGTTTGCCTAAAGAGGTTTATAAAGCTCTTATTCGCACAGCAGATGAAGGTACTGCTATTGACCCTGCAATCGCAAATGTTGTTGCTAATGCCATGAAGGATTGGGCTATATCTAAAGGTGCAACACATTACACCCATTGGTTTCAACCAATGACCGGTTTTACCGCTGAAAAGCATGATAGCTTTATCACTCCTGTTGATAATTGTAGTGTTATCATGGAGTTTTCAGGTAAAGAACTGATTAAAGGTGAACCTGATGCATCTTCTTTCCCTTCTGGTGGTCTGAGAGCAACTTTTGAAGCTAGAGGTTATACCGCTTGGGACCCTACTAGCTATGCATTTATTAAAGATGATACACTTTGTATTCCTACTGCTTTTTGCTCTTATACAGGTGAAATTCTTGATAAAAAAACCCCTCTGCTACGTTCTATGGACGCTATCAGCCGCCAAGCTTGCAGAGTGCTTAAAATGTTTGGCAAGGATTGCCGCCGTGTAAATACAACTGTTGGTGCAGAACAAGAGTATTTTTTAATCAATAAATCTGATTATGCTAAGCGTCAAGACCTTATTTTTACTGGTCGTACTCTTTTTGGTGCAAAAGCTCCAAAAGGTCAGGAAATGGAAGACCATTACTTTGGCTCTATCCGTCCAAGAGTTAAAGCTTTTATGGAAGAACTTGATAATGAGCTTTGGAAACTTGGCATAACCTCCAAAACAGAGCATAATGAAGTTGCTCCATGTCAGCACGAAATGGCTCCTGTGTTTGAAACAACCAATGTTGCAACCGACCATAACCAATTAACAATGGAGGTTATGAAGCGTGTGGCTGATAAGCATGATTTTGTTTGTCTGCTGCATGAAAAGCCATTTGCAGGCATTAACGGTTCTGGTAAACACAATAACTGGTCAATCTCCACTGATAAGGGTGAAAATCTACTTGAACCAGGTTCTACTCCTCATGCAAATGCACAGTTTATACTTTTCTTAACCGCTGTTATCAAAGCTGTTGATGAATATCAAGATTTACTACGTATTTCTGCTGCATCTGCTGGTAATGACCATCGTTTAGGTGCTTCTGAAGCTCCTCCTGCTATTATTTCCATATTTGTTGGTGATGAGCTTGAGGCAATTTTAGATGCTATTGTTCGTGAAGTTGATTACACTGATGTAGAAAAAACTATGATGAATATTGGTGTATCTGCTTTACCACCAATTCCAAAAGATACAACTGATAGAAACAGAACATCTCCTTTTGCTTTCACTGGCAATAAATTTGAGTTCCGTATGCCTGGTTCTTCTTTCAATATCGCTTGTACAAACTTTATTTTAAATACTGCTGTTGCTGATTCTTTGCGTCAATTTGCTGATGAACTTGAAGCTACTGGCACTGCTAACTTTGATAAAACTCTTGCTTCACTTATTCAGCGTGAGCTTAAAAACCATCGTCAAATTGTATTTAATGGCAATGGTTATAGCGATGAATGGCAAGAAGCCGCTGCACAGCGTGGGCTTATGAACCTAAAAACTACACCTGATGCACTCAAGCATTATACAGATGAAAAGAATGTTAAAATGCTTGCTCGTCATGGTATTTGTACTGCAACTGAGCTTGAGTCACGTGAGGAAATTCTACTTGAAGAATACTGCAAGACTATCAATATTGAAGCTTTAACAATGGTTGATATGGCAACTCGTCAAATTATGCCTGCTTGTGTTGATTATTCTGGTAAGGTTTCAAACAATGTTGCTGTTAAAAAGAGTATTGGCATTGACTCACCTGCTGAAATCCAGATAGCTAAACAAATCACTGATGATATGGCGAATATGTTAAATGCTATCAATGATTTAAAACAAGCTGTAAACACTGCACCAGAAAATGTCGCTATTCTTGAGCGTGCAGAATATTTTAGAGACACTGTTATTCCAAAAATGGAAAATCTTCGTGCTGTTGCTGATGAGCTTGAAACCATTGTTGGTGAAGATAATTGGCCATTCCCTACTTACGGTCAAATGTTATTTTATGTATAATTAAACAACTAAAAGCGGTGTGTTAAATATAAACACACCGCTTTATATATAAAGGAGAAATAAATGGCACTTCCTATAGAATTTTGTGAAAGAATGAAAAAACTTTTAGGCGATGAATATCAAGATTTTGAACAAAGTCTATTAAAACCTAGAGCTTATGGATTGCGTATAAATGAAAAAAAATGCACACAAAACAACTTTCCTGCAAAAGATATTTTCACTTTAACACCTGTACCATGGTGTAAAACTGGTTTTTATTATCCTAGTGATGAAAAACCAGGTAAACACCCATATTATGAAGCTGGGCTTTATTATATTCAAGAGCCAAGTGCCATGGCTGTTGGCACTCTTGCGGATATAAAAAAGGGCGAATGGGTGCTAGATTTATGTGCTGCCCCAGGGGGCAAAAGCACCCATCTAGCACCTAATGCAGACCTTATTGTATGCAATGAAATACACCCAACTAGAGTTAAAATACTCTCTCAAAATATAGAGCGAGCAGGCATTGAAAATAGCATTGTCACAAATGAAACCCCAACCAAACTTGCAAGCAAATTCCCTGAAATGTTTGACTGTGTTGTTGTAGATGCTCCTTGCTCTGGTGAAGGCATGTTTAGAAAAGATGAAATTGCAACCAGTGAATGGACTGATAAGGTTCCTCAAATGTGTGCAGATAGACAAGATGAAATACTAAATGATGCTGCAAAAATGGTCAGAAAAGGTGGTAGACTTGTTTATTCAACTTGTACATTTGCACCTGAAGAAAATGAAGGTACACTCACTAGATTTTTAAATAATCATTCGGATTTTGAAATAGTTAAAACAGATATTTTCCCTATGTTTGAAAGCGGGAAACCTGAATGGTATGAAAATGCACATGAAAGTGTTAAATATTCATTCAGATTATTTCCTAATAAGATAACTGGTGAAGGTCATTTCTGTGCACTTCTTAAACGCAAAGGCAACGAGGAAAGAAAAATACCTAAAATGTGCGACACACTTAAAAAGTTATCTGATACACTTTCCGATTTTATAAAAGATATAAAGGGCTTTGATAAAGATATAAAGTTTATTCAAGCAGGTGATAAAATTTGGTGCACTAAACACCCTCTTGATTTATCAGGCTTAAAAGTTCTTAGAAACGGTTTAGAGCTTGGTACACTAAAAAAAGGTAGATTTGAACCTGCTCATGCCTTTGCAAAGGCATGGAAACCAGAATATATGCCAAGAAAAATAAATCTTTCAAATGATGATGTAATCAAATATTTAAAGGGCGAAAGTTTAAATGTACAAGCTGTTAGCGGTTGGACTGTTGTATGTGTTGATAATTTTGCCCTTGGTTGGTGTAAAGTTTCAAATGGCATACTAAAAAATCATTTCCCAAAAGGCTTACGCTGGAAATAAAATTATTTAACGAATATTTAACGAATATTCTCTTGACTTTATTTTTTATTTTCAATATTATTAAATAGACTAGTAAAAAATGAGAGTGAGGATTTTAATGATTGAAGAACTTTTTTCTTGGCTGCTTGGTGCAGGCAAAGAATTTGCATTGTTTGTCATTTCCATGATGCCACTTGTTGAACTTCGTGGTGCTGTTCCTGTTGGTCTTGCAACTGGTATGCCTTGGTATGAGGTGCTTCCTATATGCTACATTGGCAATTTATTTCCTATTCCTTTTGTTTTATTATTTGGTGTAAAACTCATAGATTGGCTTTCTGGGTTAAAGCCTTTTCGTAAAATTGCAACTCGTTATAAACAAAAACTTATTAGCAAATCAAGTTCGGTTACTAAATATGCAAAAATAGGTTTACTTCTTTTTGTAGCTGTTCCTCTACCTGGTACAGGTGCTTGGTCTGGTGCAGTAATCGCTGCTCTTTTAAACATGCCACTTAAAAAAGCCTTTGTTTCCATTGCTCTTGGTGTTGTTATAGCTGGTTTGGTTATGACCATAGGTACTCATGGTGTATTAGGTGCAGTAGGTCAATTTGTTTAAAATTTTAACAGTACATCTTTTTTTAGATGTGCTGTTTTTTTACTTGCAGTTTTTTTATTTAAGGCTTAATATATTTGTAAAAGTATTTTTTATAGGAGTGTTAATATATGCGTAGAGATAAAGTAAATTATTATCTTGATATGGCAGATGTTGCAAGAGAGCGTAGCACCTGTCTTAGGCGTACTTATGGTGCTGTTATAGTTAAAAACGACACCATAGTTTCAACTGGTTATTCTGGTGCACCAAGAGGACGTGCTAACTGTATTGATTTAGGCTATTGTATGCGTCAGAAATTAAATATTCCTCGTGGTGAAAGATATGAATTTTGTCGTTCTGTACATGCCGAGCAAAACGCTATAATTGCTGCTTCAAGAGAACAAATGTTAGGTTCTACGCTTTACCTTTGTGGTCGTGAAGTCGATACAGGTGAAATCATAAAAGATGCTAATTGCTGTACCATGTGCAAACGTATGATAATCAATGCAGGCATTGAAAAAGTTGTTGTACGTAGAACTAATGATGAATATGAAGAAATATCCGTTGATGATTGGGTTAAATATGATGAACTTTTAGATGGCAAAATGGGGTATTAAATGAATAATGTTATATATATTATTTTAATAAATCTAATATCCATTTTACTTATCTATATTTGTTATATAATATATAAAAAGCTTCAGCCAATGACTATAAAGCGTATGCGTCAAGAGATAAAACCGCTTATAAAACCGATGAATTTTAATCCATTTCAAAACGATTTCTCAAAAATGCGTATGATGCTTGCAGCTATAGATGATTATGTACCCCCTGAACGAACTATAACCTCTCTTTTAATCTCTTGGAGTACAAAAGGTTTAATTTCTCCTGAAATCACACCAAAAAAGCATTTAAAAAGCTTTGGTGAACAAGAGCAAGAAAGCATTAAATTTATCGTTCGTGATGATAAAAATTTAAATGGTGCAGAAAAGCTATTTTTTGAAATGCTTGCAAACTGGACTGATGAAAGCGATATATTACAAAAAAGCGAGCTTTATCAGCTCGCAAGACAAAATTCTTCACTTATTTTTCAGAGAATAGAGCAATTTATTATAGAAGGAAAACATGGTCTTAGGGCTACTGGTCAAATGCAGCCTGAAAAAAAACGCCGCCATTTTGGCTTTTTAGATGAACAACGACCTATTTTTACATCAAAGGGTGTTAGACAAGCCGCTGAGCTTAAAAGTTATCAAGCGTGGCTTAAAATGCAAAATGATTTAGATAATACTTTTTGGGGTGATGCGGTTTTGCTTGAAGCAGAAAATGTTATTTCTGACAAGCAAACACTTGAAATTTGTAAAGCTTTATCTCAAACAATAGTAACCGCTGCAAATGCAGGTAAACAAAGTAAAAGCCTTGGAAATTAAAATCTCCAAGGCTTAATTTTTTACTTTTTAAGTGCATCTACATACTTTAGAAGTATTTCAACAGACTTGTCAACACCCAATCTACCCGCATTTACACATAGGTCATAGTGGTCACATTTACCCCATGCCTTACCTGTATAATAATTGTAATAAGTAGAACGCTGTTTATCCATTTTCTCAAGTGCTGCTTGTGGGGTTTTACCTGTGATTTCATAATCACCACAAGTCTGAATTCTATGAACTCTATCCTCTATGCTACCATGAATAAAGAAGTCAAATTTATTAGGGCACTCACGTAGCACATGGTCTGCACAGCGACCAACAATAACACAAGGGGCAGCGTCCGCTGCTTCACGAATGACTTTAGCTTGTGCAAGATACAGCTGGTCAGTAAGGCTCATTCCGTTAAGTCCAGTTGAACCAAACATTGTCAAGGAATATAGAAAGCTGTTTGTTGCACGCTTATCGAGCTGGTCGAAAAGCTCCTCGCTAAAACCGGACTTTTTAGCAGCACGGGCAATAAGCTCTCTATCAAGAAATTTAATTCCCAGTTTATTAGCAAGCTTACGTCCAATTTCACGTCCGCCTGTGCCGTACTGTCTGCCGATTGTAATAATGAGGTTATCTGTCATCGTAATCCCTCCGTTTCATATAACTTATACAAAATAGACACTTATTCTGGTATTATTATCGCTCATTTCGTGCGTTTTGTCAAGCGTCACTTTTACAATCTTTTTCCACAAGTGCATAACCTATACTATTTATATTACCTGCACCCATAGTTATTATCAAATCGCCTGCTTTTGCATTTTCACGAAGGTAATCTTCTATTTGTTCAAATGTATCAAGTGCAATAGCACCTTCAACCTCTTTTGCAATATCAGATGAATAAATACCGATTGTGTTTTGCTCTCTTGCTGCGTAAATCGGTGCTAAAATTGCTTTATCACACATTTTTAATGCGTCCACAAACTCATTAAATAATGACTTTGTTCTTGTATATGTGTGAGGTTGGAAAGCACAAATAATTCTATTAAAATCCATTAAACGAGCAGTTTCAAGAGTTGCTCTCATTTCGCTTGGGTGATGAGCATAATCATCAACAACTACTGCACCGCATTTTAATGTGCCAATCTTTTGAAATCTTCTTGATGAACCAGTGAACTTTTCCAGTCCCTCAGCTACCTTATCACTTGGCATATTAAGCTCATATGCTGCCGCAACTGCTGCAAGTGCATTTAACATATTATGCTTACCTGGAACAGAAAGTGTAACATTTGTATATTTTTCGCCATTTATAATTATATCAAATGAATAATAACCATTTTTGCTTGTTATATTTTCCGCATAAACATTACAAGCCTTATTTAATCCAAAAGTTATAATCTTTCTATCTACGCCTTCTACTGCTTTCACAGCATTTTTATCATCGCCATTTACAATTACAACACCATCTTTAGGCGTTCTAAGTGCAAACATATGGAATGAATGAATAATATCATCTAAATCCTTAAAAAAGTCAAGATGGTCAGCTTCAATATTTAATATAACTGCAATAGTTGGTGCAAAATTTAAAAAAGAATTACAATATTCACATGACTCTGCAACAAAACAATCTTTACCACCTATACGAAGTGTACCATTGATAGCTGGTAAATGACTGCCTACCATAACAGTTGGGTCTGCATTTGCCTGCATTGCAATAAGTGTCATCATAGATGTAGTGGTTGTTTTGCCATGTGTACCAGACATACAAACCACATTTTTATAATCGGTCATTAGGTTTCCCCAAGCCTCTGCACGTTCCATAACAGGTATATTTTTTTCTCTTGCACTTATGATTTCTGGGTTATCGTCATGTACTGCTGCTGTACGCACCACAAGAGCTGTATTTTCCACATTTTCTGCAAGATGTGCATAAGTAATTTTTGCACCAAGTCTTTCAAGTCGCTCTGTGACCTTTGAATGTGATTTATCAGAACCAGTAACAGGCACACCAAGGGATAATAATAACTCAGCAAGTGCACT
Source organism: Butyricicoccus sp. (assembly GCA_017886875.1). Classification (GTDB taxonomy): domain Bacteria; phylum Bacillota; class Clostridia; order Oscillospirales; family Butyricicoccaceae; genus Butyricicoccus_B. The sequence goes on along the minus strand of JAGHIZ010000008.1, from coordinate 51,551 downwards.
CATAGACACACCGCCAATACCTATTATGTGTATAGGTTTCTTTTTTGATATATATTCTCTTATTGTCATATAAGTTATTCCTCCATTTATAGCTATTTACATCTTACAAAAAGCCGGAAAAAATTTTCCGGCACCTGTATTATTATATTCCAATCTGTACAAAATATAAATAGCAATTTTCCCGATTTGACGATTTATAAGGAGCATCTGGTTATGGAAATTACCGACATTAAATTCAGACATTTTCACACTGATGGAAAATTAAAAGCCTTGGTTTCCCTTACATTTGATAATTCGTTTGCTGTGCATGATATAAAAATCATAGAGGGAAATGACAGATTATTTCTTGCTATGCCATCTCGTTTAATGCCTGATGGAAAATATCGTGATATAGTTCACCCCGTGGGGCAGAAAATGCGTGAATACTTGGAAAAAGCAGTTTTAACTGAATATGATAAGCAATTTTTTTGAACACAAAGCAAGACGGTAATTTCAACCGCCTTGCTTTTTTACATTATAACTTCTTCTGAATATATCTTTGAAAATGTGTACCCTTTTTCATTTATATAATAGTTTATTGCATCTTTAACTAATGGTTCGGTTACATCAAAATGTTCTGCAAGTTCAAATGTAGAAGTTATGCCTGATAAAACTGCTCTATCAAGTTCATCAAATGGAATAAGTGTGTTTATCTGTGCTTTATACGCTTTACCCTCACACCAACTTTTAAGCTCATCATTAGCACCGACTAAATATGTACTTCCGGTAATAAAATGTCCCCATTCATGACCTAAAGCCATATTTTCATCTCTTACAGTACGGATTTTATCTATATCGAGAAAAAAACCATACTGCCCTGCAACACAAAGTATAGCAGCATCTGCACCACAATCAAAATTATATCTTCCACTGAATAATAACACATCATTCTCTTTTAACTTTTGGTAGATTTCCAGAGTTTTGCTCGTATAAATCACTCCCTACTGCTTTTAATGTTAGCCTTTCTAAGCTGCTGTGCCATACTAAGCAGTATTTCCTTGTCTGCATCAGTTAAATCTTTACTTGCATTATGCATTGCATATGTAAAGCTATCAAAATTTACATTAGTATCTGTTGTATTGCCTAGTAAATAATCAACTGTAACGCCAAAGAGTGCTGCAATTTTTGAAAGAGTATCAGCGGCTAAACTTTGTTTACGTCCCATTTTAAGGTCTGTAAGAGATGCTCGGCTTACACTTGCTCGTCTGCACATTTCTGTAATTGTAATTTTCTTCGCCCTGCACAAGTCCTCGATATTATTATAAAGTTTTGACATAATTATACTCACTCCCTGAATTTTACGTAATCGCATTAAACAAAGGCTTGACAATTATGTTAAAACATAATATAATCTATTTATGAGATGCGAAAACGTAATATATTCATTACCACTTAAATTTTTTTATTTTTATTTATATTTTGATTATTATTATATTACATACTAAAGTATACGTCAAGACGAAAAATGTCATTTTCGCATCTTAAATTTTTATATATTTAGAGGTGAATTAAAATTTATAGTATAAACGAACCTAATTTAGTACCAAAAGAGGCAAAAAATCAACAATCTATAAACGATTATTCTAAAATGTTAGATGAACTTGTAGAAATAAAAGCCCTTTGTGATGATTTAGAAATTTTTCATGATATATTAAAGAATGCCTATGAAGATTGTGTTTTAACTTGTAGTAACTTCTCTGCATAGTATAAATACGAAAGGAGGTATTCTTTTATGTATCCAATTAAATTATGCAATAAAGCAAATTACGGTTCAAAACGTAAACTAGATATTAAGTATATTGTTATTCATTATACAAGCAATAATGGCGATACTGCACTTAATAATGTCACTTATTTTGCAAGAGAAACACTTCAAAATCCTGCATCTGCTAATTATTTTGTAGATGAAAAAGAAATTTGGGTTTCTGTACCTGATGATTTTATAGCTTATCATTGTGGCGGTAAAACTTATAAGCATAAAATCTGTAGAAATTCCAATAGTTTAGGCATAGAAATATGTATGAATGATAAAAAAGGCAATATTCGCTATGATAGCATAAAAAACGCTATAGAGCTTACTAAAATTTTAATGAAAAAATATAATATTCCTATTTCTAATGTGCTTAGACACTATGATATAACAGGTAAAAACTGCCCTGCTCCAATGGTAGAAAACCCAAAGCTTTGGCAAGAGTTTTTAAACTCACTTACCCAAAAACCCCAAACTGAGGAGATTGATGACGATATGAAAATCTATAAAAAAATTGATGAAATGCCTGATTGGGCGAAAGCATCTGTTAAAAAAGCCATTGATAAAAAAATTATATCCACAGATAAAAATGGTGCTGTAACTGTTTTTGAGCCAAATCTACAATCCCTAGTCTGGATGGATAGAGCTGGACTTTTTGATAAAAAATAAAAAATGCGTGCCTTTATACTAAAACACGCATTTTTAACTCGACTATAACTAAAAAAGTTATAGTCGTTTTTATGTCTGAATTTCAAACCACTGGCTTTCTTCTGATATAGTTGGAACTTTTATGCTTTTACGCATTAAGAGATGTTTTCCACATTCATTTTCTGTTATTCCAACCTGCTCAAAACCAAACTTTTTATAAAAAGCAATCGCTCTTTCATTATTTTCACCTGCATTCGCAAATAAAAAATCTTTACCAAGCAAGCGATAAACTGACATTGATTGTCCTATAAGCTGTTGTGCTATTCCATGACCTCTATACTCTTTGTCTATACAATAACAACCAACCATGCCAGCGTTTTCTGTGTTTGCTGCATCTAAAAACACAAGTGCAACTGGTTTATTATCAAGCATTGCGAAAGATACAGAGCGTTTTAAAACTTCACTTGCTTTTCTAGCCTGAATTAGATTTGCATTTTCATCTAGCTTTTCAGTAGTTCCATAAGCACAGTTATACTGCTCTCTTATAAAATCTAATAAAAGCTCATTATCGGCTTTATCATCTGGGTTATAATCTCTAAACCATACTTGTACAGTTGTAGGCAACCCCTTGTTATCTTTCCAGCCAATAGCTGCAAAGGTTGAAAGCTCCTCTGGCAAATGTGACGCATCATTCCAATATTCTGCTTTAACCTCGCCATTATCAAAAATCAGCTTTGCAACACAGGTATTATCTCCCCAACCGATTTCATTAACTTGCTCTGGTTTTAGCTTTAAAACTCTGCATAATACATTTCTTATTGCAGAGCCATGCGAAACAACTGCAACTTGACCGCCTTCATGCCATTTCGCTACTTTATGAAGGTCTGCAAGCACTCTATCTCCCGCTTCAGTCACTGTTTCACCATTTGGAATTTTACAATCCCATGGACGGCTACGCCAAAGTTCAAATTCATTTGGAAATTTAACCCCAAGCTCTGCCCAAGGATAATCTTCCCAATCACCCATATCTATCTCATGTAAATCTTTACGCAAAGTAACTTTCATGCCTTTGGTTTGTGCAATAGCCTTTGCGGTATGTCTTGCACGATAAAGATATGAAGCATAAACTGCATCAAGCGGAACATTTTCAAAGCGTTTTGCAAGATATGGTAACTGCATATGTGCTTTTTCGGTTAAAAGTGCATCATATACACCATGACATCTACGGTATACATTGCCCTCTGCCTCTGCATGACGTATTAAATATATGATTGTACTCATACTCTAACCGCACCTGTAAGCTCTGTTACCTTTTCTATGCCATGCTTTTGCATATAGTCTTTTAACTCCTCAAGAGCCTTTACTGGTGCCATAGGGTCTGCAAACATTACTGTACCCATAGCAACCGCATCTGCACCTGCTAGCATCATTTCCACTATATCTCGACCATTTCTAATACCACCCATACCAATAATAGGCACATCAACTGCTTTGCGAACTTGATATACCATACGTACAGCAACAGGAAATACCGCTGGACCAGACATACCACCCATAATATTAGATAAAATAGGCTTTCTTGAGTCTATATCAATACGCATACCTAAAAGTGTATTGATTAAGCTAAGTGCATCAGCACCAGAAGCAACCGCTGCACGTGCAATTTCTGCAATATCGGTAACATTTGGAGATAATTTAACTATAAGTGGTTTTTTAGCATATTTCTTAGCCGCTGAAACAACTTCTTCAACCATATCTACTTGTGTACCGAATGCCATACCGCCACATTTTACATTAGGACATGAAATATTCATTTCAATTAAATCAACATCAGCATCAGAGATTTTTTCAATCATACCGCAATATTCTTCTACTGTATTACCAGAAACATTAGCGATAATTTTAGTGTCATACTGGCGTAAAAATGGTATTTGCTCCTCGATAAACTTATCAATACCAGGGTTTTGCAAACCTACACAATTTAAAATACCCATTGGAGTTTCTGCAATTCTAGGTGCAGGATTTCCAAGACGCTCGGTAGGTGTTAGCCCCTTTACACCTATACCACCAAGCATAGATAAATCAAAAAACTGACCATATTCATGACCAAAACCAAAAGTACCAGAGGCAGTTGTTATAGGGTTTTTAAGCTCTACCCCACAAATATTTACACTTAAATCCATTACCAAACAACCTCCTTAGCATCAAATACAGGGCCATCTTTACAAACATGACCATAACGCACACCTTGCTCACCATCACGCAGTTTAAGCCCACATGCACATACAAGACATGCACCTATTCCACAGCCCATACGCTCTTCCATAGATACTTGACATGGAATATTTGCCTTTTCAGCTATCTGAGCTATTGCTTTTAGCATTGGCTTAGGACCACAAGCACACACACCTGTATATTCAGAAATATGCTTTTCAAGCTCGGTTGTTACAAAACCATGTGTACCGAAAGAACCATCATCAGTACAGATATATGTAGTTCCTACTTTTTCAAAATCTTCTGTTAAAATAACTGCATCTTTATTTCTAAAACCTAAAATAGCAGTTGGAGTAGCACCATTTGCTTTGGCATTTTTCATAGTGTAAAGCATAGGAGGTACACCAATACCGCCACCAATCATCACTGAACGCTCACCAAGAGCATCAGTATTAAAGCCATGCCCTAACGAACCAAGCACATCTAATTTATGCTTTGGACTTCTGCGAGATAGCCACTCAGTGCCTTCACCCTTTACCTGAAATACTATTTTGAGCATTTCGCCTTCTACATCACAAATAGAAATAGGTCTACGAAGTAAATTACCCTCTCCACAAGTAATATGAACAAATTGACCACATTTCGCTTCAGCTGCAATTTGTGGAGCATGGAGTGTTAGTGCGAACAATCCACTGCCATAGTCCTGTCTATCTGTAACTGTGCAAATTTCCTGTTTCATTATTAAAATCAGCTGCCTCCCTAAAAATTTTTTAGCACTTTCAATATAACATAAAAATGCTTGCCAAACAACACAAAAAAATGCTGTTTGTTACAAAACAAACAGCATTTTTTTATTAAACTCGTAGAAACTTTTCAAGGTCTTTATTACCACCCATTACAAGAATGGTTTCATCATCTCTAAACACATGGGCAGGCCCTGGAAGTGGTTCTACCCTGCCATCATATTTAACTGCCAAAATATTTATCTTGTGCATTTGTCGAACTCTAAGTTCTACAATCGTCTTACCAATCCAACTTCTTGGCACCTTTGTTTCGTATATAGAATAATCTCTTGTAATTTGTATATAATCAAAGATATTATCTGCACTAAATCTAACCGCTGCCCATGATGCCATTTGCTTTTCTGGATATACAACATTATCTGCACCATTTCTAAGCAAAAATTTTGCATGAACATCACGATTAGCACGAGCTACTACTAATTTTGCACCATAATCCTTTAATAGTGAAGTAGTTTCAAGTGAGCTTTGAAATTTATCGCCTATTGCTACTATACACACATCAAAATTACGTACACCAAGCGATGCAATAAATTGCTCATTTGTGCTATCACCAATCTGTGCATTTGTCACATAAGGAAGCACTTCATTTACTCGTTCCTCATTCATATCTATAGCTAAAACTTCATGATGTAATTCATTTAGTTTCATTGCACAGTGTTTACCAAATCTGCCAAGTCCGATTATTAAAATGGATTTCATATCCTTATTGCCTCCAGAAAATTAGAACTCAATCTTCTTAGATAAATAACTTACAAGCTCAGTTACTGGTATACGTTCTTGCTCCATTGTGTCACGGTCACGAACAGTTACACAGCCGTCCTGTTCGGTTTCAAAGTCAACAGTGACACAGAATGGAGTGCCGATTTCATCTTCACGACGATAACGCTTACCAATAGAGCCTGCCTCGTCAAAATCAACATTGAAATGCTTAGATAAAGTTTCCCATATTGGCTGTGCTTGTTCTGTCAGCTTTTTAGACAGTGGCAGTACAGCGGCCTTAAATGGTGCAAGTGCTGGGTGTAGACGAAGTACAGTTCTAATATCGTCCTTACCGTTTTTATCTTGACCCACAACTTCCTCATCATAAGCATCACATAAGAATGCCAGTGCTACACGGTCAGCACCCAATGATGGCTCGATAACATATGGGATATACTTTTCATTTGCCTCTTGGTCAAAGTATTCCATAGATACGCCAGAAGTATTCTGATGTTGCTTTAAATCAAAGTCTGTACGGTCAGCAATGCCCCAAAGCTCGCCCCAACCGAATGGGAACAGGAACTCGATATCAGTAGTTGCATTAGAATAATGTGAAAGTTCTTCTTGTTCATGGTCTCTTAGACGCATATTTTCTTCTTTCATGCCAAGAGATAGCAGGAAGTTTTTACAATAATCTTTCCAATATTTAAACCACTCTAAGTCTGTTCCTGGTTTGCAGAAAAATTCAAGCTCCATCTGCTCAAATTCACGAGTACGGAAAGTAAAGTTACCTGGGGTAATTTCATTACGGAAAGACTTACCAATTTGACCTACGCCGAAAGGAATTTTACGGCGAGTTGTACGCTGAATATTTTGGAAGTTTACAAAGATACCCTGTGCTGTTTCTGGACGCAGGAAAATCTCATTTTTTGCGTTTTCAGTTACACCTTGGAATGTTTTAAACATAAGGTTAAACTGACGAATATCTGTAAAATTCTTACCTCCACAATTTGGACAAGTAATACCATGTTCTACAATATAGTTCATCATCTGTTCATTAGACCAGCCAGCAGGATTTTCATTTGCTTGGTCTTCAATAAGCTGGTCAGCACGATGACGAGTTTTACAGTCTTTACAATCCATAAGTGGGTCAGAGAAACCACCGACATGACCAGATGCAACCCAAGTTGTAGGGTTCATAAGAATAGCAGAGTCAAGGCCTACATTCCAAGGGCTTTCTTGTACGAATTTTTTACGCCATGCAGCTTTTACATTGTTTTTAAACTCAACACCTAATGGACCATAATCCCAAGTGTTAGCTAAGCCGCCGTAAATTTCAGAGCCGCTATAAACAAAGCCTCTACCTTTGCAAAGTGCAACAATTTTGTCCATGGTTTTTTCAGAATTTTTCATTATTATAACTCCTTTTGGCGTATATGGCTTATACGCTAAGTTTATTTATGAATATAAGTTTAACTTTGTAAAGTAAAAATGTCAATATATAAAATTAGATAATTGCCAATATTGGGAAAATTGATGCTTTTTGTCGATTTATTTACGTAAATTTTATATATGAATAGAATTTGAACCAAAATTACCAGTTCTTTAAAATTGTTTCACAGTCCATTCATAATGTGTTCACAATTTAAGGAAAATGCATGTTATACTAATACTCGTAAAGCACAAGAGAATTCAATCAAATGCATTACGAATTAAAAATTTCGCAACTTATCAATATGCCGCATTTTATAAAATGCACCGAATAATATTTCCCCCTTTTTTGATTGTTCGGCATGGCAGTGCAATAATATTGATTTTCTTTACTTTTAAAAACCCCTCTTTTTCCCTATTCCTTTTTTTGAAGTGTGGAAGGATTTCAAAATTTTTCCCCTTCCGCACTTCCTCCCCCTTTTAATTTAGCTCATATCTTTTTTCTATATATTCCTTTTTCTCTTTTTCTCTTTTTTCTTTTCGGGATTTAAATATCCCACTCCCCAAGTATGTAACGAAAAACGACGGCTTTCGAGCCGTCGTTTTTCGTTGTATTTCATATTATTTTGTGATATAATACTTACAGTGCTATCGAATAACGGTAGGCGGTTAAGTCTTGCCCCTAGATCGGGGGGATTTTGCTATGGATTTAGAAGCTATGATTTTGGTTTTAATTGTTGCTACTGGATACATAATCGCAATAAAAAAGAAGTAATCGCCTCACTGCCAATGTTACGACTACTTCTATAAGTAAAATTAACAGGGGCTAACCGTCTACCGATAGCACCATTTCTTTCTATAATCAGTATAAACTTTATACAAATTGTTGTCAAGTTTAACTAAACAAAAAACCTTGTACACAAGCACAAGGTTTTTTTGGTGCCGCCAGCCGGAATCGAACCGGCACGGTATCGCTACCGAGGGATTTTAAGTCCCTTGCGTCTACCAGTTCCGCCATGGCGGCATGTGATTATTATAGCAGGTGACCTATATTTTGTCAACAAAATTCTAAAAATTTTTTTATAAAATTTTAAAGAGTGTATTCGGGATTGAATACACTCTTTTTCAGCTTTATTTCTTTGCTATACGGATACGGTTAATAGCTTTTCTCAGCTTAATACTTGCTATATCCTGTTCGTGTTCACTAAGCTTTTGCTGAAGCTTAGCCTTAGCACGTTCTTCTGCACTTTCTGCACGGCTTATATCAATCTCATCAGCCCATTCACAAGTACGGGCTAAAATTACAGTTTGCTCTTTAGATACATCTACAAAGCCACCTGCAACCGCTGCTGTACGTGATTTACCATCTGCTATAATTGTAAGACCACCAATACCAAGTGCAGCAAGATATTTTACATGGTTTGGCAAAATACCAACATCACCCTGAGTTGTACGAACGACAATGCGTTCAACATCGCCTTCAAAAAAAACTCGGTCTACTGTTAATACTTTTAAATGAAAGGTAGACATAAATTACGCCTCCTTCTTTGCCTTCTCCACAGCTTCATCAATGGTGCCTACAAACAAGAACGCAGATTCTGGCAGGTTATCATGCTTACCTTCAAGAATTTCCTTAAAGCCACGAATTGTTTCCTTAACAGGAACATATTTACCTTCCATACCAGTAAATTGTTCTGCTACACTAAATGGCTGAGATAAGAAATTCTGAATTTTTCTTGCACGAGCAACTGTCAACTTATCCTCATCTGAAAGCTCGTCCATACCTAAAATTGCAATAATATCTTGAAGCTCTTTATATCGCTGAAGAATTGACTGAACAGCACGAGCTACTTCATAATGCTCAATACCAACGATTTCCTTGGTAAGAATACGAGAAGTTGAGTCCAGAGGGTCAACCGCTGGATAAATACCCGCTGATGCAATTTCACGAGAAAGAGTGGTTGTCGCATCAAGGTGTGCGAAAGTAGTCGCTGGAGCTGGGTCAGTTAAGTCGTCCGCTGGAACATATACAGCCTGAATAGAGGTAATAGAACCCTTTTTAGTAGATGTAATACGCTCCTGAAGTGCACCCATTTCGGTTGCAAGGGTTGGCTGATAGCCTACCGCAGAAGGCATACGACCTAGAAGTGCTGAAACCTCAGAACCTGCCTGTGTGAAACGGAAGATATTATCAATAAATAGAAGTACGTCCTGACCTTCCTCATCACGGAAATATTCCGCCATTGTAAGACCAGAAAGAGCAACACGCATACGAGCTCCTGGTGGCTCGTTCATCTGACCGTAAACAAGTGCAGTCTTATTGATAACGCCTGACTCCTGCATTTCTAGGTAAAGGTCGTTACCCTCACGAGTACGTTCACCTACACCAGTAAATACAGAAATACCACCATGCTGTTTAGCTACGTTATTAATCAGCTCCATAATAAGAACTGTTTTACCTACACCAGCACCACCAAACAGACCGATTTTACCGCCCTTTGCATAAGGTGCGATAAGGTCAACAACCTTGATACCTGTTTCCAGAATTTCGGTTGTAGATTGTTGGTCTTCATAACTTGGTGCTGGACGGTGAATAGGCCAACGTGCCTCACCTTCAACCTCTGGTTTATCATCAACAGGTTGACCTAGAAGATTAAAGATTCGTCCTAAAGTCTGAGGACCAACTGGTACAGAAATAGGTGCACCAGTGTCCACAGCCTGCATACCACGCACAAGACCATCAGTAGACTGCATAGCGATACAGCGAACTGTATCTTGACCTATATGCTGTGCAACTTCGACAGTTATAGTGTGACCGTCATTTGCCTTGATAGTGATAGCATTTAGGAGCTTAGGAAGCGAATCTGCATTAAATTTGATATCTAGTACTGGGCCGATAATCTGCACCACAGTACCAATATTATGCTCACTCATTAGCAAAACTCCCTTAATCTGTTAAAAAACTTATGAACCTACCTGACCAGAGCCAGCCACAATTTCAGTTATTTCTTGAGTAATTGCAGCCTGTCTTGCTCTGTTATATGACAAGTTCAAGTTTTCAATCATTTCGCTTGCATTATCCGATGCAGACTCCATAGCCATACGTCTTGATGACTGCTCGGAAGCATAGCTTTCTACAACTGCACCATAAAGCATACCGTTTAGATATTCAGGTACAACGCTTGCAAATACCGCTTCTGGAGAAGGGTCATATTCTGTAAGACTTTTAGCCTTTTCAGAATTTTCTTCTTTTTCAAAAGCCAAAGGTAAAACCTTTTTGCAACGAGCTTCCTGAGTCATAGGTGAAACAAATTCGGTATATAAAATATATACTTCATCTATTTCACCCTTTTTGTAGCGTGAAAGCATATCATTTACGATTGGGTGTGTATCCTGAATTTGCATTGTTTCAGCAATGTTTGGATAATCAGCAATAACTTCAATATCACGTTTAGCATAGTATTCCTGTGCTTTTCTGCCGATTGTAACAACGCATGGATTTTTGCCCTGCATTTCTGATGCAGCTAGTTTTAATACATTTGAGTTATAACCACCTGCAAGACCTCTGTCACCTGCAATAACGATAAATAAGCTCTTTTTAATCTCTCTAGGCTTAGTATAGATAGAATCAGCAGCTTTAGTATCCCCCGCAATTCGTGCCATGGTTTTATAGATGGTATTAAAATATGGGCGTGATTTTGTCACACGCTCACGGGCATGACGCAGTTTAGAAGATGCTACAAGCTCCATTGCTTTAGTAATTTGCATTGTAGATTGTACACTTTTTATACGGCGTTTAATGTCCTTCATATTGCCGGAAGCCATGTTATAAATCCTCCCTTCATGAGATATTAAAGCTCAGAGAGGAACTTGGCTTTAAACTCAGTAATAGCACTTGTAAGTTTGTCCTTAACATCGTCTATGACTTTAGTGTCACGAATAGTATCAGCAATTTCTGAATAATTTGCATCAAGATATGCAAATAATTCATTTTGGAAATCGCTTACTTTTTCACGAGGAATATCAATAAGGAAACGATTAACAACTGCAAAAATAATGATAACCTGCTTTTCAACAGGGATTGGGCTATTTTGAGGTTGTTTTAATACCTCAACAATACGTTCACCTTGAGTTAGACGTGCTTTGGTATCGGCATCAAGGTCAGAGCCGAACTGTGCAAACGCTTGAAGTTCACGATATTGAGAATATGCAAGCTTTAGAGTACCTGCAACCTTTTTCATAGCCTTGGTCTGTGCATTACCACCTACACGAGATACAGAAATACCAGGGTTAACCGCTGGACGAATACCAGAGTTAAACAGCTCGGTTTCAAGGAATATCTGACCATCAGTAATAGAAATTACATTGGTTGGGATATAAGCAGAAACGTCACCAGCCTGAGTTTCAATAATTGGTAGAGCTGTCAATGAGCCACCATTTTGAATATTTGCTGCACGTTCAAGTAAACGTGAGTGTAGATAGAATACATCACCTGGGTATGCTTCACGTCCTGGTGGACGATGAAGTAAAAGAGAAAGTGCACGATAAGCAACCGCATGTTTACTTAAATCATCATAAATAACCAGTACGTCCTTGCCTTTGTGCATAAAATATTCACCAATAGAGCAACCAGCATAAGGTGCGATATACTGAAGTGGAGCAGACTCAGAAGCAGTAGCAGAAACAATGATAGAATAATCCATAGCACCGTTAGCAGCTAAAGTTTCCGCAACCTGAGCAACAGTAGAACGCTTTTGACCGATTGCAACATAGATACAAATAACGCCTGTACCCTTTTGGTTAATAATAGTATCCAGACCGATTTGGGTTTTACCGGTCTGACGGTCGCCGATAATCAGCTCACGTTGACCTCTACCAATTGGTATCATAGAGTCAATAGCCTTGATACCAGTTTGTAGAGGTACATTAACTGGAGAACGCTCGATAATACCAGGAGCTGGCATTTCGATTGGACGAGCTTCAGTTGTATTTATTGGCCCTTTGCCGTCGATTGGAGCACCAAGAGCATCAACTACACGACCCAGCATTGCTTCACCAACAGGTACTTCCACAATACGCTGAGTACGCTTTACGGTATCGCCTTCACGGATATTCTGGTCAGAACCAAGGATAACCGCACCAACTAAATCTTCTTCAAGGTTTTGAGCCATACCATAAACGCCATCTGGGAACTCTAAAAGCTCACCAGACATACATTCTTCCAGACCATGAATATGAGCGATACCGTCACCAACGGTGACAACAGTACCAACATTAGTCAGTTTAATCTGGCTTTGGTAGTTTGTAATCTGCTGCTTGATAATCGTACTTATTTCATCAGGGCGTAATTCCATAAAGTCACCTACTTCCTTACGCAATAATATGCGTGAGTTGCTGTGCAAGTTCATTTAGCCTTGTTTTAACCGATGTATCAATTTGTTTGTTATCAACTTTGACAACAATACCACCTAAAATAGATGGGTCTACAACAGTGTTTAAAACAACCTTTTTACCTGTCACAGCACACATTTTATTTTTAAGTTTTTCAGAAAGGGCATCGTCTATTTTACTAGCTGTAATAGCAGTAACTTCACAAATGCCTTCTTCAAAGTAATATTGCTCTTTATAACTCTCAGCCATTTCAAAAATTAAACCAATTCGGTTTCTTTCTGTGATTAGCATTAAGAAATTGAGCATATAAGGGTGAATTCTACCCTCAAAAACAGCTGAAATAGTATTTTTCTTTTCAGCAAACTGTATTGAAGGTGTTTTTAAAACCTTGAGAAAGTCAGGATTTTCATTAAACACATCACATACAGCATTAAATTCGTCCATAAACTCTTGGACTTTGTTTTCTTGTTTTGCTACTTCATAAAGGCTAAGTGCATAGCGTTCACTAATAATTGATGCCATAACTTACCCCACCTTATCAATAAAATCTTCAATCATTCTCTTATGGTCATCTTCGTTTATGTCTTTTTCAACAACCTTAGATGCAATCATAACAGAAAGACCTGCGATTTCGTCCTTGATTTCGTTCATAGCCTTCTTGCGTTCCTGCTCGATAGACTGTTCAGCCTTTTTCTTCATATCCTGAACCTGACGATTAGCCTCGGCGAGGATTTCCTCAGAGCGAACAGTTGCACGACGTGTTGCAGACTGAGTGATTTCATTTGCTTCATGCTTAGCATTAGCAATAGATTCTGCATAATCTTTTTTCATTTTAGCAGCTTCATTTAGATCTGCCTCAGCTTGATCATACATATTTTGCACTTCTTCTGCACGAGCTGCAAGAATTTTTCTAACAGGTTTAAACAGCAAAAACTTTACAATCAGAAAAGTAATGAGTGTATTGACAAGAGTTACTAAAATCTCCCAACCACCAATACTTACAAATTGCTGAAATCCCACTGGGTTACCTCCTTCCTAAGTGGAGTCTTATTTTTGCAATAATGGATTAAAACTGGTTTACCAGTGGATTTGCGAAAATAAGAAGCAGAGCAATAACCAGTGAATAAATACCAGTAGATTCTGCCATAGCAATACCAAGAATCATAGTACGTGTAACGTCTGCTTGAGCTTCTGGCTGACGAGCGATTGCAGAACAAGCCTGACCTGCAACATAACCTTCACCGATACCAGGGCCAAGACCGCCAATCATTGCCATTCCAGCACCTAAAGCGGACATACCTGCTACAAATGCTTTTGGATCCATAATTTTTTCCTCCTAAAATTTAAACATATAAATATTTTAACCATTTTAAATCGGCTAAAGAGAATTTATTCTCTTGCTGAACCGACATATGCCATGGTAAGCATACTAAAGATAAATGCCTGAATACACGCTGCAAACAAATCAAAATAAAGACTTGTAACACCTGGAATACCAATCTGAAACAGCGGAATAGGCAAGCCAACAGCTGATGAAAGTGCTGATAAAGCACTGAGCATCAAGGTTGAAATAACAAGACCACCTGCAATATTACCAAAATGACGGAAACTCATTGAAATTGGAGTTGCAAACTCACTTAAAATATTAAGCGGAGCCATTACCCAAATTGGTTCTGCAAATCCTTTTAAGAAGCCAACAAATCCGTTTGTTTTGATTTTATTGTAGATAATCAAGCCAAATACAATAAGTGCCCAACCAAGTGTTGTGTTGAGGTCACCTGTTACAGAGCGAAGTGTGAACATTGATGAAAGTGAACCAAATACAGATGAAAACATAAGTGTTGCAATAAACGGAGAATATTGGCGGCAATTTTTACCCATATTTTGGTCTACTAAACCATCAATCATTGTAACAATTTTCTCAGCTATCGCCTGTTTTGCCTTTGGGATTTTTTCCATCTTACTTGTTAAAAACAAGCAAAGAAGCAGAATAAAAACCATAACAATCCAATAGTTAACCATAGTTTCGGTTATTGGAAGCGATGGATTGCCAAAAAGATACGTATATATCTTAGGGCCATTTACTTCTACCATAGATTTAACCTCCTTTCCTCTTAATTATGCCCGATGCGATTAGAATAATCTTCGGAAAGAAAAGCGGAATAGTTACAGCCACAGGATTTAACGGTGTTAATTTTATAACCCCTACTAAAAATATGCCTGTAAGCAAATACCGCATCAGGTATCTACTTGTTTGAATGCGACTTGCACGTTTTTCATCGCCGATAAGTGCAGCATGAACCGCACTTACTGCCATATTGTAAAATAGAAACAGAGAATAAGCCGTTCCTATTATAATGCTTAATAAAACTATAATGTGATAATAGCCAAATAAGCTAAAGCCTGCATACAAAATAAGAGCAAGTGGAATAAAACCACGCAGCATACGTTTTGTTTCCTGATTTACAACTTCAAAAGCGTCCATTATTCCCTCCTTACTTTTTGTTTTTTGCTTGACTTTGAACAAACTTAAAAAACTTAACAGCATTTAACATAGCTGTTAAAAAACCAAGAATTATAAATAATATTATAACCCATATGCCAAGTGAAAATTTATTTTTAAGATAATAACCTAAAAACACACAGATTATAACAGGTGTTATCACTGATGCACTGAGTGCAGACACCCAAACAAGGTATTTAAGTGCAGATAATTTTTCCACTTTGTCGCCTCCCAAATCAGTGTCACACACCATACAACTATTATACATAATTTTATCACATTACAAAACATTTTTATCAACAAAATAAAAAATCTTTTTGGCGTTTGGCAAAGCAATTTTTACAAAAAATTAAAAAACGGTAAAATAAAACAAAAAGCCAGATGTAGCATATTTGCAACATCTGGCATATTTTTTGATATCAGTTTTGCCAATATCAGATGTACTTTTTCATAGCTTCAGTGATTGCTTCTTCAGACTCGCTAAGAGCAACGGTGAAGTCTACACTATGTTTTGCAGAGAAAGCGTCAATTTCCTTTAGGAAAGCTTCTGCAACAGCTGGGTCTTTGCTATCTAGTAGCTTGTAAAGGCTGTCGATAAATATCTTGCTAATATCGTAGTTGCCAGCATGAATGCCAGAAACGAAACCGAGCAAACCCTTATAGCCTTCAACCATGTAGTCGCTTACATTTACAAGACGAGCACCATGGGAAATGTCGAATTTTAGCTTATCGCCCTTTGCGATGCAAACAACGCTGCCCTTTTCTTCTTGTACAGCAGTGTTTACCATCTCAATAATTGTTTTTGTTTTACCGGTACCAGTACCGCCAACGATGAGTTTAACCATTATAATTCCTCCTAACCTTTGAGGTTGTCTTTATCTTACCATATAACAAACAAAAATTCAATCATATTTATCATAATTTTTATGGACTTTTTATGTTTCTATATTTTTCCATCAAATTATGTCTTATTATGCTAATTCTTTTTCATAAGTGCAAATTTCATAAATTCTCTATATATATCTGAAAAACCTAGTTTTTCTATATTTTCTGATGTTACAAGCTCTATCTGCATAATAGTTCTTGTTCCATCTCTAACCGTTGCTGTTCCAACACTTTGACCTTTTTTTATCGGTGCGGTTAAGCTTTCTAATCGCTCTATTTCAAGTGTTATATTTCCCTCTGACTCCTTAGGAATTATAACAGGCTCAGTCTGTTTAGCTTCTATACTGACATTTTGTTTTTTGCCAAGCTCTACTAAAATTGGTTTTGTAGCCTCGGTTAAATCTGGAGTATATGCAGTATAGTTTGCAAAGCCATAATCTAAAAGTGTTTTAACTGCATTTGTTCTATCATCTTTTGTTTTAGCACCCATAACAGTGGCTATAAAAGTCATATTATCTCTTGTTGCTGCTGCCGAAATACAATAACCCGCTTCAGATATATAACCTGTTTTTAAACCTATCATACCATTATATGTTTTTAACATTTTATTAGTATTTGCAAGTGAAAATTGACCATTTCTAACTGTATCCATCCAAGTGCTAGTATAATTTATTATTTTAGGGTGTTTTAAAAGCTCTGCTGATATAATTGCTAAATCTCTTGCTGAAGTTAATGTTTTATCTGTACCAGCATCAAGACCATTTGCATTTACAAATGTAGTTGACTTACAGCCTAATTGTTTAGCTCTTTCATTCATTTTTTCAACAAAAGCCTGTTCAGTGCCTGCTAAATGTTCGGCAACTGCAACCGCACAATCATTTGCCGAACCTATTGCAATGGCTTTTAACATTTCATCTAAAGTTAACTGTTCACCTTGTTTTAACCAAATTTGAGTACCTCCCATAGACTCAGCATGTTCAGAGCCTGTAATCATTGTATCAAGTGATACTTCTCCTCTGTCTAATGCCTCCATAGCAAGCAGCATAGTCATAATTTTAGTAACTGATGCTGGTTGATATGCTGCCTCACCGTTCATTTCATATAACATTTGACCATTACTATCATATAATGCAGCAGATTTTGCATTTATTTCGCCCATTTGAGGCATTGCTGATGCCGAACTGTAAAACAAAGCTAAAGCAATTATAATGCAAAGCTGTTTTTTCATTTTTTCCACCCCTTTTGGCATTTATATTATAATTTTATGTTTTACAGCAAATAGATATGCTAAAATTCACTTCTTTTTGTTGTTATAATATGCTATAATTATTTAAAATATTATATAGTAAAGGACTTAAATAAAATGAACGAAAAAGAAATTGAAATGACAGAAGAAAACACCGAAAACACAGAAACAGAGGCTTGTGAAGTTGTTGAAGAAAACCCAATGACAGCAAAGCGTAGACAGTGGTCAGCATTTGTGGAAGGTCCTGCTGCTGATTTTTTCACAGGCTATAAGCTTGAAAAAATGATGATTGATGATGGAAGTGGAAACAAAGCAAAATTCAGCCGCACAAAAGAGGACGGCATTAAAGTAGAATACACCTCTGCTGTACTGTTATAAAAAATTAAGCGTGATGCAAAAATGCACCACGCTTTTTTATTTATGATACCACTATAACACGGATTTTACCGCCCTCATTTGCTGTACGTTCTGCATATAGGGTAAAGTTTGTATAATCAGCTTTTGCCTGATTTAGTGTTATAAATTTATTAAGACCTGTTACATAAACCTGAACTTCATCAGAGATATTATAATAACCCTCTGATGTTTTAACACCCTTAGTTCCATCAAAATCAGTAAGTTTAGCTGTAGCAATACGTTTTAACTGAATACTATCAATAAATTGACGACTTTCATTTAATTCTGCACCCTTAGCCAAGCCTACAGGTTGACCACCTATGCCTACTGGTCTACCAATAGGGTTATATGTCAATGTAACTTGTGAATTGTTAGCACTATCATAGCGTTTTAATGTTACAGTAAATGTTTCATTTCCATCTTCATTTTCTTGACTTGATACATAACCATAACCATAATTCCAAGCATCGCCCGAAATATCGCGAAGAACTACTGCTGTTATATTTCCAGAGGAATCCAAAATAGTATTTCTAATATCTGAAGATTTAACTTCATTAAATGGAAGTTGCTTAACAGAGCTTATATAAATAGGAGCACTATCATAGACCTGTTCAAGCACCATAACATTTGATGATACAGCTGTTGTACCAATTTTACCTGCTTTAATATCCCATGTACCAGTTTTCTTTGTAGAAGATTTCCAATTAATAAGTGTCAGTTTATTTGCTGTACCTTGCGATACAGTTACAAGCTTGCCTACAAGGTTTTTATCACTTTCTGCAATTTCGCCCTTGATAGTCATACCATTTACAAGGCGGATTTGTGCATTTGTACCATCTATTTTTTCAAATACACCTATCATTTCAGCACGAATTTCATTTGCTGGATATACAGCAGCCACCGAACCATAATTATCAAGTAATAGGGTTATTCTATCACCTTGTTTAAATTTAGCAAAAGAAGAAGTGAGTTTTTCAGATATATTAAATTCTTTACCAAGAACAGTAATCTTGCTTGGATTTTTAAATGCAGGTTTTGCATCATAATAAACGCCTGTTAGTTTATTATCTGACACATTTACAGTTTTTGCAGATGTATCTATGCTTATAACATCATATTTTTTAAGTGCATCTTTGCCGATTTCCACACCATTTTTAATTATCTTATAATCATTTGGTATTGGATTTGCTGTATTTGTGCCATAAATAAAGCTATTTTCAGATACTTTTCTTGCACTTGTGCGGATAAGAGTAATATTTCCGATTGAGTCATAATGAAGTGTAATTTCATCATTAGGTAGTAAATTAAACCAGTTTTCGTCAAATTTACCCACTGAACCATTTAAGTAAACCATTGTATCACGATTTGGCTTTATAGTAACGCCTTCACTGGTTTCTATTTTATCCGCTTCAACACTTGAAACCTTATAACTTTCTGTTCTTGTTCCTGCTTCTGGCAAAATAGCAATTACTGAACCTGTATTTTGCTTGCTATAATACAGCGTTCCACGCATACCAATCATACTTTCATCAAGAGTACCTTCAGTATTTTTGGTTATAATTTCACCATTTAGATAAAATTTAGCTTGATTTTCTCTTAAATCGGTATCCGTTTCACTTGTTGCAATTAAAATTGCACCTTCACTATCTGAACCTGATACAAGTGTATCTATAATCTTTCCTGTGCCTTCTTTACCACTTGTAAGCAATGTATTAAGCAACATATAAGCGGTGTTTTCTCTGCTCATAGCTGAATTTGCATATAGAGTTATATCTTTAGGATTTAAACCAAGTGCTTCTGCTCTTGCAACATAATCATTTGGCCACATAGGTCCTATATCTTCTATAGTATAACCAAGAGCAAGCAATAACATAGTACAAGCTTCACCATAATTTATAGTGTTGTTTGGCTTAAAAGTGCCATCAGCATAACCCTTTATTATATTCTTTTTTTGCAAATCTGGGTGTCTAATTGCTGCATTTATATAACCTGCTGCCCAATGTGTATTTGGCACATCTGGGAAAATAGTATAGCTTTTATAAGCAGTAACATCTGTTATACCAAGCATTGTTACAAGTAATTTTGAAAACTCTGCACGTGTTATAGCTCTATCTGGTGAAAAAGTACTTTCACTAACTCCCTGCATAATTTTAAGAGCATTTAAAACAGATACAGTCTGATTTAATTTATCAGATTTAATATCGGTAAATGCGGCACTTGCACAGCTACTAAAAATAGTAGCTGCAAGAAAGCCGCTTAATATTTGTTTTTTCATGGTTTACCCCTCCTTTTTATTGGGTACGAAGTGCTTCAACAGGCTGTAATTTTGATGCTTTATTAGCTGGATAAATACCAAATATTATACCAAGTAATGCTGAGAATAAAAATGCACCAACAATTAGCATAGGACTAGGCAAGACAGTAAATTGTTCTACTTCTGGCATCCAACTTTGCTCACTTAATTGTTTTGAAAGCATAATATTACCCATTATTGCCGAACCAAAACAACCTATTATAATGCCAATAATACCACCACAACAAGAAACCGAAGCGGCTTCAATTAAAAACTGAGATATAATATCTCGTCTTTTAGCACCTATCGCCATACGTATGCCAATTTCACGAGTTCGTTCAGTAACTGATACAAGCATAATATTCATAATACCTATACCACCTACTAAAAGCGAAATCATAGCTACACCGCCCATAAGTAGTGCGTCCTGTTGAGCTGCTGACTCTTGCTGTTCTTGATATTGTGAATCGGAATATGCATCAAACCAACCATTAGAAGAAGTGCATCTTGGCTCCATAAATTCCTTTAACTTTTCAACCACTATATCAATATCTTCTCTGGAAGCAGCTTGAACTATATATTGTTTATGTGCATATCGGTCTACTGTCATCATCTGGCTTTGCAGTGTGTATGGCATAACTAGCATTTGGTCTTCTGTGTTTAATTTACCTTTATACTTGCCTTTATACACACCTATAATTTCAAAGTTTTTGCCACCAATTTTTATTTTCTGACCTATTGGGCTCATAGCACCAAAGAAATATTTCCTTATGGTTTCACCAATAACACAAACTCTTGCCCTTCGTATACAGTCATCTTCTGTTATATCTCTTCCCGCTGTTATAACATTATTAGTAACCTTACTATAATTCTGATTTCCATAATACATATATGTATAATATTTTTGGTTATCAAGTTTTGTATTTCGGTATTGAAGACCTTTACTAGACCAGTCATTATACTGACTTTGAGGCGACCAACCATTTATATTATTTTTCAAATCAGTATCAAGCAGTTTTTCCATTTCCTTCCAGTCTTGAGTTTTAGCCCCAGAACCATTAACGCTTATTCTATTTGTGCCCATAGCTTCAAATTGAAGTTTTGTAAGCGTTGCCTTACTTTGAATAGATGCGACAAGTGTTATAACTGCTGCTACACCTATAATAATACCAAGCATTGTAAGCAGTGAGCGTACTTTATTATCCATAATAGATTTTATAGCCATTCTAACTGTTTGTAACCAGTTCATTTAAAATACGCCTCCTTTACCCGCTCTATCTGAAATAATTTTACCATCTTGAATAGTTATAATCCTTTGAGCCACTTCTGCAAGCTTATTATCATGTGTGATAAGTATAATAGATGTGCCTTGCTTGTTAAGCTCTATAAGCTGTTGCATAATTTCTGCACCAGACTTAGAGTCTAAGTTACCAGTAGGCTCATCTGCCATAATAATAGGCGGTTTAGCTGCAACCGCACGAGCGATTGCAACACGTTGTTGTTGACCGCCTGACATTTCGTTAGGTCTGTGGTCAAGTCTTTTTTCCAGACCTACTGAACAGAGAGCATTTACAGCAAGCTCTCTACGTTCAGCCGCTGGCATACCTCTATAAATGAGTGGGAGTTCTACATTTTCAATAGCAGTCAGTGCAGGAATTAAGTTAAATCCTTGAAATATAAAACCTATTTCTTTGTTTCTTATGGTGGAAAGCACAGATGGTTTCATAGAGCTTACTGCATGACCATCTAAATAATATGTGCCATAAGTTGGTATATCCAAACAACCTAAAATATTCATAAGTGTGGATTTGCCTGAGCCTGATTGACCTAAAATACATAAAAATTCTCCCCAAGGCACTTCAAGAGAAATATTATCAAGTGCTCTGACTTCGTTTTCTTTGCCTTCATTATAGATTTTGCTTAAATTTTTTACTTCTATTAAAAGGTTTGTCTGTGCTTGAGGCTCTATAACTTGTTTTTTCTTAAAAAACATAGCGTTTTGCCTCCTTTAACCTACTACTACAGCACCACTGTTAAGCTGTTCATACATATCTTGAGGCCCTGCAATAAATACTTCTGTACCTTCATCAATTCCGCTTAATACTTGTACATTAGAGCTATCTGATAAACCTACCTGTATAGGTACAAGCTGATAACCTTCTGGCACTCCTTCTGTACCTTCTGGTATAGGCAATGTATTTTCAAAGGTTTGACCATCTAATGGTTTTGCAAAAACTGCTGTACCATCTAAGGTATTTACAAGTGCATTTGTAGGGATAGTTATACAGTCTTCAACTAATGCGGTTGTAATTCTATAGCTTACATAATAGCCCATAGAAACAGAAACATTTTCTGGTAGTGGGTCTAAAACTATAACCGCTGTATATGTAGGTAAACTACCACTACTGCTATTTTCATCTGCTTGAAGTGCAACACTTTCAACTGAGCCTGTAAGTGTTATATCCTCTGCACCTGTTTGGAGAGTAATAACAGATTGCTGACCTGCTGTAACAGAATTTACATCATTCATAGAAATTTGTGCTTTTACAATAAGAGAGGACATATCAGCAACAACACATGGAGCAGTACCACCCACAAGTTCAGCATCAACAGCTGTATCCATTTTTAGCACTACACCATCTATAGGTGAAGTTACATTTGAGTTTGCTACCTGTGCTTCTAAAGTTTGGATTTGTTTTTGCTTTTCAGCTATTGCTTGTTGTTGATTAGCTAAAGTTCTTTGAGCAGTTTCAACCGCACGAACCAGTTCATCATTTTTCTGTCTTACAAGCACAGTGCCCGCTGAAAATCTATAATAATCAAGAGTTCCTATGCTTGTAATCTCACCTGATTGTTTTACTGTTATTGTTTCTTCTTTTGAATACTCAAGTTTTCCGGACTCTGCTGGCATAATACTACCATTTGCGGTTGGAATTTCTGCACTCGCTACCATGCCGCTTGTTAGTGTGCCTGCATTGTTCATAGCAATAACAACCTTAAATAGTCTTGTGCCACTATCTGAAATCTTTTCCACTCGCTCAATAGAATCTACCCAACCAGATACTTGTGACATGCTTGAAGGTATTGATACATTAGCTGCTGCACCTTTTGAAATAGTATCAATATAAGCGTAACTAAAATATAGAGGTAAACGCATTACAGTGTCATCAACCATAGTGCCAATTACAGTTCCTCCTGAAAGCTCATCACCATTTCTATATGTCTTTACTGTTTCGCCCTCTGCTGCTGACTGAGGAATAAATTTCCCAGTGAATGGTGCAGTAGTTGAAAGCTCAGATACGCTTTTTTGTGCTGTGTTTACTGCTGAAGCGGCTTCATCAACAGCTCTTTGTGCTTCTATTAAATCTTTTTTAGCATTTTCTATTTCTTTTTTGGTTTCGGTAGGGTCTACTGTAAATAGTACATCACCCGCTTTTACATTTTGCCCCGGCTCAACTGCAACATTTGTAACTTTACCTTTTAAATCTTTACCAAGTTCGACCTGTTTTCTTGCAGCGATTGAACCATCACCCTCTATATATGTTTCAAGCATTCCACGCTGAGCAATAGCAGTTGCTGGCTGTTCTTCTTGTGATGTTTTACTTGTGCGTTTCACCATATATACACCACCAGCAATAAGACCGCCTATTACAAGAAAAGTAATCGCTATTTTTATAGGTTTTGGGATTTTTTTACCCTTTCTGTTCATTATATCAGCATATTTATTACGCTGAGGTTTATCGTTATTTTTCACCTGTTTTTCTGCCATGTAGATTTCGTCCTTTCTTTTTTATATAAAAAAATAGTACATTATCTTAATCTGATATATACTACTATTTTGTTGTATCAAAACTGTATCGAATATATACAATTTCTGAGAAAATATGTATATTTGACTTTGAGCCTTTAGCACTTTATAATTATACCAGATATAAAACAAATTGAGGAATTTTATTTATGAAAAAAACACTTAAATACGCATTTATACAAACAATTCCTGTATTGTTTGGTTATTTATTTATGGGACTTGCATTTGGCATTTTATTTGAAAAAGCGGGATATAACTTCATATGGGCGTTTTTTGTAAGCCTTACATGCTATGCTGGCTCTATGCAGTTTGTACTTATAACGCTATTAACAAGCGGTGCAAGTGCTATTCATTCGGCATTTATGACACTTATGATTAACTTTAGACATATGTTTTATGGTTTAAGTTTGGTAGAGCGTTTTAAAAAAGCGGGTAAAAGCAAATTCTATTTAATACATGCACTCACTGATGAAACATATTCGTTACATTGCCTTGTAAAACCAAAAGAAAATATGAGTGATAAAAAGCTTATGTTATATATTTCAGTATTAGACCATATTTATTGGATAACTGGCTGTGTACTTGGTGCTTTAATAGGTCAAATAATACCTTTTGACACAACAGGTATAGATTTTGCAATGACTGCACTTTTTGTTGTAATATTTGTTGAGCAATGGAAAGAGAGTAAACAACATTTACCTGCAATTATAGGCGGTTTATGTGCTATAATTTCACTTTTAGTTTTTGGTGCAGATAATTTTCTACCACCAGCACTTGTAGCAACCGTTTTAATGCTTTTATTTTATAGAGCAAATATGGAAAAACAATCTTAAATTTTCAGAGGTGAAAAAATGCCTATTTCATTTGGTCATTCAGTTATGATAATTACAGTTGTTGCTGTGTGTACATATTTTACAAGAGCTGCTGCATTTGTGCTTTTCGGTGGAAAAAGAGAAGTCCCAAGTTCAGTAAAATATCTTGGTAAGGTTTTACCACCTGCTATTATTGCAATCTTGGTTATATATTGTTTAAAAGGCATAAATATGACTGTTTTTCCGTATGGACTTGCAGAAATAATTTCTGTTTTATGTGTAGCTATTTTACATATATGGAAAAGAAATAATCTGCTTTCAATAGGTCTTGGAACAGTTATTTATATGGTGCTTGTACAAGTTGTTTTTAAAAGCTAGTTATAATTTATTTACATTTATTATGAATATATAAACTACATTTTTGTATATATTATATTATTTATTTACGTTTTTTTAACATATTTTTTACATTTTGTTGTACCTATTTTATGTTATACTATACTAAAATACTGAGGTGACGGAAAATAATGTCACTTCATCAATCTGGAGGTTTACCTTTTTTTATGGACAGTAGTCATCTTGTTACTCTTGCAGTGATAGCTTTGTGTGTGATTATGTCGGCATATTTCTCTGCAACTGAAACCGCTTATTCATCTCTTAGCCGAGTGCGTATGAAAAACATGGCTTCAGATGGAAACAAACGTGCAGCTCTTGTACTTCGTCAGTCGGAAAATTACGATAAACTGATTTCAACTATACTAATCGGTAATAATATCGTAAATATCCTTGCAACATCTCTTGCAACTGTATTTTTTATGAGCCTTTTTCCTAAAACAGGTGCAACCATCTCAACCGTTGTTATGACACTCGTTATACTTATCTTTGGCGAAATATCTCCAAAAAGTATAGCTAAAGATGTGCCAGAGCGTTTTTCGATGTTCTCTGCCCCACTAATGAATGTTTTGTTAACAATATTAGCTCCACTAAACTTTATTTTCTCTCAGTGGAAAAAGCTTCTCACAGTTGTATTTAAAATACCTGAAAGCCATGGTATAACAGAAGATGAGCTTTTAACTATTGTTGATGAAGCTCAAGATGGTGGCGGAATAGACCACGAAGAAGGTGCTATGATTAGAAGTGTTATAGAATTTAATGACCTTGAAGTCGCTGATATCTGTACACCTAGAGTTGATGTATGTGCTATAGATATTGAAACATCTAAAGATGAAATTCTTGATACTTTCCGTGAAAGCGGATTTTCTAGACTTATTGTATATCAAGATAGTATAGATAATGTTGTTGGTGTGCTTCATGAAAAAGATTTCTATAATAATGTTATCCATGAAAACAAACCACTTGAAACCGCACTTCAAAAACCATTTTTTGTACCATCTACAATGGATATATCTAAACTGCTTCGTCAGCTTCAAAGCCGCAGGTCACATATAGCAATAGTAAGTGATGATTTTGGCGGTATGATGGGCATTGTCACAATGGAAGATATAATAGAAGAATTAATTGGCGAAATTTGGGACGAACACGACGAGATAATAAATGAAATCACCCAAATTGATGAAAATTCTTGGCAAGTTGATTGCGGTATGCGTGCTGAAAAATTATTTGAGCATTTCGAAATTGAAAATGCTCCTGAAGATGTGTCCACAGTCAGCGGTTGGATTTTAGACTCATTTGGTTTTATACCTCAGTGTGGTGACTCATTTACTTTTGGTAATTTGGAAATAACCGTAACTGAAACTGATGGTCAGCGTCTGCGTTATGCTGTTGTAAAAAATATAGCAAATATAGACGATAAACCTAAAACTGAAGAAGTTACTGCATAAAACATATAGACAGTATCCATTTTAAAAAATATATGGATACTGTTTTTTTATTTTTCTATAAAGAAATAGTTAAAAAAATTTCTAATACTGCAAAAGTTTGTGAAAAAAATATTTATAATATTTAAAGTGTGTGTTATCATAATGGTGAAGAAAAAATCATATAAAATATAAAATGTTTATATGATATAAATACCGATTGACTGTGAAAAGGAATGGGAAACAGTTATGAAAAAAATAGCAATTACAGAAACCGTCCTTCGTGATGCAAACCAATCACTGATGGCAACACGTCTGCCTCTTGATGAATTTAAGGCAATTCTTGATGATATTGATAAGGCAGGTTATCACTCCATAGAGTGTTGGGGTGGTGCAACATTTGACTCATGTCTTCGCTATCTTGGTGAAGACCCTTGGGAACGTTTAAGAACTATTAAAAGTCATATGAAAAACACCAAACTTCAAATGCTTTTAAGAGGTCAAAACATTTTAGGCTATCATCACTATTCTGATGATATGGTTCGTCGTTTTGTTCGAGCAGCTATTGAAAATGGTATGGATATTATACGTATTTTTGATGCACTTAACGATTTAAGAAATATTAAAACAGCAGTTGAAGCTTGTCTTGAAGCTGGTGGACACGCTCAAGGTGCTATCTGTTATACTCTATCTCCTATTCATAATATTGATATGTATATAGGTCTTGGCAAAGAGATAGAACAAATGGGCTGTCAATCACTTTGTATTAAAGATATGGCTGGCATTATGAGCCCTAAAGAATGTTTTGACCTCGTTTCTGCTCTTAAACAGCAAATTAACATTCCAATTTATGTTCATACTCATCAAACCACTGGACTTGGCTTTATGACATATTTAAAAGCGGCTGAAGCTGGTGCAGATGGTATTGATTGTGCAATTTCAGCTTTTGCTGGTGGTACAAGTCAGCCTGCTACTGAAACTATGGTTTATACTTTAAGCCAAATGGGCTTTGATTGTGGCGTAAATCAAAAAATGCTCAAGAAAATAAATGATTTCTTTATACCAGAAGAACGTAAATTTATAGATAAAGGCGTTTTTGACCCAACTGTGCTTGGAGTAAAAGCTGATGCTCTTGTATATCAAATTCCAGGTGGTATGTTGTCTAATCTTATGGCACAGCTTAAAGCACAAGGTGCTTTAAATCGTTTAGATGAAGTTTTAGAAGAAACTCCTAGAGTTCGTGCAGATTTAGGTTATCCTCCTCTTGTAACCCCTCTTTCTCAGATGGTAGGTGTACAAGCGACTGTAAATGTGCTTGTAGGCGAGCGTTATAAAAACATCGGTAAAGAAATTAAGGCTTATATTCGTGGTGAATATGGTAAAGCACCAGGACAAATTGATAGCGAGCTTATGAAAAAGGTTTTAGGCGATGAACAGCCTATGACTGGTCGTTTTGCAGAAACTCTTGAACCTGAATTTGAAAAAGCTAAAGCTGAACTTGGTGATAAGGCTAAAAATGACCTTGATGTGCTAAGTTATATATGTTTTCCTGAGCAAACACTTAAATTTTTTGAAGAGCGTGAACTTAAAAAAGCTCTTGTTTGTAAGTATACAATCGAGGAGGTTCACTAATTATGGGAAATCTTACTGCTAGCTCATTTCTTGTTGCATTAAGTGGTATGGTAATTGTATTTATAATGCTTATTGTGTTATGCCTTATAATTCCAATTATATCTAAAGTTGTACTTGCAGTTCAAAAACCTCAAATTAACAATCGTGTAGCACCAACCACAAGACCAAAAGCTGAACCTGCTGCACAGCCTAGTATAATTGGTGTTGCTGGTGAAGTTGCACTTATTGATGTTGATGAAAAAACAGCTGCTTGTATTATGGCTATTGTAAGCCATGAAACAGGTATTCCACTTTCTGAGCTTATTTTTAAAAGCATTAAAGCCATTTAATCTTGGGGGACTAACAAAATGAAATATGTTGTAACATTAAACGGAAAAAAATATGAAGTTGAAGTCGAAAAAGGTGAAGCTACTGCAGTTTATGCAGGTGAAGCGACAGCTGCAACTCCTGCTCCTGCACCAGCAGCAGCAACAAAACCAACAGTTACTGCCGCACCTGCTGGCTCTGGTGACCCTGTAACTTCTCCTATGCCTGGTGCTATTTTAGATGTTCGTTGCTCAAATGGTCAGCAGGTTAAAAAGGGTGATATTCTATTTATTTTAGAAGCTATGAAGATGGAAAACGAAATTTTTGCACCTAAAGATGGTACTGTAACTTCTGTTTGCACAAGTAAGGGTTCTACTGTTGAAACAGGTACTGTTCTTTGTACATTGTCTTGAGAAAGGAGAATAGAAAATGAGTGATTTCTCCTTTATAGGCACACTTCAAAAAATACTTATGGAATCTGGCTTTGCCGCTTTTGCTGAAGACCCTAGAAGCTTAATTATGATTATTGTAGCTTGTGTGCTTTTTTATATGGGTATAGGCAAAAAATTCGAGCCTCTTTTACTTGTACCAATCGCTTTTGGTATTTTGCTTTCTAACTTCCCATTAACTGGTATGTTAAATGAACCTGCCGTTATTGATGGTGTAACCAAAAGCCCCGGATTTTTATGGGTAATTTATCAGGGTGTTCAACACGCTATTTATCCATCAATTATCTTCCTTGGAATTGGTGCTATGACCGATTTTGGCCCGCTTATTGCTCGCCCATCTTCTTTACTGCTTGGTGCAGCCGCTCAGCTTGGTATCTTTACCGCTTTCCTATTAGCTCTTGCACTTGGTTTTGAACCTGCTGTTGCAGCAGCTATTGGTGTTATTGGTGGTGCTGATGGTCCTACTGCTATTTTAACAGCTTCCAAGCTTGCAGAAGATTATTTACCTGCGATTGCAATCGCCGCTTATTCTTATATGGCTCTTATCCCGCTTATTCAGCCACCTCTTATGCGTCTTTTAACCACTCAAAAAGAACGTGAGGTTAAAATGGAACAATTAAGAGTTGTAACAAAAACTGAAAAGATTGTTTTTCCAATCGCAGTTGCTATTTTTGTAATATTATTACTGCCTGATACCGCACCTCTAATTGGTATGTTAATGCTTGGTAATCTATTCCGTGAATGTGGTGTTGTTGACCGTCTATCAGACACCGCACAAAACGCACTTATCAATATTGTAACTATCTTCCTTGGTCTTTCTGTAGGCTGTAAAGCGGTTGCAGAAAACTTCTTAACACTGGAAACTATTAAAATTATCATTCTTGGTCTACTTGCATTTATGTTTTCTACTGCTGGTGGTCTTATCTTTGGTAAGATTATGTATAAACTTTCTGGTGGAAAGATTAACCCACTTATCGGTTCTGCTGGTGTATCCGCTGTACCTATGGCAGCTCGTGTATCTCAGGTTGAAGGTCAAAAGGCTAATCCTGCTAACTTCTTACTAATGCATGCTATGGGACCTAATGTTGCTGGTGTTATCGGCTCTGCTGTTGCTGCTGGCTTTATGATTAAGGTTTTCGGTGGCTAATAATCCATATTATGACTGTGTATTTTATATGCACAGTCTTTTTTTATATTGTGTTTTATTTTAGTTTGTGTTACCCTTAAATAAAATAGTTTTCTTGTCGAGAAAGGATATATTTGCTGTCAACTACCCATCACCTGAAGGTAATGGACTTGTGACTGCCCAGTCGTAGTAACGGCTTAAACCTCCGACCTTTAACTCCAATAGGTATTATTACCTAAAGTGGCGTTACATCATAGGGGAGTTGACAACACCCCTTACAACAGAGTTTACTCAGTTGTAACTACAAAACTGTAATTTTCGTTTGTATCAGGTACTCAAAACTTCCCATGCCATACAAACTTGTAAACCTTAGTATATTTTACATAGTGTTAGGATTTTACATTACAACCTTATATATACTTTTCAAAGAACAAAGAGTGCCCTCTCGAACATCACGAATAACGGTTTTCTCTTATTTACGATGTTAAGTATATTATAGTACAAAATACAATTTTATACAAGAATAGGAGGTCGGTTGCTCCTCCCACTACCTAAAGGAAGTGGGTTTCTGCAACCTAATTGAATTTATGAAAAAGAAAATTTTTAGCTTTATAGGTACTGCTTTTTGCTCTGCTCTAATGGTAAGTGCTTTATCTTCTACCGCTTTTGCATCAAATGATATTTCTGTAAAGGTAGATGATGTAGCAGTTGAATTTACAGATGTAAAGCCTATAATTGAAAATAGCCGCACTTTTGTTCCATTTCGTGCGATTTTTGAGCAAATGGACGCTGAAGTTTCTTGGAATAATAAAACCAATACAATAACTGCTGTACGTGATGATACAACTGTTTCATTTACAATCGGCAGACAAGAAGTTATTATCACTGAAGATGGAGTATCCGAAGCCAAACTGATAGATGTTGCACCATTTATAAGAGATAACCGCACATATGTTCCTATCAGATTTGCTTCTGAAGCTCTTGGTGCTTGTGTTGACTGGGTTTCTGATACAAGAACGGTTTTAATTGTTGATGTTGATAAACTTATGAGCGAATATGAAAACCAGTTTGAAAACATACAAAAGTATATTAATTTTACAAGTGAAAATGTCGCTTTAACAGGTACTTTTAATAATTCCATGACTTATAAAACTGCTATGGGTAATATTCCAGTTAATACAAACGGCATTGTAAACGGTGTTAAAAATAACTCTGATTTAGAGTTTTCTGGCAATGCTACAACAGATATAAATTCTATTAAATCAGCTATTATAACAAACGAGGGTGAAACTGCTATAAATTCACAAATAGAAAGTATGTTAAATAGTCTTGCTAGTGGCTCTTATTCAGCTATTTCAAGTGATAATAAGCTTTATTTATCTGGCTCTGTTTTTACACCTTTAGGACTGGAAGAAAACACTTGGGCTTGTGTTTCTGAATTTAATACAGGTTTTCCAGATGGTAATTTTGTAGATTATCTTGCTTCTACTGCTCAAACAATTAAACTTAATACAAACCCTAATAATACAGTTGGTACTGTTAAAACTTATCTTGACAGCATGAAAAATATTTATGGTGATAATGGTTTTACAACCAATGAAGATGGAAGTATTTCCTTAAATAATAATAGTATCACTTTAAAGATGTCTTTCGATGAAAATAAAAACATATCTGATGCGGTTTTAACCACTAATAAAAATGAAAATGGTGTTAATATCTCCACTTCTTCACATAATACAGCTAATACTTATGATTTTGCATTAAATCTCTCTGGTGGTAAAACTCTTGACATTAACTTTGCTTTAACTGCTCAAAAATCCAGCACAAATATCAAACCAACCACTATTCCAAATGGTGATGTTATTGATATTAAGCTAAACTATTGATTTAAATAGAAATTTTGGATAAAATAAATAGGTAAAGGGATTTTTAAGAAAGGAGCCATACAAAATGGACAAAAAACCTTATTATATATCCACTGCTATTGCTTATACCTCTGCAAAACCTCATATTGGCAACACTTATGAAATTGTGCTTGCTGATGCTATCGCAAGATATAAGCGTATGACTGGATATGATGTATATTTCCAGACTGGCACTGATGAACATGGTCAGAAAATTCAAGATAAAGCAGAAGCTGCAGGTGTAACCCCTCAGGCTTATGTAGATGGTGTTGCAAACCAAATTCATGAAATTTGGGATATGATGAACACAACTTATGATAAATTTGTTCGTACAACCGACCCTATGCATGTAGAAAAAGTGCAAAAAATCTTTAAAAAGCTCTATGAGCAAGGTGATATTTACAAAGGCAGCTATAAAGGTAAATATTGTACGCCTTGCGAGTCTTTCTGGACTGAAAGCCAATTAGTCGATGGCTGTTGTCCTGACTGCGGCCGACCAGTAACAGACGCTGAAGAAGAAGCTTATTTCTTTAAAATGAGTAAATATGCTGACCGTTTAATGAAGCATATTGAGGAGCACCCTGAGTTTATTCAGCCTGAAAGCCGCAAAAATGAAATGGTTAATAACTTCTTAAAACCAGGCTTACAGGATTTATGTGTTTCCCGTACCTCTTTTAGTTGGGGTATCCCTGTAACTTTTGATGAAAAGCATGTTGTTTATGTATGGCTTGACGCTCTAACTAACTATATCACTTTCTGTGGTTATGACCCAGACGGAAACCATGACGAGCATTATAAAAAATTCTGGCCTGCTGATGTGCATTTAATCGGTAAAGATATTATACGTTTTCATACAATTTACTGGCCTATTTTCCTAATGGCTTTAGGTGAAGAACTACCAAAACAAGTATTTGGTCACCCTTGGCTATTAGTTGGTGATGGCAAAATGTCCAAGTCAACTGGTAATGTTATATATGCCGATGACCTAGTTAAATGGTTTGGTGTTGATGCTGTGCGTTACTATGTGCTGCATGAAATTCCATTTGCTAATGATGGTGTTATGACCTATGAAATGCTTATGGAGAGAATTAACAGTGACCTTGCAAATGTACTCGGCAACCTTGTAAACCGTACAATAGCTATGACACAAAAGTATTTTGATGGTATTGTACAAGAACCAACTGACAGTGAACCTGTTGACAATGAATTAAAAGCGGTTGCTCTCGCTCTACCTGAAAAAGTTGAAGCTCGCATGACTGGTTTACATGTTGCTGATGCTATTGATGAAATTTTCACATTACTTCGTCGCTCTAACAAGTATATTGATGAAACAATGCCTTGGGCACTTGCTAAGGACGAAAGCAAAAAAGCTAGACTTGGCACTGTGCTTTATAATCTGTTTGAAGCTATCCGTTTTGCAGCTATTATGTTAAAGTCATATCTGCCAGAAACATCAGATAAGATTTTTGCACAGCTAAACCTTGAAAATGCTGGTGTAGAGTCTTTGAAATCTTTTGGTGCAATTAAGGCAGGTCATAAAGTGGCTGAAGCTGAAATTCTGTTTGCTCGTATTGATATCGCTAAGAAATTAGTAGAAATCACTGGCATTGACCCAGAAGCTGAAAAGAAGGCTAAGAAAGAAGCTAAAAAAGCTGAAAAAGCTGCTAAAAAGGCAAAAAAGAAAGCTGTAGAAATCCTAGAAGGCTGCGTTTCTATTGATGAATTTGCAAAGGTTGAAATGACAGTTTGTAAGGTTTTAGCTTGTGAAAATGTAGAAAAGAGCGAAAAGTTATTAAAATTCCAACTTGATGATGGTTCTGGTGTAAACCGTCAGATTTTATCTGGTATTGCTAAATTCTACAATGCTGCTGATTTAGTTGGTAAAACAGTTGTCGCTTGTACAAATCTTCCACCACGCAAAATGATGGGACATGAGTCTAATGGTATGATTATCTCTGCTATCCGTGAGGTAGACGGTAAAGAAGAACTTCATCTTTTAATGCTTGATGACTCTGTGCCAGCGGGTGCAAAATTAGGCTAAAATATAAAAGGCGAGCTTTAATGCTCGCCTTTCGTTTTATATTTTTAGAATAAGCCTATAATTTTGCCATCTTCATCAATATCAATTTTCTCAGCTGCTGGCACTTTTGGTAGTCCTGGCATAGTCATAATAGCACCTGTTTCACAAACTACAAAACCCGCACCCGCTGCAAGACGTACAGAACGTACTGTAATATCAAAGCCTGTTGGTCTGCCAAGTTTAGTTTGGTCATCAGATAATGAATACTGAGTTTTTGCCATACATACTGGCAAATTGCCAAAACCTAATTTTGTAATGTTATCGAGTTCCTTTGCTGCTGCTGGCATAATATTGACTTTATCTGCACCATAAATAGTTTTTGCTATTGTTTCAATCTTCTGTGCAAGTGGTATTTCATCTTCATAAAGCATTTTTAAGTTTGCTGGTTCATTTTCTAAAACATCTGTAACTTTTTCAGCAAGCTCAATTCCGCCTTCTCCACCCTTTGCGAATACCTCACTTAGAGCAACTCTTACACCACGTTTTGCACAATGTTCACGAATAAAATCCATTTCCTCTGCTGTATCGGTTGGGAATGCATTAATCGCTACAACACATGGCACACCAAACTTTGCAATATTATCTAAATGTGCATCAAGGTTACAAATGCCTTTTTTAAGTGCCTCTACATTAGGTGTGTTAAGGTCAGTTTTCGCAACACCACCATTGTATTTTAAAGCTCTAACGGTTGCAACAAGCACAACACAATCAGGCTTTAAACCTGTTTTACGACATTTAATGTCAATAAACTTTTCTGCACCCAAGTCCGCACCAAAACCAGCTTCAGTAATTGCGATATCTGAAAGACGTACTGCCATTTTAGTAGCCTGTACAGAGTTACAACCATGAGCAATATTAGCAAATGGACCTCCATGCATTAAACAAGGTGTACCTTCAAGAGTTTGAACAAGGTTTGGCTTAATAGCATCTTTCATAAGAGCTGCCATAGCACCATGTGCATTTAAGTCTTTAGCGTAAACTGGCTCACCTGCATATGTATAAGCAACTAAAATATCACCAAAACGCTTTTTAAGGTCGTGAATATCAGATGCAAGGCATAAAATAGCCATAACTTCACTTGCAACAGTAATCATAAAATGGTCTTCTCTTGGTATACCATTAGCTTTACCGCCTAGACCTATTGTTATATTTCTAAGTGTTCTATCATTCATATCCATAACACGAGTGAAAATAACTCGTCTTGGGTCAATACCTAAAGTATTTCCCTGCTGCATATGATTGTCAAGCATAGCACACAATAAATTATTTGCTGCTGTTATAGCGTGCATATCACCTGTAAAATGTAGGTTAATATCCTCCATTGGTACAACCTGTGCATAACCGCCACCCGCTGCACCGCCTTTAATGCCAAATACTGGCCCTAAAGATGGTTCACGAAGTGCAATCATTGTATTTTTGCCCATTTTATGCATTGCTTGACCTAAACCAACAGTTGTGGTTGTTTTGCCCTCACCTGCTGGAGTTGGGTTAATAGCTGTAACAAGTACTAGCTTACCATCTTTCTTATTTTCAAGACGCTTCCAAACATCAGCGGAAATTTTAGCTTTATATTTACCATAAAGCTCTAAATCGTCCTCATCAAGTCCCGCTTTTTTAGCAACCTCCACTATTGGCTTCATTTTACATGCCTGTGCTATTTCAATATCTGTAAGCATCAAAACACCCTTTCTTTTACTGTCTAATCAACAAATTTTGCCATTAACAAAACATTTTTTAATATTATAACACAGCTTTAATATAAAAATGAAGTATATTATATTTTAATTTTAATATTTAAATTATATTTTTTTTATGTTATGATATCTATTAAGCATTTATATATTTTTCTGGAGGTGGAATTTTGTATAGCTTTCGTTCACTCGGACATTATTTAAAGCATACAGACCTTTATTTACTTATAGTAGCACTTTGCTGCTCTACTTATGGCGGTATTTTGGTATATTCTGCAACTTATAGCATGGAGGAGTCTAGTAAATACCTATTAATTCAGTCTATTTCTGTGCTTATTGGTATAGTAGCTTTTGTTGTAACAAGTCTTTTTGATTTAGAGGAACTTTCCCGCTATTGGAAATTCTTTTTTGTAGCTAATATACTGTTTCAGATGCTGCTTTTCACACCACTTGGTTTTAGTGAAGGTGGTAACACTAGCTGGCTTAGATTTGGCTCTATTGGTATCCAACCGGGTGAAGTAGGCAAAGTAATTTTTATTTTTACTTTTGCCGCACATCTTGCACAGGAATTTGATAGAATGAACCACTGGAAAACACTTCTTGGTTTAGGTATCCATTTACTTATTATAGTTGGTGCGGTTGTTTTACCATCATCTGATATGGGTGTAGGTCTATCTTATATTTTTATATTTATTGTTATGCTTTTTGGTGCAGGTCTTAGCCTTAAGTGGTTTGCAGGTGGTTTAGTTGTAATTGTTGCATCTATACCTTTTATATGGAAAATTATTTCTGGTTTCCGACTTGATAGAATTTTAGTGCTATTCGACCCTGCTATAAATGAAACCGTAGCATGGCAAACTGAAAAAAGTAAGGTAGCCATAGGTGCAGGTCAAATTTTTGGTTCTGGATTTTTGCAGGGCAGTCAAATGCAGCATTCTAATTTCCCTGGTAAACACACAGACTTTATTTTTGCTGTTGCTGGTGAAGAATTTGGTCTTGTAGGTTGCTTGCTTGTGCTTGCACTTCTTTCACTTCTTATACTAAGACTATTTTATGTAAGCTACACAGCAAACACAACTTTTTCTTCTCTTATGATAATTGGCATTGCTGGTATGTTTTTAAGCCAAACATTTGAAAATATACTTATGTGCATTGGTATGTTCCCTGTTGTTGGTATTACACTTCCTCTATTTTCTTATGGTGGCTCATCTGTTATAACTATGTATATAGCTTTGGGTATTGCCGCAGGCGTAAGAATGAGAGAAAAGCCGAATTGGTTAAAATAATAATCTAAGCATTAGAGTTTTATATACTTTAATGCTTTTTTATTTGTTTAAAATTTTTATGGTTTATTATGTAAGTTTTTGCTGTATACTTTCGTTTAATATTATGATAGAATATAATGACAATAATTTATGGGTATGCCCCTGTTAGGAGAAAGAGATGAAAGGAATTATTCTTGCCGCTGGTCGTGGCTCTAGACTTTACCCAATGACTCGCCCTGTTTGTAAACCACTTTTACCAGTATATGACAAACCAATGATTTATTATCCTCTTGCTGTGCTTATGCAAGCGGGTATTCGTGATATTATGATAATTATTCCCCCTAGCGAAGAAGGTCCTTTTTATCGACTTTTAGGCAATGGCAGCAAATGGGGAGTTAATATATCCTATGAAGTGCAAGAAGTACCCCGTGGAATTGCTGATGCGTTTCTTGTGGCTGAGCATTTTGTGGGAGATGATAGTGTATGTCTGGTATTAGGTGATAATATTTTCCACAGCCCAGATATTGAACAAATTATGTCAAATGCAGGAAACAAAAATCAAAAAGGTGCTACTGTTTTCGGTTACTATGTTGAAGACCCAAGAGCATTTGGTGTTGTTGAATTTGATGAAAACGGTAATGCACTTTCCATTGAAGAAAAACCTCGTTTTCCTAAATCAAATTATATTATCCCTGGTATATACTTTTATGATAATCAGGTTATAGAAATCGCTCATTCATTAAAGCCATCTGCAAGAGGCGAACTTGAAATAACAGATGTAAATATAGAATATTTAAAGCGTAATCAGTTACATGTTGTAAAGCTAGATAATAATTTTACTTGGCTTGATGCTGGTACAGCAGATAATCTTTTAGATGCCGCTAGAGCAGTAAAAAGTGTGCAAGATGAAACAGGTAGATATATCGCATGTCTTGAAGAAATTGCATTTAAAAGAAATTATATATCTCAGGAGGATTTAAATTCTCTTGCTGACAAATTAAAGCAAACACTCTATGGTCAATATTTGATGTGTTTATGATAATCAATGTCAAGTAAATAGTATGTAAATTTGTCATTACTCACAAAGTTTATGTCAAAACGGTGAAAGCTCTACTAAAAAGATTGAGTTTTCACCGTTTTTGTGGTATAACGAAAAACGAAAATAAATTCTTGAAAGAAGGAACTAGGAAGATACTATGGATAAGAATT
This sequence comes from Butyricicoccus sp., assembly GCA_017886875.1. Lineage (GTDB taxonomy): Bacteria > Bacillota > Clostridia > Oscillospirales > Butyricicoccaceae > Butyricicoccus_B. Next base: position 13,154 of record JAGHIZ010000008.1, on the reverse strand, counting down.
TCTGGAAAATTGATAAAAACTTCTGGAAAAAGTATGGTATGCTGTTTATTTCCATGCTTTATACAGCGGTTTTGCTCAACTATCTAGCAGTTGAACGTATTGTAAATAATCAGACCTTTATGCCATTTGTAGTGGCTGGTGTTATTCTTGTTATAAGCCGTTTAATCCCTTGGACAGGTGTAACTGGTATTCGTCATATACGTTGGATTGTGTCCTTACTATTTTGCGGATTTATTACACATTTTTACTTAAGTCTTATTTCTTCTGGTGCTTATTATGAAAGACTTAAATTTATTGGTCTTTTAAATGTTCTATTCCATACAGCGGTATTTGTTTTATTATTTGTGGGTACTGACTCACTACGTAAGGCTATTGTAATCGGCTGTAGTATTTTTGGTGTACTTGGTATTGCTAACCACTATGTATGGTTATTTAGAGGTTCTCCTATATCTGTTGATGATATTTCTTCTATTACAACCGCTTTTGGTGTTGCTGAAAACTATGACTATACACCAGACCAATATATTATTTTACTTGGTTCGCTTTTAATTCTTTGGACTATCACCATGTACCGTATGGGCGGTGATGAATATGTAAGAGGTCGTAAAGTTCGTTTTAAACAGCTTTCCGCACTTGCTTCTGTTATGTTGTTTGCATGTCTGCCATTTGTAGGCTATGGAGATTACTATAAAGATAACTCTAATGCATTTAACTACGATTTATACTTTGCAAGTAACTTAGCTACACTTTGCCAAAAAGGCGGAAGTGATATCCCTGAATATTATTCTGCTCAAGCGGTTGAAACAATCGCAAATGAAACAGCTGCTCAGCGTCAAGAAAAAGAAACTGTTACAGCTAGTTCTGATGTAAAACCTAATATTATAGCTATTATGAGTGAGTCTTATGGTGATTTAAGAGTATTAGGCGATTTTGAAACTAATATTGAAGTTACACCTTTTATGGACTCTTTAAAAACGAATGAAAATGCAATCACTGGTTATGCTTATGCCTCCATTTTTGGCTCTAAAACAGCTAACTCTGAGTTTGAATTTTTATCTAGTGACTCTATTTTATTTATTCCTGATACTATGGTTTATCTGCACTATTTTGATGATGTTCAAAATTATGATTCTTTAGTATCTGTACTTAACAATCAAGATTATACAACTGTTGCAATGCACCCTTGGCTTCGTGCTGGTTGGAACAGACCTGCTGTTTACAGCAAAATGGGCTTTGATGAGTCCTATTTCCTTGAAGATATGAGCGATGTTGATTATTATCGTCTATATCCAAGTGATGAATATAACTTTAATCAGGTTTTAAATCGTCTTGAAAATAAAGAAGATGACGAAAAACTATTTATTATGAATATAACCATGCAAAACCATAGCGGTTATGAAGGTGGCGGCAATGGTTATGAACAAACAGTTTCTATTGTAGGTCAAGAGGGTAACTTCCCTAAAACTGAGCTTTATCTATCTGAACAACATGAAAGCGATAGAGCTTTACAGGAGTTTATAACAGCTCTTGAAAATTATGATGAACCAACTGTTGTTGTATTCTTTGGTGACCATCAGCCATCTTTAGATTCTGACTTCTATTCATGGGTAAATCCAAACCTAACTAAAGATGCTAACGAGCTTATGAAAAAATATATGGTTCCATTCTTTATTTGGGCTAACTATGATATTGAACAGCAAACTGATGTTCGCACAAGCCTTAACTATTTAGCACCAATGATGCTTGATGCGGTTGATATGCCTATGAGCGATTATCAAAGCCATATGTTAGAGCAAAGCAAACAATGGCCTGTTATCTGTGCAAGAGGTGCTTATGATGCTGGGGGTAATTATTATCCTGCTGGTGATTTAGTAAATCTGTTCCCTGAAATTAAGGCTTATCAAGATTTAACTATTAACCATACAGTAGACTATAAAAACACCTTACACAGTTTCTTCTCTTATGGAGAAAGTGATGATACTTCATCTACAGAAACAACAGAGGCTGAACCTGCCGCTTAAAATTTACAGACAGTGGAGTTTTCTCCGCTGTCTTTTTTTTGTTCTAAATCTGATTTTCTCACCATAAAATATAAAGCAATGAACGAAATGCTGTTTTGTGAGAGGAGAAATCAGCATGAAAAAAATACTTAAAATATTTACCGTTTTTGTTTTACTTTTCGGTATATATTTTGCAAATGAATTTGTAATTTCAAAGCCTTTAGAAACACAAACCGCTTACACTGAGGATAAAATCCAGCTTCCTATTATTATGTATCATAGCATACTTAGGGATACTGCAAGAGCTGGTGATTATGTGGTATCTCCTGACACTTTAGCTAATGACTTGGATTATTTAAAAGAAAATGGATATGAAACTGTAACTATTAATGATTTAATACGCTATGTTGATGGTCTTGCAGACCTTCCAGAAAAACCTGTTATGATAACATTTGATGATGGACATTTCAATAACTTTCTTTATGCTTATCCCCTACTTAAAGAACGTAATATGACCGCTGTAATATCTGTTATAGGTTCAGAAACACAAGCCTTTACAGATACTGGTGAAGAAAATGCTTATTGGTCTTACTTAAATATAGATAGATTAAAAGAAATGAGCGATGTTTTTGAAATTCAAAATCATTCATATGATATGCATAATCAAAGCCCACGAAAAGGCAGCACTCGTATTCGTGGAGAAAGCAAAGAAGATTATCAAAATATTTTAGTTGCTGATACAGAAAAACTTCAAAAATTACTTACTGATAATGGTATATCAGCTCCAACTTGTTACACATATCCTTTTGGCTTTTACAGCTCTGAAAGCGAAGAAATAATAGAAAGTTTAGGCTTTTTATGCACACTCACTTGTGAGGAGCGTGTAAACACTCTAACAAGAAACCCTGAATGTTTATTTAAGCTCGGCAGATTTAACCGACCTTCTGGTATATCTACTGAAGAATTTTTCAAAAAAATTAGCTAAAGGAGGATTTAAAATATGGCTAATTGCTGTCGTATAACCGATTTAAGATGTAAAGAAGTTATAAATCTTTATGATGGTTGCAGAATGGGCTATGTAGGTGATGTTGAAGTTGACACTCTTTGCGGTAGAGTGGTTTCTATTGTTGTGCCGGGACGCTGTCACTTTTTTGGTCTTTTAGGGCGTGATGAAGATTATGTTATTGCTTGGGAACAAATAGAAAAAATTGGCGATGATATAATTTTAGTTAGATATGAACATAATATTAAAAGAAAAGAAAGAAAAAAATGGTGGTCTAATATAAGATAAAAATTACCCTTTGACAAAGAGTATTTTATATGATAAGATTAACCAGTATGAATATTACGCACATCTCGTGATGCAAGCGGCTGGTGGTATTAGTTTATACTGCCGCTGACAGATGAACGAGATGGAGGTAAAAACCAAGGAGGAATATTAAAATGGGCGTAATCTCTATGAAACAGCTTTTAGAAGCTGGTGTACACTTTGGTCATCAGACCCGTCGTTGGAACCCAAAAATGGCTCCATACATCTTCACTGAGCGTAACGGTATCTACATCATCGACCTGCAGAAGACTGTTAAGAAGCTTGAAGAAGCTTACTTCTTCATTCGTGACATCGCTGCTAACGGTGATTCTATCCTGTTCGTTGGTACTAAAAAGCAGGCTCAGGACGCTATCCGTGAGGAAGCTGAGCGTGCAGGTCAGTACTTTGTAAACGCTCGTTGGTTAGGTGGTATGCTAACTAACTTCAAGACTATGCGTACTCGTATCAATCGTCTAAACCAACTCAAGAAGATGCAGGAAGACGGCACTTTTGACCTTCTACCTAAGAAGGAAGTTATCAAGCTACAGCTTGAGATTGCTAAGCTTGAAAAATATCTTGGTGGCGTTAAGGACATGAAGAAGCTTCCAGGTGCTATGTTCGTTGTTGACCCACGCAAGGAAAAGAATGCTATTGCTGAAGCTAAGAAGCTTGGTATTCCAGTAGTTGCTATTGTTGATACTAACTGTGACCCAGACGAAATCGACTATGTTATCCCAGGTAACGACGATGCTATTCGTGCTATCAAGCTTATCTCCCAGACTATGGCTAACGCTGTAATCGAGGGCAAGCAAGGCGAGCAGCTAGAGGTTGAGGCTAAGGAAGAAGAAGCTACTGCTGATAACACTGAGGCTTAATCTCACTTATTTTTGATGTTTTATGTAGGGTGCGAAAGCTCTTTTGGCGTGCCGGTTTTCGGCTTGTATCGCTTTCATTAGCGGTCGCCGGAGCCTTCCACCCTACTTTTATTTAAAATTCTATTTTTTGGAGGAATATAAAAATGGCTTTTACTGCTGCTGACGTAAAGAAGCTACGTGAAATGACTAGCGTAGGTATGATGGATTGTAAGAAGGCTTTAACAGAGGCTGACGGTGATTTCGATAAGGCTATCGAAATTCTTCGTGAAAAAGGTCTAGCTAAGGCTGCTAAGAAGGCTGACCGTATCGCTGCTGAAGGTATGGTTTGTGCTAAGGTTTGTGATGAATGCGGTATCGGTGCTATTATTGAAGTTAACTCTGAGACAGACTTCGTTGCTAAGAATGCTGACTTCCAGAAGTTTGTAAATGACCTTGCTACTGTTGTTATCAAGGCTAACCCTGCTGATATAGACGCTCTGAAGGCTTGCGACATGGACGGTATGACCGTTGAAGCTGCTCTACAAGAGAAGATTTTAACTATCGGTGAAAACATTCAAATTCGCCGTTTTGCTCGTTATGATGCTAACACTGTAAACGTTGCTTACAACCATATGGGCGGTGTTATCGGTGTTCTTGTTGCTCTTGAAGTTTCTGAGAACCTAAAGGGCAATGCTACTGTTCTTGCTCTTGGTAAGGATATCGGTATGCAGGCTGCTGCTATGAACCCATCTTTCATGGACAAGTCCGATGTTGATGAGGCTACTCTATCTAAGGAAAGAGAAATTCTTCTAGTACAGGCTCTTGAGGAGAACAAAACTGCTGCTAAGCCAAAGCCAGAGCAGATTATCCACAAGATGGTTGATGGTCGTATCGGCAAATACTATGAAGAAAACTGCTTACTACAGCAGGCTTTCGTTAAGGAAAACAAGGTTTCTGTTGAACAGCATATCGCTGCTGTTGCTAAGGAACTTGGTGGCGAAATCAAGCTAGCTTCTTACACTCGTTTTGAAAAGGGCGAAGGTATCGAAAAGAAGGTTGACGATTTCGCAGCAGAAGTTGCTTCCATGGCTGGCGGCAAGTAATTTAGTTATATTCAAAGTCTTAGACGTTAATTCGTCTAAGGCTTTTTTTATCGCACTTATTATGCTATACTGTTACTTGGTTAATAATAAAATAGAAAGGATATAATATATGATTAGTGCCGCTTTTTTTGATATTGACGGAACTCTTTTAAGCTTTAATACTCATAAAGTGCCTGAAGCTACTAAGAAAGCTCTATATGCTTTGCGTGAAATGGGTGTAAAACTTTTTGTTGCAACTGGTCGTGCTCCTCAAACCGCTACTTATCTGCGTGAAGTGTTTGATTTTGAATTTGATGGATATATTTACTTAAATGGTCAAATGTGTCGTGTTGGTGATAAAATAATTCATAGTCACTTAATCCCAAAAAGCTCTATTGAAATGTTACTTCCATATATCAAGGAAAAGAGAATTGCTTGTAGTTTTATAGAGCGTGACCATCATTATTTAGGTCTTGAAAATGAACACACTGAACATTTTAATAAAATGCTTGGCGGTGAAAATGTTTTAGGCCCTTTAGAAAACACTCAAAGGGCTTTAGAGAATGATATATACCAACTTGGTGCATTTATGCCAATAGAGCAGGAAAAAGAATTTCTCGAACATCTTCCACATTGTAGATGTACACGCTGGCACCCAATGTTCGCTGATGTTATACCTATTGATGGCGGTAAAAATGTAGGTATGGATAAAATTTTAGAGTATTTTAATATTCCACTTGAACAAAGCATAGCTTTTGGTGATGGCGGAAATGATATTGAAATGATTACCCATGCAAATATTGGTGTTGCTATGGGTAATGCTATGGACGATGTAAAACAAGCTGCCGATTTTATAACAAAACATGTTGATGAAAACGGTGTATCATATGCTCTTGATAAATTAAATATTTTACCTTTTGATTATTAACAAAAAGGGCTGCAAATTGCAGCCCTTTTGTTTTTTAATTCCATGTATCCAAGTCCTTGAGACCTATATTTTTTGCTTTAAATACTGGGTTTATACCCTCTGAACGTTGTTTATCATAGTCTCTAAGTGCATTTATTGCAATACTTGATAATAGCACAATAGTAAAGATATTAACAATAGACATAAAGCCCATTAAAACATCAGCTAAATTCCAAACTGTTGAAAAATCTGCCTGTGCACCAAGGAAAATAGCAATAAGACAAGTAATTCTAAATGCATTTAACAGTGTTCTACTATTTTTAATAAAGAGTAAGTTTGATTCTGTATAATAATAATTACCTACAAGACTTGTAAATGCAAAGAAGAAAATTGCGATTGTAATAAATAAAATACCAACATCACCAAACACAGTTGATACTGCACGCTGTACATATGAAATATCCTGTGTTTTTTCTACACCAGATGTAAGTAAAATAATCGCAGTAGTAGAACAAATAACAAGTGTATCCAAAAATACAGACAATGTCTGAATAATGCCCTGTTTTACTGGGTGAGATACAACCGCAGTTGCTGCCGCATTAGGTGCAGAACCCATACCAGCCTCATTGGAGAACAAACCACGTTTAATGCCTTGTACTACTGCACTACCTGCAAAACCGCCTGCAAAAGCCTTAAAATCAAATGCCTTTGTAAATATAGCAGCAAAAACATCTGGAACAATAGTGATATTGCTAAAGAACATAACAAGACCGATTAAAATATAACCGCAAGCCATAATAGGCACAATCACAGATGTAATAAAGCTAATTCTGTGTACACCGCCAAAAATAACTACACCTGTAATAACAGCTAAAATTAAACCTACAATCATAGGAATACTTGTCTGGTCATAATGTGGCACATAATATTTAATAGCAGAAGAAATATTAAATGCTTGCAGTCCATTAAAACCATAAGCAAAACATAAAATAAGCAGTACAGAAAATACGCAACCTAGCCAGCGTTTTCCTAAACCCTTTTGAATATAATAAGCAGGACCACCTCTGAAAGAATTGCCATCATGTACTTTATATATTTGTGCAAGTGTGGATTCTATAAAAGCAGATGCACCACCAATAATAGCCATTAGCCACATCCAAAATACTGCACCTTCACCACCGATTGCAATAGCTGATGCAATACCAGCAATATTACCTGTACCAACTCTTGATGCTGTGGAAATCATAAGTGCTTGAAATGAAGAAATTTGTCTTTTTCCGTCCTTTTCTTCACCACGTTCTTTTAAAATTTTCATAACATCGCCCATACTGCGAATTTGTACAAAGCCAGTACGCACAGTAAAATATAAACCTACTGCAATCAGTAGAAATATAAGCAATTTACTGTATAAAACTTCGTTTAAAACACCCATAAATCCGTTAAATACTGTTTCAAATTCCTTAAAAAATGCCATAGCTTCCCTTCTTTCTTTTATACTAAAATTTTGAATAACTCTATTGATTATACAGTATTTTTATCGGTTATGCAATTATTTTGTCTAATTATATATTTAGTTTTCTCCAGCCTATTTCTTGAAGTTTAGTGCAAACCTCATCATAATTTTTTGAACTTATCCCACTTACTCTTAACGTTTTATTATTTAAATCAAGATTTTCTATATTTACACCTTCTATACCGCTCATTTGTCTGTATGTTCCTGTATATTCAAGTATTCCGCCGCAAATAAAATCTAATTTCATATTTTTAACCTCTCCTTTTGTTTTAGGTTTATTTTTCCCATTTTTACACCCAAATATCCGCTAAACTTGCCTTTTTTATTTATATCTGATATGATAATGTATATTAAAATTTTAAAGGGGATTAACCTTCTATGAGTGAATATATATCACATAGTCCAGAAGATACTGAAAAAATCGGTGCTGATTTTGCAAAAACACTAAAACAAGGTGATGTTATTGCTTTTACTGGCGATTTAGGTGCAGGAAAAACCGCTTTTTCTCGTGGTATTCTCTATGGTCTTGGATATAAAGGACGTGTTACCAGTCCAACCTTTGCTATTGCCAATGAATATCATACAGATTTATTTGATGTAGTGCATTTTGATATGTACCGTATTTTAGATGAGCAAGCACTTTTTGAACTTGGATTTGATGAATATTTGGACTCTAAACGCATTATTTTAATTGAATGGAGCGAAAATATCACAAATGCACTTCCCGACCATAAACTTGTGTCTATTAAATACGGCACTGAACCAGATGATAGAATTATAACTATTGAGGAGGTTCATGTATGAAAATTTTAAGCTTTGAATCCTCTGCTGTTTCTGCAAGCGTATGCTTAACAGATGATGAAAAAATAATAGCCGAGTCTTATCAAAATTGTGGTCTTACCCACAGTCGCACACTTCTTCCTATGGCTGAAAGTTTGCTTGCTGGCTGTGACCATACGCTTGATGATGTAGATGCTTTTGCCATAGCTGCTGGCCCTGGCTCTTTTACAGGTCTTAGAATAGGCGTTGCAACAGTCAAAGGGCTTGCTTTTGCTACAAATAAACCTTGCATTGGTGTGTCAACACTTGAGGCAATGGCTCAAACTGTTTACGGTGAAAATATTTGCTGTGTTATGGACGCTCGTGCAGGTCAAGTATATCAAGCGTTTTTCAAAAGAGATGGTGAAACACTAACTCGTCTTTGTGAAGATAGAGCAATTAAATTAGATGAACTAGCCGAAGAAATTGGGGAAACTTCACAAATTTTAGTTGGAGATGGGGCTAATTTATGTTATACTAAACTTATCCCTATATGTCCTAATTTATGTCTTGCACCTGAGCATTTACGCTATCCATCAGCCTATGGTGTAGCTAAACTTGCTCTGACTGCTTTAAATAATGGCAAGGGTGTATGTGCAAATGACCTTGATGCTTTTTATCTGCGTCCGCCATATATTGCACAGCCTAAGAAAACAAAAATCATTGTTTAAAATTACTGTTTAAGGAGTTTTCACTATGTCAAAAGTTCATGTTATGGAGCACCCACTTATTCTACACAAATTAAGTCTAATGCGTGATTGTCAGACAGGTGTAAAAGAATTTCGTGAGGCAACAAGAGAAATTGCTATGCTTATGTGTTATGAAGCTACTCGTGACCTTCCACTAAAAACAATTCAGATTGAAACCCCTCTTGCTCATGCAAGTGCTAGAGTTATTTCTGGTAAAAAGCTGGCATTTATACCTATTCTTCGTGCAGGTTTAGGCATGGTTGATGGTATGCTTGAGCTTATCCCTAATGCTAAAGTAGGCCATCTTGGTCTTTATCGTGACCCTGAAACACTAAAACCTGTTGATTACTATTGCAAACTTCCTGTTGATATTGCAGAACGTGATGTTATTCTAATTGACCCAATGGTTGCTACTGGTGGTTCAGCTGCTCATGCAATACAAATGCTAAAGGACAAAGGCGTAAAAAATATCAAACTTATGTGTTTGCTCTCCACTCCTGCTGGAATTGAAACCGTACAAAAGGCTCATGATGATGTTGATATTTTTGTTGCAGCTATTGATGAAGGCTTAAATGAACATGGTTATATTGTTCCAGGTCTTGGCGATGCTGGCGACCGTATTTTCGGAACTAAGTAAAAAAATAAATCCGATGAGTTTTAATCTCATCGGATTTTTTATTTAAAAGAAATAGTTTATATATTTAATTTTTCTAAATATATTAACAAATATATCACTTAGAATAAAAATTATAGTTACAAACAGTAAAATTCCAAACCATGCAGGAACTTTATACATAATAAACTCTTTATCTATAACATTTAAAAACACTGCATGAAATACATAAATTCCGAAAGAGTTATCTGAAACATGTCTAACAAACTTTTCCCAAGCCTGTGGAATATTTTTTGGAAATCTTAACATTATAATAAATGCACTTATTGAAGCTAATACAAGCATTGGATTTCTATACTGGAAAAATACATCTTTATGAGCATTTTGAATAAAAGACACAACACATGTACAAACAGCAACCGCAACACCACAAACGGCAAATACAAGTCCTATATACTTAGTTTTTTCAGTTATTTTATCTTTTTTATTGTATAACACATAACCTAATACAAAAAATAATAAATACTGATTTTGTGAAATAATAGCTATTGGATACTGAACCGAAATATCTGCAAAATCCAATATATAACCACCAAAAACAGAAATTCCAAATAAAATAAGCATATAATAAAGTATTTTATCTGATAAATTTCTAATTAGTGTTTGTATTAGTGGCAAAGCTAAATATATAGATAAAAGTGCATATAAAAACCATAAATGCTTACTTGTTGGCGTTGTAAGTATATCATGAAAATCATATGTATCATTTAAATATAATTTTGTCCATAAAAAATAAAATGCACACCAAAAAATTGTAATAATAAAGTATTTTAAAAATCTATCCAAACTCTTTTTAATATTTGGTTCACGTCCTGCCATTAAAGCACCGCTTACCATAAAGAAAATTGGAACAGAAATTCTTGAAAATGAGTTTATAAACGCTGCTATACTGTAATCTATTTGTGATAAATCTGGAAAAGCTCGGTTATAAATATTACAAACATGAATTGCAATAACCATAATACAGGAAATAACTCGCATTTGGTCAAGATGAAAATTTCTCATAATCACTCCTACATACAAAAGAGGTGTTCTTTTTACAGAATACCCCTTTTATTTAATATTTATTTTTGTTTAAGATAATCTACTGTATAATCCTTAACAGGTTTTTGTTTGTGGTCAATAGCAGTTGAGTCTATATGCTTTAAATCATCATAACGTGGGCTTTGTTTTTTATCCATTTTATATTACCTCCTTTTGCTTTTAGTTTTTCGCAAAAAGAGTTTTTTATTCAATAAAAAGCTGCCATGAACCCCACAGCAGCTTAAATAATTTTTATTAGGTCTTGCTTGCCCATTCGCCTGTTGCAAGTGCAGTTAAATATGCGTTAATAAATCCGTCAATATCTCCGTCCATTACCGCATTGATATTTGTGTTTTCAAACGCTGTGCGGGTATCTTTTGCCATTGTGTAAGGCATAAATACATAAGAGCGTATCTGACTGCCCCATTCAATTTTTTTTTGGTCACCCTTGATATCAGAAATTTTATCAAGATGTTCTCTTTCCTTGATTTCTACAAGCTTGGAACGCAGCATACGTAAACAGTTATCTTTATTTTGGAACTGGCTTCTTTCAGTCTGACAAGAAACAACTATACCAGTTGCTTTATGAATAAGACGAACAGCAGAAGATGTTTTATTGATATGCTGACCACCTGCACCAGATGAACGGAAAACCTGCATTTCATAATCTTCTGGGCGAATTTCAACATCATCAGAATCATCTGGAATATCTGGGATTACTTCAACCGCAGAGAAAGAAGTATGACGTCTGCCTGATGAGTCAAATGGAGAAATACGAACAAGTCTATGAACTCCAGACTCACCCTTTAAGAAACCATAAGCGTTTTCACCCTCGATAATAATATCAGCTGATTTTAAACCAGCTTCTTCACCGTCTTGATAATCCATGATTTTATAGGTAAAACCGTGACGCTCTGCCCAACGGGTATACATACGATAAAGCATAGAACACCAGTCTTGAGCCTCTGTTCCGCCTGCACCTGCATGGAAAGAAACAAGTGCATTATTTCTGTCATACTCACCTGTTAGCAGAGTTGACATTTTTTGCTTTTCCATTTCTTCTTCAACATGTGCAAAACCTGTTTCAAGCTCTTCTAGCATAGACTCGTCATTTTCTTCTATTGCCATTTCACAAAGGGTAATTAAATCCTCCCAATGTGTATAAAGCTCATGAAATGCTTCGATTTTACCCTTTAAAGCACCCATTCTTGATACTACTTTTTGGCTTTCCTCAGGATTATCCCAAAAGTTTGGCTGAGAAGATTTCATTTCTAATTCTTCAACTTCTCTTGCTGCCTGCTCAAGATTTAAGTTTCCTTTGAGCTCCTCAAGTGCAGGCTGCATATTATTTAACTTAACTTTGTATTCCTCAAATTGCAGCATATAAAAAATGCTCCTTTTCTATCTAAATTATCATCTAATTTATTATTATATCTAAATTATATATAAATGTAAATAGCGTTACTGTTTGGATTTTTTATTAAAAAATTTATTTTTTTATACTTATTATATATATAACTTTGGTCGATAATATTCATACGAAAGGAAGTGAGGAAAATGTTACCACCAATCAATTTAAGTAGCACTGGTTTAAATAACGCAAAACCACCAGTTCAGCCGGTACATTTTAGAACTATTCCTTCAAATAAAACCCAAGCTGAACTTGAAGAGCTATCAAAAAATATAGAAAATAAAAATATAAACTCCACCAGTCAAGTTAAATCTAACAGTGCTGTATCTGAAACCAAGAAAACAGAGGCTTCTGTATCTAATGCCAAACCTGAGCGTTTAAGATTTGATACTTATGAGCCTTCTGAACCTGTTGAGTCCGCTGGTATTTATGAACCTACAACAGATGTAAATGGTAATAAAACTGTTACTTTTGATAAATCTGGACAGGTAACACAAAAGGCAGAATATAAAACTTCTGGTGAAAGCTCCAAATATGATGCTTTAAAAACAGATTATTATAATTCTGTTGCAGAAGGAAATAAAAGCATTTTATCTAACACAAATAAAGAAGAAAAGCGTGTTAATATGCTAAATAATGAGCTTGCACAAGCAGCTCAGAAAATGCATCTTACATCTGCTGCTGAGTCTGTATTCTCGTAAACTAAAAGACCATTTCAAAAGTGAAATGGTCTTTTTCTTATGATGAATTGTCAAGTCAAAAGCGACAGTTGATGAAAGAAAACTTCATAGGCAGATTTCCACTTGAGACATTTGCGAGGTCTAGAATTTATAAGAAATAAAGCTTTTTGTAAATCATTATAGGAAACTTTAGC
>JAGHIZ010000120.1 GCA_017886875.1 Butyricicoccus sp. | reverse complement strand
TAATTTTGCATATTATCTCTAAAATCTATATTTCTCAATAGTTCTTCAAACTTTCCATTGAAAATTTGAGTTATACCTATTTTACCGATGAGCCAAGAATTTTTATCTTCATAATTAAATAGTTCTTCTTGTATTTGCTTTTTTGCTTGTTCTTCTGTAAAATCAATAGAATATTTACTTTGTATAACTGTTTGCCAAAGAATAGCTGTTTTTAAGCGTGTTGAAGAGTTAGTTTTAAATCTATATTCTTTTTCAGTTGATGAAATTACAATATAACCTGTATGTTCTTTTTTAGGTTTTAATTTTCTATCAACATTTGCACGTTCTTTTGAAATTCTTAGAAGTGTTTTATTTAGATTTATTTGATAATTTGTTTCATTTATAGCTTCGGTTAGTTTATCTTGCATTTCAGAAATTTTATGTTTTGCATCTAACTGAGCCATTATAACCTTATTTTGTGCATCAGCTTTTATTTCTTCTATCTTTTGGCTAGCTTGAGTTTTTATACTTTGTATAGTACGTGAGTACATTCTGAATCTGATTGACCATCAGAAACAGCTTTGTATCCCATAATAGTCTTTTTTACAAATTCGCTCATGTTATAGTCCTCTAATATAATTGTCAGCCACAACACTAATACGGTTATGACCTAATGCTTTACTACAAACTAGCATAGCAGCTTTATCAAGCTTTTTGCCAGCTTCATCTTTACGACAGGTATATACCTCGCTCTGGTATCGTCTGCCTGTACCTTTGTTTATCTTATCATATGGTATATCTTTAATATCTCTAGCATGACTTTTGTATATAGCATTTGCATAATCAGCTCTGTAACTGTGAATATCTGCATTACTGTTTACATATTGCCATACTTTTTCTTCTGGTTTGGTGTTTTGCATACGCTCAATAATTTGTGTTGCATTTTTGCCTATAATAGGGCTTATACGCTCTCTACCGCCTTTGCCATTGCGTACAATGGTAAAGTAAGGCTCATTAAATAAACGAGTATCTAGCAGCACATCAAGACGTTTTACGTCTTTTTCTGTACGTTTAGATACTGGTATACTTTCAAGTTTAGAAATTAAATTTTCAATTTGTTCCTTGGAAATAAGGTCTTTTCCCTTTAATTCTACAAGTTCACCTCTACGCAAACCAGTTCCACGACAAAACTTAATAAGTTCATCATTATTTGTAATGGAAAAATGTCTATCTCTAACCCTATCGCCACGACTTCGCTTTATATCTGCACGTTTTCGCTTAGGTGGTTTGAAATAGTTTTCATCATCAGGT
>JAGHIZ010000062.1 GCA_017886875.1 Butyricicoccus sp. | reverse complement strand
TTACTCCAGAAGGTAATGCAACATTAGTTGACGATTATTATGGAGATAAACAGCTTATAACCATTACAACAAAGTCTGGTAATTATTTTTACATTCTGATTGATAGAGCAAATGAAGATAAAGAAACGGCTGTTCATTTTCTAAATCAGGTCGATGAAAGTGATTTAATGGCTCTTATGGACGATAATGAGCAAGATACTCCCAAAACCTGTTCTTGTGATGATAAATGTAAACTAGGCTTAATAAATACCCATTGTGAAGTATGTTCTACTGATATGACAAAATGTACTGGAAAAGAACCAGTAATAATTGAAACTCCAGAGAAAACTGAGTCAAAGAAGCAACAAGACAGCATAAATTTAGTAGCTATTACTATTACTGTTTTGATATTAGCCAGTGCAGGTGTTTTTGCTTATATGAGATTTATAAAAAACAAGCCAGATACCGCAGGTAAAGACGATTTGGAAGATTATGATTATGGCGAAGATGAAATTTCTGACGATGAGGAAATTCCATGGGAAAATGAAGATGAGGAAGATAATAATTCAGATAAATAAGAAACAGTAAATTAAAAAGTTATAGCCTCCGAGGTATATAAAATTTGAATATTCTATTACAATTCACTATGTATAGACCAAACTCTACTGCTGTTCGATTGTAAAAAGATAGATTTTAATTTAAAATGTAACCAAGGAGGCGAAAACAATGTTTGAAATTGATAAGAAAAAATTTGGTCATTTTGTTGCTCAACTACGCAAAGAAAAAGGTATGACTCAAAAAGAATTAGCACAGCAACTTTTTATTTCAGATAAGGCAATCAGTAAATGGGAAACTGGAGTTAGTATTCCAGATACTACTTTATTGATTCCATTATCAGATTTATTGGGGGTTACAGTAACAGAATTGCTTATGTGTGAAAAAATTCAACATTCAAATGTTATGGACTCTGAACAGGTAGAAAACATTGTAAAAACAGCTATTAAATATTCTGATGAAGACCATACAAGAGCTTATAATATTAAAAATTATTGGAGTATTATATATATTTTATCAGCACTATTTGGGTGCATTGGTATATATTTAAACTATATTAATGGATATATTACCGAAGCATTAATAACATATGTTATGTTTGGTGCTGGTTTTGGTGCATATTTTTGTTTCTTTGTAAAACTAAAACTTCCAAAATATTATGATGAAAATCGTATTAATTGTTTTGTTGATGGAGCTGTTCGTATGAATATACCAGGTTTGACATTTAATAATAAAAATTGGTCTTATATTATAAATACAGGACGAATATGGTCTTGTTCTACGATGTTATTTATACCATATATATTTTTTATTGCAAATAAAATAGTTCCTATATCTTTATTTTATATTTTAGATTATATAATACTTGCATTAGTACTTTGTGGTCTATTCATTCCAATGTATATTGTTGGTAAAAAATACGAATAACGATAAACCGTCAAAAGTAAAAATAAATGTATATAAAAACTATATAATAGTTCTATATAATTATATGTGTTAAAATTAAATAAACATTGTCGTATAGCAGCTTTGCACTTAAAGTGTAAGGCTGCTTTTTTATTGAAGAAAGGAGAAAGTTACATGAAATTAGTTGTAGCTGAAAAACCATCTGTTGCAAACAGTTTAGCTGCTGTAATTGGTGCAAAGTCACGCAAAGATGGATATTTAGAAGGTAATGGCTATATTGTTAGTTGGTGTATAGGTCATTTGGCTACACTTGCAAATGCTGATTACTATGACCCTAAATATATAAAATGGCGTTATGATGATTTGCCTATTTTGCCTAATGAGTGGCATATGATAGTAAATAAAGATAAGAAAGAGCAATTTAATATTCTTAAACAACTCATGAATGATAATAACATTACGGAAGTTATCAATGCTTGTGATGCTGGACGTGAAGGTGAACTTATTTTCCGTATTTTATATCATTTAACAGGCTGCAAAAAACCAATAAAACGCCTTTGGATTTCATCTATGGAAGATTCAGCAATAAGAAATGGTTTTGCAAATTTGCGTTCTGGTACAGATTATGACAGTTTATATAAATCTGCTCTTTGTCGTGCCAAGGCGGATTGGCTTGTAGGCATAAATGCAACAAGATTATTTTCGGTTTTATATAATCGTAAATTAAGCATAGGACGAGTTATGTCACCAACACTTGCACTTGTTGTACAACGTGAAACGGAAATTTCAAATTTTAAACCTGAAACTTTTTATAATCTGCTGTTAGAATTTCCTGAATTTTTTGCAACAAGTGAACGAATAAAAGAACAATCACAAGCCAAAAATTTAAAACAAAGTTGTGTAAATTCAAATGCTACCGTTATCAGAGTTAATAACAAAGAAAAAACAAAAAATGCACCTAAACTTTATGATTTAACTAGCTTACAACGTGATGCAAACCGTATTTTAGGATATACAGCACAGCAAACATTAGATTATTTGCAAAGTTTATATGAAAAGAAATTTTGTACTTATCCTCGTACTGATAGCAAATATTTAACAGCGGATATGGCTGGTGGTTTATCTGAACTTTTAAGAATTACAGCAATATCTATGCCATTTGCTGATGAAACAGCTTTACAATGCAATATTGGTCAGGTTATAGATGATAAGAAAGTATCTGACCATCATGCTATTATTCCAACTAAAAATATAAATAAATCGGTTATTGATGAATTGCCAACTTATGAAAAACAGTTATTAGAGCTTATTTGCCTTAGATTGTTATGTGCTGTATCATCACCATACTGTTATGATGAAAAGATAGTTAATATTGATTGTAATGGTAACCTTTTTAAAGCTAAAGGAAAAACTATTGTTTCACTTGGTTGGAAAGCCTTAGATAATAAATATCGTGCTTTATTAAAAAATATACCTGATGAAGAAAATGATGAACCTATACTCCCCGAACTTACCGAAGGACAAATTATATCAGTTTCTAATGCTAAGATTAAAAAAGGTGTAACAACTCCGCCTAAGCGTTTTACAGAAGACACTTTACTTTGTGCAATGGAAAGTGCTGGTGTAAAAGAACAAGAGCGTAAAGGTTTAGGAACTCCTGCTACTCGTGCCGGTATTCTTGAAAAATTGGTTTCAAATGGCTTTATAAAGCGTAAAAAAAATAAAAATACCGTTCAGCTTATACCGTCACATGATGCAATAGCACTAATTACTGTATTACCTGAACAGCTCTGTTCTCCACTTTTAACCGCTGAATGGGAATATCGTTTAAGTGAAATTGAGCATAATAAACTCTTACCAGATAGTTTTATAGATGGTATTTGTACTATGATAAGTGATTTAATTAAAAATTATCGTGTTATAAAAGGCGGTTTATTTAATCCACTTGGTGAAGTTATAGGCAAATGCCCTCGCTGTGGTGGAGATATTGCAGAAATGCAAAAAGGCTTCTTTTGTCAAAGTGAAAATTGCAAATTTGCAATCTGGAAAAATAATAAATGGTGGGCATTAAAAAGAAAACCGCCGACAAAGGAAATAGTATCGACGCTTTTAAATGACGGGCAAGTTTATGTAACTGATTTATACTCTGAAAAGACTGGTAAAAGCTATAATGCA
>JAGHIZ010000061.1 GCA_017886875.1 Butyricicoccus sp. | reverse complement strand
ACGCAGGATTATTAGACTAAGAATACTGGAGAGCCGTATACATCGAGAGTTGTAAGTACGGTTTGGGGGCGAGTGCTTGAAAACCTACCATAGTAATATGGCAAGGCGTTGGGTACTTAGCCTACGCTGGAACAAATTGCCAGAAAAAACTAATTGCATTACACCATTTGGAATGCCCTTGGCGTCCAGCTGACCTGCAACGTGCGTCCGTAAAGGCGGTATAGTAAATCTACCATTAGCAAGGTAGTAGATAAGTGTCTTAACATCGTCAATAAGGAGGTGAGTAAAAGACGATGTATCTATCATCAACCAATTTACCTGTGAGGGAAACCAAATATCAGGGAACATAGCACATTGGTAAAGCCATAAGTCAGTTAGTTATCAAACTGCGACTGAATGGGGAGATGAAATGATGAGTATGAGGATAAAGCCCATACTGGTTTAACGATAGTCTGAACGGTCTGTGTCAGGACTATGACGTAAGATAACTATAAATCGTCATACCATAATACTGGTATTCCACTGTTGAGGAGTATCAGCAAAGACAGATTATGGCGTATATGCAATAAGCACAAAAGGGCGGAAGTCGTATCCGACAACTCATCAAGCTAAGTTACTATACAGCTAAACGGAGATTACCTAAGTCAAAATGCTTGTAAATTTATGTACAAGCTATTAAGCATAGGCTTATGAATATTTGATATGGTAACGGAGTTCTCATAGTAGTTTGAGCGTGTTAATGGCACGTACATGGCGAAGGAGAACAGTTTATAACATTAACATCATAGAAAGGAAAATGTGTGATACATTATGAGAAATCCCGAAAATGTGTTAATAAGTCTAACAAAACACAGTAATCAAAAAGACTACAAATATGAACGTTTATATCGTTTACTTTATAATGAAGAAATGTATTTAACTGCATATCAAAATATTTATTCAAATAATGGAAGTATGACAAAGGGTACTGATAACAAAACTGTTGATGGTATGAGTATTAAAAGAATACAAAATATTATATCATCGTTAAAAGATGAAAGTTATCAGCCAAAACCTACACGCAGGACATATATACCAAAGAAAAATGGTAAGTTGCGTCCTCTAGGTATCCCATCATTTGATGATAAATTACTTCAAGAAGTTATTAAAATGATTTTAGAAGCGATTTATGAAGGATACTTTGAACATACTTCACATGGATTTAGACCAAATAGAGGTTGTCATACTGCACTTAATAAAATACAAAAAACATTTACAGGTGTAAAATGGTTTATAGAAGGTGATATAAAAGGTTTCTTTGATAATATAAACCATAACATTCTTGTAGATATATTAAGAGAGCGTATAGATGATGAAAGATTTATAAGGTTAATCCGTAAATTTTTAAATGCAGGATATTTTGAAAATTGGACTTATCATGATACATATTCAGGTACTCCACAAGGTGGAATAATAAGTCCTATACTTGCTAACATTTATTTGGATAAGTTTGATAAGTATGTATCTGAATATGCAAAAAACTTTAATAAAGGGAAAAGACGTAAACGCACAACTGAATATCGAAAGAATGAAATTGCTTTAAGAAATGCTAGAATAGCATTAGATAAATCTGAAACAGAAACAGATAAACAAAATGCAATATTACTCATTAGAAAACTAGAAAAAGAAAGGGTTAATATACCATGTAATGACCCTATGGACAATGATTATGCAAGATTATTTTATGTAAGATATGCAGATGATTGGTTATGTGGTGTTATTGGCTCAAAAGATGATTGTAAGAAAATTAAAGAGGATTTCAAAAACTTTTTGTATGATGAATTACAGTTAAATTTATCAGAAGAAAAAACTCTTATAACAAATGCCAAAAAACGTGCAAACTTTCTCAGTTATCAAATTAGAGTAAGACAAAGTAATCTTACAAAAAGAGATAAAATTGGCAGACTTGTGCGAAATTACACAGGCAGAATAGTATTAGAAATTTCAAATGATACTATAAAGAAAAACTTGTTAAATACAGGTGCTTTGAAGTTAGTTCATCATAACGGAAAAGAAATTTGGAAACCAAAAGCAATTTATCGCTTAAAAGACTGTGACGATTTAGAAATTCTTGATTACTATAATAGTAAAATAAGAGGATTGTATAATTATTACTGCATAGCAAATAATAGTTCAATCATAAATAACTATAAGTATATTATGGAATACAGTATGTATAAAACCTACGGAACAAAATACAGAACATCTGTACACAATGTTATTGAAAAATACAGACTTGGTAAAGACTTTGCGGTCAAATATACCAATTCCAAAGGTGAAAAATGTACGAGGTTATTCTATAATCAAGGATTTAAAAGAAAAGAACGAGCACTCTATTCTAATGAGTATATTATTCGTAAAGATATTAAATATTTTAGTAGTACAAGCCTTATTGAAAGAATTAAAGCTGAAAAATGTGAAATATGTGGTAAGGCAAATATTCCAATAGAAATACATCACATTCATAGGCTTAAAGATTTAAAAGGTAAAACTTTTTGGGAAATTCTTATGATTGCAAGGAAGAGAAAAACCCTAGCGTTATGTAAAGAATGTCATAAGAAAATTCATAGTGGTAAGTTAGATTGAGTTTATAAATGGAGAGCCGTATACAGCGAGAGTTGTAAGTACGGTTTGGGGGCGAGCACTTGAAAACCTATCATAGTGATATGACAAGGCGTTGGGTGCTTAGCCTACAACGTGAGGGAAGAATAATAAGGCAAGGAAATGAGAACAAAGAAGTGCAAATTTACACTTATGTAACCGAAAATACCTTCGATTCGTACTTATATCAGCTTGTTGAGAGCAAACAAAAGTTTATAGGTCAGATTATGACCAGTAAAAGTCCTGTTAGAGCTGCTGAAGATATAGACGAAACCGCACTTTCTTATGCCGAAATAAAAGCACTTTGTACTGGAAACCCATATATAAAAGAAAAGATGGACTTAGATATAGATGTACAGCGTTTAAAACTGCTCAAATCTAACCATTTAAGCCAAAAATATTCATTAGAAGACCAGATTATAAAGGAATTTCCACAGAAGGTAGCATTTTTAGAGCAAAGAATAAACGGTTTTGAGTCGGATATTAAGCATTTAAGCGAAAATACACATAAAAATGAAGATGGATTTTCACCAATGCAAATTGAAGGTAAGCTGTACACAGATAAAAAGGCGGCAGGCAGTGCAATTTTGGAGGTTTGTAAGGCAAAAACAAGTCCAGAACCTATTCCAATAGGCGAATATCGTGGGTTTAAGATGGAATTATTATTTGAGGTTATGACTAGAACATTTCAACTGACCTTACAGCATGATTTAAAACATAGAGTTACGCTTGGCAATGATGTTTTTGGTAATATACAGCGAATAGATAATATGTTAGATAGCTTTGCAGATAGAAAGGTTGAAAGTATAGGTCAGTTAGAAAATGTTAAAACTCAACTGGAATATGCAAAACAGGAGGTGGATAAGCCATTTATATATGAAGAAGAACTACAAACAAAATCAAATAGACTGGAAGAACTAAATATTATGCTTAATATGGACAAAAATGAGCCAGAAATAGTAGATAGTGAGCCAGATGAAGAAAATAATCGCTCAAATAGAGATTATGAACGCTAATAAACCGTAGAGATTTAAGTCTTTACGGTTATTTTTATACCCAAAATTAAGGAGGAATAATATGTCTTATGTTGGAAAAGAACAGATACAAAAAGCGAAGGAGGTGGATTTAATAAGCTATTTAAAAGCGTATGAACCAGATGAACTGGTGCATATTTCAGGCGAAAATTACTGTACCAAAACACATGATAGTCTAAAAATAAGTAATGGTAAATGGAATTGGTTTTCTCGTGGAATTGGTGGCAAAACTGCACTAGATTACCTTATAAAAGTTAAGGGATATAAGTTTGTAGAGGCAGTTAAGCTGCTTACAAATGAAAAAAGTGCAGATATTCCAAAATCAGAACCTAGTGTTTATGTTCCGCCTAAAAACTTTAGTTTGCCAAAGAAAAATGATAGCAATGCACTTTTAAAAAAGTACCTATCTTCAAGAGGAATACATCAAGTTATTGTAGATTATTGCCTTGAAAAAGGTCTTATATATGAGTCAGAAAACTATCATAATGTTGTTTTTGTTGGCTTTGATGAAACACATAAACCAAGGTATGCATCAGTTAGAAGTACAATAACAACATACAAAGGTGATGTTAAAGGCAGTAATAAAAGATATGGTTTTTGTATTATGGAAAACCCACAATCTAAGAATATTCATGTGTTTGAGTCAGCAATAGACCTGTTAAGCTATACAACATTAAAACTACTATCAGGTGACAACTGGAGAAGTGAAAATTATCTGTCTTTAGCTGGTGTATTCCAAAGCAGTAATAAAATTCCGCCAGCCTTAGAGCAATATCTAAGCATCAATAAGCAAGTGGAAAATATAGTTTTGCATTTGGATAACGATAAGGCAGGGCGAGATGCAACAAGAGCCATTATAGATAAGCTGATGGACGATTACACCATAATAGATAAGCCGCCACAAAGCGGTAAGGATATAAATGAACAGCTTAAAATAATGCTCAAAATTCAGCAAAAGCAGGAGTATGACAGATAACAGAATATTTAGAGCAAAAGAGGTATCTAAAAGTATGATGGTATCGTTTGGACTAAGTATTAGCAAGCAACGAATTAGTCCGGACTAATTCAAAAAAGTAGGGGGAAAATGTCCCCCTAAAACCCCCGAAATAAAACCACAAGGAGTGTAAGAAAATGACTAAACGTAACAATAGAATAGAAGTAAAATTCACAAAAGAAGAATTAAATGCCTTAAATAAAAAGGCTAAAAAGTCAGGTTTATCAGTGGGCGGATTTATCCGCTGTGCAATAGAGCAAACCGAAGTTAAAGCTGCACCGCCAGTTGACCTACCACAGCTCATAATTCAGATAAGACTGGTAAATTCTCAGTTAAGTGAACTGCTTAAAATCGCTAATAAAAAAGGTGAGATTGACACATCGGAATTAAAGGCTGCATTAAAGTCCAATAGAAAAATGGAAAAGGAAATAGTGAACATTTACACTATACAAGATGACAAGTGGCAGTAACATCAATCTGGGCTGTAAAGTCGGTTGCAGACCAAGCTATTAGTTATATCTGCAATCCAGAAAAGACAGCCAAACAGAAAAACTCAGTGGATAATGTAATTAAATATGCAGCCAATGAGAGTAAGACAGAACAGAGTTATTATGTTACCTGTTTAAATTGCAATCAAGAACACGCTGTACAGCAATTTTCAGAAACAAAAGCACTTTGGAGAAAGTCTGATGGCAGAGTTGCTTTCCATGGATACCAGTCATTTAAAGCTGGTGAAGTTGATGCAGAGCAAGCTCATGCAATCGGAGTAACTCTTGCTAAAGAGCTTTGGGGCGAGCGTTTTGAAGTGGTGATTGCAACCCATTGTAACACTGACTGTTTTCACAATCATTTTGTTATAAATTCGGTGTCGTTTAAAGATGGAAAAAAGTTTTATAACTCTCGCACAGACTATCTAAAGATGAAAAGAACATCGGATAGAATTTGCAGAGAACTTTCACTTTCTGTTATTGGATATAATGAAACGCCATACAAAAAACAGATAAATTCGGGTAAAACCACGCTTTATGACACCATAAGAGCCGATATAGATAGAGCTATTAGCTCATCAACCACAGAAAGGCATTTTATAAAAATGTTAAATGAAATGGGTTACACGCTGAAATTTCATAAGGTAAATGGTGAGCTTTTAAAGTATCCAGCTATAAAACCGCCAGATGCAAGTCACTTTGTTAGATTTTATCGTTTGGGCGAGGGTTACTCACCTAAAGAAATAGGAAATCGCATTTTGGAAAACATAAAACGTGAAAAACCTTTTGTAATTCCAATAATACAAGGCAGAATTTACTATAAAAAGCGAAAAAATAGAACAAAAATCAAAGGTTTGCGAGCTTTATATTTTCACTACTGCTATAAACTTCATATCATCAAGAAAAATCCTAAGTCTATGAAAAAAGTTTCGGT
>JAGHIZ010000060.1 GCA_017886875.1 Butyricicoccus sp. | reverse complement strand
CTCCAAAACCGCGTGCCGTGGGTTCGATCCCTACTGCCCCTGCCAATTTTGGCCCAGTAGCTCAGTCGGTTAGAGCGCTAGCCTGTCACGCTAGAGGTCGTGGGTTCGAGCCCCATCTGGGTCGCCATCTCAATTTTTATATTCGCTGTTATAGCTCAGCAGGCAGAGCACTTCCTTGGTAAGGAAGAGGTCGACAGTTCGAATCTGTTTAACAGCTCCATATAACTAAACCAGTCCAATGAGGACTGGTTTTTTCATGTTTATAAAATTTGTTTACCTATATTTGAAATATTATATCCGCCCATAGCACTTAACATATTTGCAAAATGTTCTGATTGTAATACGGAAATGAGTGTTCTAACTTGTGGCTTTTCTAAATCTATTTTTTTAAATACAATATCATATTTTTCATATTTAAAATCAATAAAATCTATGCCATCAGTTTGTTTTGCTGCTTTTTGATTGCCTATTGCACAATCAAAATGTCCTGATGCAACGGCTGCGGCTGCTTCTAAATGTGAGCCTGCGATTTCAAATGTTTTAAAATCTGGATTTATTCCATATTTACATAATAAACTATCTGTTAGAACTCTAATTCCACTGCCTTTTTCTCTGGCAATAAACCTGATATTATCCTTAAATAAATCAGTAAATTTTGATATATTTTTAGGATTGCCTTTTTGTACATAAAATCCAACTTTTCTTTCAGCTATATGAAATGCACATATATCTTCACCGGGGAGAAGTCTTTTAAAAAATGGCAAATTATAAGTATCTGTTTCTAAATCCCATAAATGTGCACTAGCTGCATTAGCTTTTCCTTGATACATAGCATACAAACCATTATAACTGCCCAAATGTGTACGAACAAAATAAGGTTCATCACAAAGATTATTAGCCTGTTCACATAATAAATCTAATAACATATCTTGACCACATATTATAAATTTATTATTATGTGTGTTTTGATTTTCACCTAAAATATGATTTATTTCATCTGCACATACACGAAATTGCTTACCCATTTTGATAGCTTTAATATTTCCTCTGTGTATCATATCATATACAGTTGTTTTTTTAATTTTTAATCTTTCTGCAACCTCTTGGACGGTCAAATAGTGCTCAGTCATTACAAAATCCCTCCTATTTGCAGTATTATTTTATCATAATCTTACATTGCTTGACAAATAATTTATTGTTTAGTATAATAAACAAAACTAAATAAAACTAAACTAAACTTAACTGAAATGAAGTGAATTTATGAAAAAATTATTATCAACAGCTTGTGCATTGTTTATGTGTGCAAATATTACTGCATGTACATCAAATGATAATTCAGATAAAACAACCTTGACTGTATTTGCAGCTGCATCTATGACCGAAACAATGGAGCAAATAGCCGATATTTATAAACAAGATAATCAAAATATAGATATTGAATTTAATTTTGACTCTTCAGGCACTTTAAAAACTCAAATTGAACAAGGTGCGGTTTGTGACATATTTATATCAGCAGCACAAAAACAGATGGACGAGCTTGGAGAAGATTTTGTAAATACTGACTCAAGAGTTGATTTATTAGAAAATAAAGTAGTAATGATTGTTCCAGAAAATTCAAATAGTGATATAACTTCATTTGAAGATGTAAAATCAGTAAATTTAATATCACTTGGTAATTCTGATGTACCTGTGGGACAATATTCCGAGCAAATTTTTAAATCTTTAGGTTTATGGGACGAGTTAAATAACGGGGATAAAATAAGCTTTGCATCAAATGTAAAAGAAGTAGTTTCACAGGTTGCAAGTGCATCGGTTGATTGTGGCGTTGTTTATGCAACAGATGTAACAAAGGACAGCAAGGTAAAAATTGTAGCAGATGCACCAGAAAACAGCTGTGAACCAGCAATTTATCCAGCGGCTGTACTAAAGACAAGTGAAAATCAAACAGAGGCACAAAAATTTCTTGATTTTCTTTCACAAGATGAATGTAAGGATATTTTTACTAAGGCTGGATTTACACCTCTGACATAATTTATAATAAGCACAGGCAGAAAAACTGTCTGTGCTTTTGTTTAATATATTTAAGGAGAGCTAATTTTATGGATTTATTTCCGCTTTATAATTCACTTAGAATTGCTTTAATTTCCACTGTAATTACATTTTTTTTAGGTATTTTTGCAGCATATTATATTGCAAAAGCACCAAGACTATTAAAAGGTATTTTGGATTGTGTTTTAACACTTCCAATGGTGCTTCCACCAACAGTAGTCGGCTTTTTTCTGCTGATTATAATTTCGCCTAATGGTATAATTGGAAAATATCTATTTGAGTGGTATAATTTAAGAATAACTATGACTTGGTATGCAGCTATATTATCAACTTCAGTAGTGGCTTTTCCGCTTATGTATCGCACAGCAAGAGGTGCTTTTGAAAGCTTTGATAAAAATTTATTATATGCAGGTCAAACACTGGGTTTGTCTAATACATATATATTTTGGAAAATTATAATGCCAACATGCAAACAAGGTATTTTAGCAGGCGTAGTATTAGCATTTGCAAGAGGTCTTGGAGAATATGGTGCAACAAGTATGGTAGCAGGTTATACACCTAATAGAACAGCAACAATTTCAACAACCGTTTATCAGCTTTGGCGACAATCAAATGATGATTTGGCTTATAAATGGGTGCTGATAAATTTATTTATATCTCTTGCTGTATTACTTGCGGTTAATTTGCTTGAAAAAAATCAGAAAAGGGGAAATTAAAAATGCTTGAAGTAAATATCACAAAGAAACTTAGAACATTTACACTAGATGTAGACTTTAAAGCAGATAATAATGCCCTTGCACTGCTTGGTCAGTCTGGTTCTGGTAAATCTATGACATTAAAATGTATTGCAGGTGTAGAAAAACCTGATAGTGGAAAAATAATTCTTGATGGTGAAATTTTATATGACTCCACACAAGGTATATGCTTACCGCCACAAAAACGAAGAATAGGGTTACTATTTCAAAATTATGCACTTTTTCCAATGATGACAGTGCTTCAAAATATTATGTCAGGCTGTAAACAGATACCAAGAAAAGCACATGCATTAGAGCTTATAAAAAGATTTGGTTTAGAGGGCTTTGAAAATGTATATCCCAATAAATTATCAGGCGGTGAGCAACAAAGAGCTGCACTAGCAAGAATGCTTGCAGCTAATCCTAGACTTTTGCTTTTTGATGAGCCATTTTCTGCACTTGATACTCATTTAAGAAGACAATTAAGCCAAATGGTAGCTGATGTATTAGAAGATTATGATGGTTCAGCTATTGTTGTATCACATGACTGTGCAGAAGCGTTTAGATTATGTGAACAAATTGCAATTATGGAAAAGGGTAAAATAACAGTTAATAAAGATAGAGTATCTTTATTTAAAGCACCAGAAACAGTTTCAGCGGCTAAGCTTATAGGCTGTGAAAATATTTTACCTGTTAGAACTGGGGAAAAAAATATTACTATTTCTAATTTGGCTATTGTTATAGATAACATAAAACCCGATGGTATAACTGCAATAGGTTTACCTGCAACAGCGATACATGTAGATAACAACGGTGAATATACATTTAATGCAAATATTATAAAGATTATTAAATCACCATATGATACTACACTTGTTATAAATATGGATTATAGCAAATATGATATTTTTTGTAGCTTACCAAAGGGCGAACGAATACCAAAAATATATTCAAATGAAACCTTTTCATTTGATAAAAAGGATATATTTTTTCTTAAAGATGGCAATTAACAAAAAATTCATTTCAAATAACAAAATTTGAAGTATAATGAAATTACAATTTTAGATAAAAAGGAATGATTTTATATGTCTAAAAAAATTCTTATTGTAGAAGATGATGATAATATTAGAGAATTACTTCGCTTATATCTTGAAAGAGAAGGCTTTGAAATTTCAGAGGCGGAAAATGGTGCAGTAGGCTTGTCAACTTGGAAAGCACAAAATCCAGATATGATGCTTTTAGATGTTATGATGCCTGTGATGGACGGCTGGCAAGTGTGTAAGGAAATTAGAGCGTCTGGTTCTACTATGCCAATCATTATGATTACTGCTAAGGGTGAAACGATGGATAAGGTTTCTGGTTTAGAACTTGGTGCAGATGACTACATTGTAAAACCTCTTGAAATGCGAGAAGTTATTGCACGTGTTAGAGCAGTTTTCAGAAGATTTGCAGGAGATGAAACAGGCAAACTTACATTTGATAAGCTTACTATTGATAAACAAGCATATGACCTTGTTATAAATGGTAAACGTGTAGATGCACCACCAAAGGAAATTGAACTGCTTTATTTTCTTGCACAAAGTCCAAACAGAGTTTTTACTCGTGCACAACTTTTAGATGATGTGTGGGGATTTGATTATTATGGTGATACAAGAACAGTTGATGTTCATGTAAAACGTTTAAGAGAAAAACTTGAAGGCGTTTCTGATAAATGGGAACTTAAAACCGTTTGGGGTGTAGGCTATAAATTTGAAACCAAGGGGTAATATAATGGACAGACAAAGTTTTTTTCTTCGTAATTACTTAGCACATGGTATTTTAATATTATTTGCATTTTTGGTTGCAGGTAGTGTATTTACTCAGCAATTTAGTTTATATATTCAGTCTGAAAAACAAAAACAACTACAATCTACTGTTATTTCTGTTGCAAGTCAAACTGCGGTTGCAGCGTCAGAGCCAGAAAATAAGCTTGTAAGAGAACTATATAATGTGTATATCTCTCAGATAGCTGATAGTGATGATGTAAGGATATTAGTTACCGATTTATCCGGTAATGCTGTTTTTGATGCAGCACCAAAGGAAGCAAAATCTCTTTTATCAGGAAAAGTTGATGAGATAAGTGTAAAGAAGTTAAAGCAAACAGGCGAGTTTAATTCAAGAGGCAAATTAGGCAATATATTGCCTGAAGAAAGCTATATTTCAGGTGCAGTATGCAAAGATGATAATGAAAATCCAATAGCACTGGTATATGTAAGCTCACCTTATAGCGTTGTGCAGCATATGATGAATAATGTTTCTCATATGTTTGTAGTTATTTTGCTTTGTGCATTAGCGGGAGCACTTGTAATATCATATTTTATATCTGCTAGAATGACACAGCCACTTAAAATTATGGCAATGGCAGCAAAAGAATATGCAGCAGGTAATTTTGATATAAGAGTACCAGAGGACAATCACTGTACAGAAATAGATGAGCTTGCAGTATCATTTAATAATATGGCAAGAGATTTAGCTCAGCTTGATGAGCTTACAAGAGGTTTTATTGGCAATGTATCGCATGAATTTAAAACACCTATGACAACTATAGGCGGTTTTGTTGATGGTATGCTTGATGGTACAATACCAAAAGACCAACAAGAAAAATATCTGCGTATTATTTCTGAAGAAGTAAAGCGTCTTAGCAGAATGGTAATTCGTATGCTTGATGCTGCAAAAATACAGTCTGGTGAGCTTATTTTAAATACTGCACCATTTGATTTTACAGAAATGACAAGTCAAATAGCATTATCATTTGAGCAAAAAATAGTGCAGAAAAATTTGCATGTTGATATTGATTTTGAAGATAATCTAATGGTTAATGGTGACAGAGACCATATTTTTAGAGCTGTTTATAATTTGGTTGATAATGCGGTTAAATTTGTAGACCAAGACGGTAAACTTACTATGAAAGCCTATGCAAGCGGTAATTTTTGCGAATTTTCAATAAAAAATACAGGTACAGGAATTTCACCTGAAGATATACCACATGTATTTGATAGATTTTATAAGACCGACCGTTCAAGAAGTCTTGACAGGTCGGGGGCAGGTTTAGGGCTGTATATAGTGAAAAATATAATAAATCTACATGGTGGAGATATTTCTGTTAGGTCTGATGGCGGAGAAACTGAATTTTCCCTGTCACTTCCTTTGATGGATAAAAAAGCGATTGCTAATTTCATGAATTCTTCACAAAGTGAACAATAAACATGCACATGAAAAGAATATAATAACATCATCAAAGGAAAAGATACTTACAGGAAGGACGCTGTTTTATATGAATACAAATTTTAATAATAACAATAATTTAAACAATGATGTAAATAATACACCAAATCAATCTGATGAGCCTATTAAGAATAAAAATGAGGCTAGTCAGCAAACACAATATCAAACACCATATCATGCATCAAATGAAAATCAAAATAATGGTGGATATAATCCATTTGAAAAGAACACAAAAAGTTATACCACATATGAGCAATGGCAAGCACAGCAAAATGCTAGCCATATGAAAAAAACTCGTAAGATTAGCAAAAAGCCATTCATTGCTGTTGGTTGTGTAGCAGCAGCGGCTGCGATTTTCTTAGGCGGTTTGGCAATCGGTTCAAATGGCTTTAATGTAACAGGAAATTCAAATTCTGTTAGCAGTAGTGCAAATAAAAATTTGCCTACATTAACTATTTCAAGCACACCTAAAGATAATTCAGAAGCAGCTGATGGTGAAATTTTAACAGGTAAGCAGATTTTTGATAAAGTTGACCAATCAGTTGTAGCTATACAAAGTATGGATTCAACTGGTCAAACTGCATCATCAGGTTCTGGCGTTGTAATGAGTAAAGATGGCTATATTATAACTAATGCTCATGTTATTTGTGATGAAGATACAAACCAGCCAATGTCAAACATATCTGTTTTATTCTCTGATGGTTCTCAGTTAACTGCTAGTGTTGTCGGAACAGATACTCAAACTGATTTAGCCGTTATTAAAGTAACACCACAAAAGGATTTAGTTCCAGCTGAATTTGGTGACTCTGATAGTTTACAAGTGGGCGAAACCGCTTATGCAATCGGTTCTCCTGGAGGAGTACAACTTGCAAACACTATGACAACAGGTATTATCTCGGCTATTAACCGTGATATCACTGTAAATGATAGAGTTATGAGCCTTATTCAAACCGATGTTACTATTAACCCTGGTAACTCTGGTGGTGCACTTATTAATGAATATGGTCAAGTAATTGGTATTACATCTGCAAAACTTGGTATTAGCTATTATGAAGGTCTAGGCTTTGCAATTCCAATTAACTCAGCAAAGGAAATTGTAGATGAGCTGATTGTAAATGGTTATATTGCAGGTCGTCCATCTATTGGTATAAAAGGTTATGTAATAGACCAACGAACAGCACAATTTAGAAATATACCTATGGGTGTACAAATTGATTCAATAGATTCTCGTGCAAAGGCAGCTTCTGAAGGTCTTTTATCAGGTGATATTATAACTGCTGTAAATGGTACTACAATCACCACAATGGACGAAATAAACGAAATCAAGGAAGATATGCAAGCTGGTGATAAACTAAAGCTTACTGTATATCGTCCATCACAGCAAAAGAGCCTAGATATAACCATTACATTAACAGATGCCCATGACCTTGAAGGTACAGACCCTGCAACTGAGCAGCAGCAACAACAACAGTATTATAACTATAATCAAGGTAATAATTCATATATTGACCCATTCCAATATTTCTTTGGCTATTAATAAAATCTAGTTTTTCATTTTTTTCTTTCTTTTTTTACTGCGGTAGGTTGTGACATCTGCCGCAGTTTTTATCTATTTTTAGAAAGGTTAATAATAAAATGAGTGTATTTGAGAAAATATATGATGTAGTAAAACAAATACCATATGGAAAAGTGGCAAGCTATGGGCAAGTAGCATTGCTTGCAGGTAATCCACGCTGGGCAAGAGTTGTAGGATATGCACTACATCAAAACCCAGACCCCAAAAATATACCATGTTATAGAGTGGTTACTAAAGATGGTAAAGTTGCAAATTCATTTGCATTTGGTGGAGGTAATGTTCAAAGGGCATTATTGGAGGCTGAAGGTATAGAATTTAGTGCAAATGGAAAAATTGATATGGAAAAATATCAGTGGTAAATAAAAAAAGCACTTGTAACAAGTGCTTTTACTTTGTGGCGGAGATGGTGGGATTCGAACCCACGGACGGTGTTACCCGCCAAACGATTTCGAGTCGTTCTCGTTATGACCACTTCGATACATCTCCATATATAACTTATACAGTATATCATAATAAGTTTTTATTTGCAATAATTTTGTAAAATGTTGTTACGTAAAAGGTTAATAACAACCGGTTTTCCATACTTGCAAATTTAAGGATATTGTGCTAATATGTACTTGTAAAATTTAATCTTGTAATAAGCCATATTCATACTAAAGTTTGATGGCTAAAAGTTCATGCTGTGCGTGGTTTTATTGAAGCGGACGGCATAGTTTCGTGTCTAACCATCGTGAGTATTTTATAGTTATTATGGCTTACAAGAAAGAGAGGATAAGGCATGAGCACAAAAAAGGAAAATAAAAAAAGTTTACGTACGCAAATCATGGGCGGATATTTGAAAATAATAGCCCTATCGTGTGTTTTGGGAATTATAACTATTATTTTACTTGGTGTTTTGTCAGTATATTATAATTCCGTTGCAAACATGGACGAGGAGCGTATGCAAATTGCTAATGCGATTACACAGCATTATACATGGCGTTCAGATTTGGTAAGCAGTTTACAAACAAATTCTTCATTTTCAGGTAGCTTAGACCCAACGACTTGTTCTTTTGGTCAAATATTAGCCCAAAAAAGCCAAGAGAAAATGCTGCCAGAGGTTGAAAGTATTTTAAATAATATAACTTCTGCACATGATAGTATGCATAGTTTAGCAGAAGATTTGCTATCCAAGCAATCAACAACCGATAAAGACACTTTGGTTGATGAATTCTATGCTAGTGTAAGTCCATTAACAACTGATGTTATAGATGCACTTAGAGAAATCGACAGCATATATGCTCAAGAGGTTGAAAGTGCTAAACAAGTGTTTGAAACACTTCTAGCAGTAACTATTGCAATCATAGTTTTAGTTATGATTATGCTGGTTGTTTTCTCTACAATTTATGCAAATCGTCTTGCACATCAAGTTTCATATCCAATTACTAAGATTGCTAACTGGGCAAACCGTTTGTCATTGGGTTCAGTTGATTTCAATATTGATGAAGAATTTGAGAAAATGCAAAGAAT
Organism: Butyricicoccus sp.; assembly: GCA_017886875.1. Lineage (GTDB taxonomy): Bacteria > Bacillota > Clostridia > Oscillospirales > Butyricicoccaceae > Butyricicoccus_B. The sequence goes on along the minus strand of JAGHIZ010000060.1, from coordinate 53,146 downwards.
TAATGCTGATAATGAAGTTGGCATGATGATTGAAGCATTCTGTTCTATGGCAAATAACATTAAGGAAAATGTTGAAGTAGTTAGACGTGTTGCTGATGGTGATATGACTGCGTTTGTAAATATTCGTTCTCATCATGATAGCTTGGGCAAGAGCCTTTACAGACTGGTTCAGTCTAATGATGCAATGTTTGGTGAAATTATTAAATCCGCTCGTACAGTGGCAGCTGGAGCAAATGAAATTGCTAACGCTAGCCATCTGCTTGCAGAAAGCACAACAGCTCAGGCAGCAGCAGCTAATGAACTATCACATGAGATGGAAAACGTAAGCAGACTTATCAATTTCAATGACGAAAAGGCACAAACTGCATATAAAATTGTTAAGGATATTGAGGAAGATATTAAAACTAACAATGCACATATGGAAGTGTTGGTTGACTCAGTTGTACATATGCATGATGCTTCACAAAAGATTGCAGTAGTTATGAAAACTATTGATGATATAGCTTTTGAAACAAATATCTTAGCACTTAATGCCGCTATTGAAGCTGCTCGTGCAGGTGTTGCAGGTAAGGGCTTTGCAGTTGTTGCTGACGAGGTTCGTGCACTAGCTCTAAAGAGCACTGAAGCTGCTAAAGAAAGCCGTGCACTTATTGAAAACAGCATAACTCAAACTCAAAAGGGCAGCGAAATCGCAACAGAATCTGCTACTATATTTGAGGAAATCAATAAGAAGATTAAACAAATTGTTGAGATTGTTGAAGAAGTTTCTGGACTATCTAGTGAACAGTTTGAAAGTGTTAGAATTGTTTCCCAGTCAGTAACTAAAATTACTGAGGCGGCTACAAGTAATGCAGCTATTAGTGAACAATCTGATGCTTCTAGCCATGAAATGAGTCAGCAGGCTGAATTCTTACGTGATGCAATGAAACACTTTAACTTGCGTATGCGTGAAGAAGGTAAAGCTTACATTCCATATGAAAAGAAAGATGATGACGAGTTTATTAAACATGCGAATGAAGCATTACAACTCAAGGAGAATACTGGTCATTTTGGATATGAGTACATTGACCCATATGGCCAGCAAATAGAATCCAGTATATTTGACTTAGATAATATTGATAATAACAATTAAAAAATTAAACCGTATGACTTAGGTCATACGGTTTTTTAATACTTAATTTTTAGCTTTATAGTAAAGTGTTTGCATTGTTTTTGCATCTTCCGCTTGAGTACCAGCAGATTCACAAATTATAGTAGGCGTATAATCTCTTTGTGCAAGCACCCTTGCAAGTGGTTCAAATTCAGGGCCATATATCTTATCATCAAAAGTTAAATGTCTAACTTCACCTTTATCACTATATTCTATTTTTGAAAAATGAGCATGGAATATTTTTGTACGTTCTTTGCCTATTTTATCTTCAAATAGATTAAATAGTGCATTGAAATCTTTATATGAGTTACATTTGCCGCCTGTTCTTGCATTTAAATGTCCAAAGTCAATGCAAGGGAGTAATCTATCATCAAGTGCCACAAGCTCACAAATTTCTTCTGCACTTCCAATAACATTTTTCTTTCCCATAGTTTCAAGACATACAGTTTGTTTAAAACCATGTTCTTCTATTGCATTTAATATATTTTTGATATTTACAACGCTGTTTTCCATAGCCTTAATACGGGTTTGTTTGCCAAGACCGCCTGTATGCACAACAAGCCTTGTAGCACCCATATCAGTAGCAGCTATGCAGCTTTTTATTATATAATCTACATTTTTTTGAAGTCTTTCAGGTTCGGCTGATGATAGATTTATATAATATGGTGTGTGAAGTGAGAGTGAAATATTATAAATTTTAGCTTGCTCACCGATTTTTTTAGCTGTTTCCTCACCTATATTAACTCCTCTACCGCATTGATATTCATAGGCATTAAGTCCCATATCATGTAGCCATTTAGGAGCATCAACAGTTGATTTAAACCCTGCCTCAGAAAATGAATTTGAATTTCCCGCTGGCCCGAATTTAATTTCCACGTTTTGTATCCTCCTGCATTTTTTTGCGTCCACGTTCGATAAAACCGCTTTCTAGTTTACAGCGTACACCAATCCAAAATTCACCTATATCTATGGATTTAACTTGACAAGTTAAAGCACCTAAACGATTTCCGCCTAAAACATCGGTAAAAATCTGGTCACCTATAACCGCAATCTCATTCATAGGCAAATCAAGTATTTTAGCACCTTTTTTAAAACCACGGCTTAATGGTTTTGTGGCTCTGCTTACCCATTTAATGCCCACTTGGTCACTAAAAACGCCCACACGTTCACGTTTATTATTTGATAAGAATATCACTTTAATTCCAGCATCAGTCAAGGATTTAATATATTCACAGAGCTTAGATGATGGATTTTTAATTCTATGAGATGAAACAGTGCCATCAATATCAATTAAAGCACCTTTTATACCTCTTGAGATTAAAAACTCTGGTGTAATCTCATATATGCTATTAAAAACGCAATCTGGTGTTAAATATCGTAACATAATTAAGAAAAATCTACTCCATTTCTTCTAAAATTCATACTACCTGCATATAATATTGTATGCTATCAAAGCAAAAAAGTCCAGAAAAAAGGAGAACCTCTAATATGCTTTCTACAAATGGGCTAGTTATAGTATGTGCAGGAAAGGACACATTAAAAGCATCTATATATGATATTCAGCTTTTACAGTTATATATTTCAGTTGGTAAAGGTATGAGTTTAAATAAATTATATATTCCTGCAAAAACCAAAGGTGATATATTAGGTATTAGTGATATAGGAATAACAGAGGGAGATATAAATTTTTGTGTTAAATCAATTTTACATGAATTTAGAAAAGGCGAATTTAAAGCGATATTTGCAGATTTTGAGAGAAAAGACCAAGCTGTATTATCACTTCTTTCACAGCTTGATGAAATGACATATAAACAAAATATAGAATTTTATGTACCTATATGCAATGAAAAAGCGGTTAAGTATGCCAATTTTGTAACTCACTCAGCATTAAGCGGCGGGAGTTTGGAAGAATATATATTAGAGCTTAATGAAAAATATAATGATAGAATAGCAGTGTCTATACGACCAATATGCACAGATTTTATTTTGCCATCACAAAACAGCGAAGGAACACCTATTTCACAGCAAGAAAAACAGCATAGAATGAAAAAATATAATGCAGGTGCATATTTTTCAAGAGAATTATGTGCAAAATATTTTACATATATGGACGAAAACGAACAAGGTCACTTTGTTTTATTTGATGATTTAGATACAATATCAGACAAAATCAGAAGATTAAATAATTTACCTGTTAAAAAAATATTTGCATTATATCCCGATATAGAAAAATTACTTACAAATTAAATCAGCAGTATTTGCATTTACAAGATTTATTAAATCTAGCGGGTTAAGTTCGATTTGCATACCAATTTTACCAGCACTGACCATAATTGTAGGTATGTTATTTGCTGTTTCATGTATAGTTATTTTATAAGGCTTTTTAAGCCCTACAGGTGAGCAGCCGCCACGAACATAACCTGTAAGATTTAAAAGCTCTTTTACAGCCGTAAGCTCTATGGATTTTTCAGATACCGCTTTTGCAGCCTTTTTTAGGTCAAGCTCCTCAGCTACAGGTATTACAAACACATAAATTTGACCTGTTTTACCTCTTGCAACTAGAGTTTTAAATACATGGTCTGGATTTTGGTTTAAAAGATTTGCAACTGTAACGCCATCTACAGCATCTTTTCCATGTGGGTAGGTATGAGCTTTATATTCTATTTTATGTTGCTCTAAAATACGCATAACATTTGTTTTTACTTGTGACATTTTTTTAATCCTCACTTTTTAAGTTTTATTTAATTATATATCTATATTGTTTAAATTTAAATACTACTATGGTATACTGAAGATAAAATTAGGACATGATTAAATTGGGAGGATTTATGGAAAAAATAGCTTTATTTGCCACAGACCTAGATGGCACACTTTTTTATGACCGTCAAAATATAAACGAGCGTGATAAAAATACATTAAAAAAATTAAAAGAGCAAGGCTGTATAATATGTTTTGCAACAGGCAGAGAATTTGAAGTTATAACCCCTGCACTTGACAGGTTAGAGCTTTGGGATTGTGTTGATTATTTTCTAATGAATGGCGGCAGTCAGATTTATGATGTAAAAAATAAAAAGACACATATAGTGGGTATAATAACTCCTAAAAATATGCATTATATTTATGATAAATATCATAATATGCCAGCAACAATTATAATACCAAGAAATAATATTTTACATACAAATAAAATATCAGACGAACTTATAAAAGAAAGTGAGTTTTTAGGCTGTCCAATCAAGTGTTATGATGATATGACAGAAGTGCTTGACAAACCAAATCCTAAGTTTTTATTTTTTGGTACAAGTAGTCAAATTGATGAAACTATGCAAGCTATGAGCAAAGATACAAATCTAGAAATTTCAATTTGTAAAAGCCAATCAACTTATATAGATATTTATGCGGGTGGAATAAATAAAGGTACAGCACTGAAAGTTTTATGCAAACAGCTTAATATTGATTTAAAAAATACTGCAGCAATAGGCGATAATCAGAATGATGTAGAGCTTTTTGAAACAGCAGCATATTCTGGCTGTCCAGCAGATGCAACCGACGCTGCAAAAAGCAAAGTACAGTATATTTGTTGTAATGCACATGAAGGAGCTGTTTCAGATTTCTGTAAATATTTAAATCTTATTTAATCTAAAAAAGAGGTGAATTTTTATGTCGTATCCAGAAACATCAGATAGAACTAAAATGCTGCTTGTTTTATCTCTTTTAGAGCAAGGAGAACAGACGGGTTTTGGTCTTATTCGTATGATGGAAATAAGACGGGAATTTGCCTTTTTATCTGAAGAAGCTATGATTTACCCTTTGCTCCATGAAATGCAAAGTAAAGGGCTTATAACAAGCTATGAAAAGCAAACAGAGGTTGGTATACGACGATTTTACAAGGTTAAGCGTCAAGGTATACATTTTTTATCATATTTAAGAAAATTATATCCAAATCATATGCCAAGCAAAGTTGGAGGTGGAGTATGTGCAAAATCAGAAAATGACTGAATGGCTGGATAAAGTATGTGCATATAAATTAACACCATCTCAAAGAAGAATTATCAGAAAAGAATTAACAGCACATCTAAATGATAGAATACGTCAGCTTGAAAACGATGGTTTAAGCCATGAACAAGCGGTCGAGCAAGCGATAATGCTTATGGGTGATGCTGAAAAAGTTGGTAGAGCATTTTCTAAAGATAATAAATCAGATGGCATTGTAAAAAGGTCAAATACAAACACTATGATTTGGGTATCAATAATAATTGTGATGATATTTGTAATAAATATAATAATTAGAAAGGTCTGAGAAATAAAAATCTCAGACCTTTAATTTTAAATATACTTTTTTAATTTTGCTGTACATAAATTTTCCGATAAAATAGCTTGATATAATGCAGATAATACCTAAAATAAGCGGTAAAAATGTATTTTTTATATCCCATAAACTAAATATAGATACAAAAACAAGTCCAACACCTATTGAAAAAACTACTAAAGGTAGTAAAACAACCGCTAATATAATGCCAAAAATAACGCACAGTACAGCAAAAAGAACAACAGATACATTTCCTAGAAGCGGCAGTATAAAAAATATAAAAATTAAAAGAAGTACAACAGCTAAAATTATATTTTTAGTATTAAATTTATATTTACCTATTTTTAAATTTTCAAAAAAGATAAAAATTTTTTTCTTATTATCTGATAAATTTTCAAGTTTTATACTTTTCTGATGCTCTTTTATTATATTATTAGCTATAAGTTTTGGACTTCCAAGCTTGAAAATAATAGCTTTTTCGCTTAATTTGTCCACTGAGTCAAAACATGCTTTATAATAGCTCATAGCTTTTTCACGCTTTTCATCAGGTAAAACTTCAAGCTCTTTTTCGAGCACCGAGAGAAATTCTTCCTTATTCACTCATTTTTCCTCCCTTTAAGCATAACTATATTATAGCAAATGGTTATATGTCAAGATATAACAACATTTTGCACAGATTTAACCGTGTATATTATAACTATTTGTTCTGTATTTTTTGTGTAATTGTTTGTGTTTTTAAGATTTTTAGCGTATACTTAATACTGAATATATATGTCAATCTATAAAGGAGTATTTGATTTAATATGAAACTTTTAGTGTTATTTGGTGGGGCTTCAAGTGAGCATGAGGTTTCATGCCTTTCAGTAGCTTCTATACTTAGAAATATAGATAGAGATAAATATGATTTATATGTTATAGGAATAACAAAAAAAGGCGAGTGGAAACTGCTTAATGAGATAGATGAAGATAAAATCGAGCGTTGTGAGTGGGATAATAATGAACTTGTAAATGCAGTTATTATACCTGACAAAGTTTCAAAGTCAATAGCTGTATTTAATAAAGAAAAAACAGATTTAATAAAAATTGATTGTTGTTTCCCAGTGCTTCACGGTAGCGGTGGTGAAGATGGAACAATTCAAGGGCTTTTGGAGCTTGCAGGAATACCTTATGTAGGTTGTGGCGTTGCGGCAAGTGCTAACACTATGGATAAAAGCATAACAAAAATTGTTGTAGATACCACAAGTGTGCGTCAAGCGGCTTATGCACTTGCTATTAAACATGAATATCAAAAAGACAAACAGCAAGTTATGAAAAAAGCTATGGAAAAGCTTAAAAATTTCCCAGTGTTCATAAAGCCATGTTCTTCTGGTTCATCTGTTGGTGTACATAAAGCTGTAGATATGCAGAGCCTAGAGCAAGGTTTAGACGAGGCTTTTAACTGGGATAATAAGGTTTTAATTGAGGAATTTATAAAGGGTAGAGAAGTAGAAGTTGCAGTTATGGGCAATTTAGAACCAGTAGCCTCTATTGCTGGTGAAATTGCTCCAACTCAAGAATTTTACACTTATGACGCTAAATATAAAGATGACTCTTCTGCACTTTATATACCTGCTAGAATTTCTGATAAAGCTATGAAAGAACTTAGAGAAAATGCAGTTATTGTTTACACTGCTATGGGTTGTAGAGGACTTTCAAGAGTTGACTTTTTTTGCACTGATACAGAGGAAATTATATTTAATGAGATTAACACAATCCCAGGTTTTACATCTATAAGCATGTATCCAAAGCTTTTCGGTTACGGTGGCATAGCATATAGTGAGCTAATTGATAAATTAATTAGCCTTGCACTGGAGGAGCATGATGGATAATAGACCGATTGGTGTTTTTGACTCTGGTGTGGGTGGTTTGACTGCTGTTCGTCGTATACATGAGATAATGCCAAATGAAAGCATTATTTATTTTGGCGATACTGGTAGAGTGCCTTATGGTAGTCGTTCAGCTCAAACTATTTTACATTATACAAGGCAAGATGTCGCTTTTTTGCGTTCATTTGATATAAAAGCTATTGTGGTGGCTTGCGGTACAGTTTCTTCTGTTGCATTAAATACCATATCAAAAGAGCAAAATATACCTATGATTGGTGTTGTAGAGCCTGCGAGTTTAGCCGCAATGGAAAAAACTAAAAATGGTCGCATAGGTGTTATTGGCACAGCAAGCACAATAAAGTCTGGTTCCTATGAACGTTTTTTGCATGAGCATAAACCAGAGCTTAAAATATTTACAAAAGCTTGTCCGCTTTTTGTACCTCTTGTTGAAAATGGCAGAGTTAACAAAGGTGATATTGTTATAGAAACGGTTGTAAAAGAATATTTAACTGAGCTTAAAGAACAAAATATAGATACTTTAATTTTAGGTTGTACACATTTTCCACTGATTAAAGAGGTTATATCCGATTTTATGGGTGAAAATGTTGAGCTTATAGACTCTGGTGCGGCTGCTGCCGATTATGCAAAGCGTATTTTGACTTTATCAGACAATAAAAATGCTGAAACAAAATATTTTGTATCTGATGACCCAGAGTCATTTAAAGCTCTTTCACATATTTTCTTAAATGGTGAAATTGCTGAACAGGTGGGAAATGTTGAAATAGCAACATATTAAACTATAAAACGAGGAAGATATGAAAAAAGATGCATTGTTGTCGATACGCTCGACACAACGATTTGAGGGCTGTGACGAGGAAAAAATCGACCTTATAACACAGGCTAGATTTTATAAGCGTGGCGGGAAATTTTATATTTCTTATGAGGAAAGTGAACTTACTGGGCTTTTAGGTACTCGTACAACTGTTAAAATAGATGGTGATACAGTAACCATGATGAGAACGGGTACTTATCCTTCAGAAATGATTTTTGGTAAAAATCAACGTCATGTAGGACTTTATCATACAGAATTTGGTGCGATGACTATCTCAACACATACAAATCAGCTTAGAAATACAATAGGTGAATATGGTGGAGAGCTAGAAATAGATTATACAGTTGAAGTAGACCAATCTATGATTGGCAACCATCATTTTAGAATGATTATTAAAGCAACTGGACAGGATTTAGATGATAAATAATAGGAGAGTGTAACAAAAATGAACTTAATGGAAAATGCAAGAATTGAGGTTTCAAATATTGTTAAGGCAGCATATGAAAAAGCGGTTTCACAGGGCTTACTTCCACAGGCAGAACTGCCAAAAATAGCAGTTGAAACACCAAAAGATGCAAGCAATGGCGACTGGGCAAGCACTGTTGCTATGCAGTGTGCAAAATTGCTTCGTATGCCACCAAGAAAAATTGCTGAAGCTCTAGTTGAAAATATGGAGCTTGATGGTACTTGTTTTGCTAAGGTTGATATTGCTGGTGCTGGTTTTATCAATTTCACATATAATATGGATTGGTATAAAAATGCACTGAAAACCGCTGTTTTAGAGGGTGAAAACTACGGTAAAACCAAGCTAGAAAATCCAGAGAAAATTATGGTTGAGTTTGTATCCGCAAACCCAACAGGTCCTATGCATATGGGTAATGCTCGTGGTGGTGTATTAGGTGACTGTCTAGCCGAAGTGTTAAGCTGGGCAGGTCATGATGTAACAAGAGAATTTTATATAAATGACGCTGGTAATCAGGTGGACAAGTTCGCTCATTCTGTTGAAGGTAGATATATTCAGATTATCAAGGGTGAAGATGCTATTGAATTTGACCCTTCTTGGTATCAAGGTGCAGATATCAAAGAGCTTGCTCAAATGCTTGTTGATGCTCATGGTGATAAACTGCTTGATATGACAGAAGAAGAACGTTTTGATGCTATTGTTGGTTTTGGTCTGCCACATAATATCGAAAAAATGCAGCGTGATTTAGCTCGTTATAAAATCACTTATGATGTATGGTTTAGAGAAAGCACACTTCATCAGTCTGGTGCAGTTGAGGAAACTGTTAAAATGCTTTCTGATGCTGGTGTAACATATGAAAAAGATGGTGCTTTATGGCTGCGTTCCACTGCATTTGGTGCGGAAAAAGATGATGTGCTTCGTCGTGCAAATGGTTTCTATACTTATTTTGCAGCCGATATAGCTTATCATAGAAATAAGTTTGAAACACGTCATTTTGATAGAGTAATTAATATTTGGGGTGCTGACCACCATGGACATGTGGCACGTCTGCAAAGAGCACTTGATGCTATTGGTTTAAATGGTTCTGAGCGTCTTGAAATTGTACTTATGCAGCTTGTACGTATGATGCAGGGCGGTGAAGTTGTGCGTATGAGCAAACGTACAGGCAAAAGTTTAACCCTTTCTGATTTGCTTGATGAAATTCCAGTTGATGCAGCTCGTTTCTTCTTTAACTCTCGTGCTGCTGAAACTCAGATGGAATTTGACCTTGATTTAGCTGTAAAGCAGGATAGTGAAAACCCTCTTTATTATGTTCAGTATGCTCATGCTAGAATTTGCTCTGTTATCAAGAGTGCAACAGAAAACGGTCATGCACTTCCAAATGTAGAAGATGTTGACTTAACTGTGTTAACCGAAAATGATGAAAAGGCACTTATTCGTGTTATTGCACAGCTTCCAGAGGAAATTATTAGTGCTGCAAATGATAGAGACCCTTCACAGATGAACAAATACGGTGTAAGTCTTGCAGCTCAATTCCATAGATTTTATAATTCCTGTCGTGTAAATGATGCTGAGTCAGCTATTCGTGACGCTCGTTTAATGCTATGTAAAGCAGCAGCTCAAACTATCAAAAATGTGCTTGGTATGATAGGTGTAGATGCTCCTGAGCATATGTAATTATATAACCCCAATCCCTAAAAAAAGGAGGCGTTTTTATGTTTCGCCAAATCAAAAAATTTGCAGCACTTGCTATAGCTTCAGTTATTACTTTTACAAGTGCAACAGCCTTCACAGGTACACCACAAACACAATTTGATTTTGTTTTGCAGAAAATAGAACAAAATAGTCTATTTACTCAAAATAATGAGATGTCAAGCGAAGAAGTAGCTGAAAAAAATGCTTATATTGAGCAAAATCCAGACAAGCTACAAGAAGTTGTAAATGATTATTTAAAAACACTTGATACTCACTCTATGTTTTTAACCAAAAGTCAGTATGAACAGGGTTTCGCTACACTGGTTGAAACAAGTGGTATAGGTGTTACAGTACAAAATCAGAGTGGCAAAATCACAGTAATTGATGTGGAAAAGGGTAGTCCAGCAGATAATGCAGGGTTTAAATATGGGGACGAAATTATAAAAATAGATGATACTTCCATAGAAAATATGGAAATGTCAAAAATTGGGGAAATGCTAAGGGGCGAGGCAGGAACTCAAGTAAAAATAACTATACTAAGAGATAATAAAACTCTTGAATTTGATTTAACAAGAGCATATATTACACCAAGTTATGTATCAAATTATACAGTTGAAGACGGTATAGAATATATAAGAGTTGAGGCTATGGGCTCACAAAGTGATTTTGAGGAATTTGAGCAAATATGGAATGGTCTTGACGAGAAAAACACAAAAGCTGTTATCTTGGATTTACGTGCTAATGGTGGTGGTCTTGTAGATGTAGCTTGGCAGATGGCTGATTTAATAATCGAAACTGATGGCACATATATGGGCGGCATACAATGGCGTGAAGACCAAGGCGGATTTGAAAAACATTATTCACAAGGTACAGGTTTACCACTTAATGAAATATGTGTGCTTGTAGATGAAAATACAGCCTCTGCGGCTGAACTTTTAGCGGGCATACTAAAAGAAACTGGTACAGCTGAAGTGGTTGGTACAACTACTTACGGTAAAGGACAAGGTCAATATCATTTCGATATGCTTTCTTCAAAATATAAGCTTGTTATAACATGTATGGAAATGAATTTACCTATATCTGGTTGCTGGGAAGGCAAGGGCATAACACCTACTGTACAAATTTCAGATAACAGTATTATTGATACTGCTTTATCTCAACTACCAGAGTTAGATTTTAATTCTACAATAAAATATGGTGATAAATCTGAACAGGTTCATGCACTTTCGGGTAGATTATACCTTTTAGGTTATATGGATACTGTGCAAGATACATTTGACACAAATATGCTTGCAGCATTAAGAGAGTTTCAAGAAGATGAAGGATTAACAGCAGGTATTTCAGCTGGCACTAGCACATTAGAAAAGTTAGAAATTAGAATAAACGAATTAAAAGCCGTTGGTGAAGGAACTGATGATGATTGCTATGATACTGCACTTGAGCTTTGTAAAAAAGCTGCATTACAGCCAATTCGTTATACTTCACTGTCAGACGGTAGCTTTGAAGCTGCATAATTAACCGGAAAATAAAATGGGAGGAAATATGGAACCCTGTCAATCGTGTACACGTCAAATAATTGCTGAGGCAAAGGATAAAGATTTTGTTTTAGCAAATAAAAATGATATAGCTGCAGTTATAACTCACTCAAAAAATGAGTTTGTGCAGACCGAAAAAATAAAGCATTTACCTTATGGAATAACTCTTAAATGCCCTAAAAAGCAAGAGCAGTTTGAATTTCCAGTAACAGAACAGTATATAGCACTTTGTAAAAAGCATTTTAAAAATCAAATGCATGATAATTCTTCATTTTATTATTTACATGGTGCAGATGATTTTCAATCATTGAGAGCCGCAGTTATTTCTATAACAGATTTATGTGGTAAAAGTATTGTAACTGAAATTCATGTTGGTGAAGATGCAAGAATGCATGATAATACAGATGCACTTGCCGCTTTAGGTGTTTTGCAACGTATAGGTGTGTCAACTGTTGTGTTTACATCTGATATACCTGAACATTTAGAAGATACTTTGGAAAGAGTTGCACCTTATGCTAGAATTTCCATAGGTGTGCGTGTACCTACCGAATGGCTTAATGATAATATTAAGCTTACCAATGTTGAAATTTTATTACCTGATGAAAATGAAAATGCAGATATGCTTTGCAATACATTAAAAAAATATAAATCAGGTAGAACGGCTAGTCGTGACCATGACGACTATATTTTAGCACCAGATGGTAGAGATGCTCATTTTATTGACGCTGTTACAGATATTTCTGATGAAATAGAATGTGACCATAAGCTTCAAGAACGACTTCTTGAAATAGAAGATGAAGAAGCAGCTGCTCTTAAACTTATGCTTACAGAAGAAGATGACCTTTATAATCTTGAAGAAGACCTTTATATGTTAACCCGTCCAGTGTGCCTTTGTGCAACAACTCCTGAGCTATTAGAAAAAGCTCTTAGAATTTATTCAGGTCTTGCTATTTATGATGGTACTTGGGAGCTTACACCTGAAGTTGCTAAATATTTTTGTAAAAAATACGGAATGATTTGGTTATAATTTATATTATGAAAAGAGGTATTAAAATTGGATTGGACTGAAGTTACTATATTTACTTCAACTGAGGGCATTATGCCTGTTACCGATTTACTTGATGAGCAGGGCATAGAAGGTTATGCCCTTGAAGATGCAGCCGATTTTGAGGAGTTTTTACAGGATACTGAAATCTATTGGGATTATGTTGATGAAAACCTAAAAAAAGAGCTATCTTCTCAAGAAACTAAAATTAAAATTTATCTTTCTGATGATGAAGAAGGCAAAGCACAATATAAATTATTATGTGAAAAATTAAATGAGCTTAAAAGTCAAGATGAAAATAATGCTTATGGCAGACTTGTAACCGAAACAAGTCTAACCCGTCAAGAAGATTGGGAATGGGGTTGGAAACAATATTTTAAACCATTTCCAGTTGGTAAAACCTTTATAATCAAGCCTTCTTGGGAAACTGTTGAGGATACTCAAGGCAGAACTATACTTGAAATAGACCCAGCTTCAAGTTTTGGTACAGGTACTCATGATACAACACAGCTTTGTATGACTGCACTAGAGGAAACAATTAAAGGCGGAGAAAAACTGCTTGATATGGGTACTGGTTCAGGTATTCTTGCAATCGCTGCGGGTATGCTTGGTGCTAAACCTGACACCATTGTTGATATTGATGAGCATTGTTTAACCTGTGCGGCTGAAAATGCAGAACGAAATAATGTCACTTTAGGCAGAAAACTGCATGGTGATGCACTTAAAAACCCTGCTCTTGCTGAGGAAATCGGCAAGGATTATGATATTATTGTTGCTAATATTGTAGCAGATGTAATAATTGGTATGAGCAATATGTTTTGGGATAAGCTTAAAAATGATGGTACTTTGATATGCTCTGGTATACTAAATGAACGTGCAGATGAAGTACAAGATGCACTTGTTAAAGCGGGTTTTACTATTTTAAAACGTGCTTCAAGTGATGACTGGACTGCTTTTACCGCTAAAAAAGCTAATGCTTAGAGGTATAAAATGCCAAGATTTTTTATTGATGAAAAGCCACAAGGCGAGCAAATAATAATAACAGGTGAAGATGCACACCATATAATAAAAGTGCTTCGTATGAAAATAGGTGAACAGTTAGTTATTTGCGACTGTAAAGACAATGATTATAATTGTCAAATAGAAAGCTTGCAAAAAGATAGCGTTTGCTGTAAAATTATAGAAATAACAAATTCTATAGGTGAAGCTAAAGCTGATGTAACACTTTATATGGCACTACCAAAGGGTGATAAAATGGATTTTATTATCCAAAAAGCAGTAGAACTTGGTGCAAAAAAAATTGTGCCATATATAGCTAAAAGAAGTGTTTCACGTCCTGATGAAAAATCTATGCGTAAAAAATGCGATAGATGGCGTAAAATAGCTAAAGAAGCAGCAATGCAATCAGGTCGTGGAATTATTCCAGAAGTTTGCGATGTTTTAACTCATGAGCAGGCTATAAAACAAGCTATTGAATACCAATTTGCACTATTTTTATATGAAAATGAGCAAGATACAGGTATTAAAAGCGTGTTATCTGGCAAACAAATTTCATCTGTTGCTCTTATGGTAGGGCCAGAAGGCGGATTTGATGATAGTGAAGTTAAAGCAGCAATAAATGCTAATATGCAAAGTGTTTCACTTGGTAAACGTATTTTAAGATGTGAAACCGCACCACTTGTAGCTCTTAGTATTGTTATGTATGAAAGTGGAAATATTTAAATTTTTAGACTGGAGTTGATTTTTTTGGCGGCAAATAATGTGCCTCAAAAGAAGGAAGAAGAATATATTACTAATAAAGTTTTAATAGTCTTTAGTTTATGCCTTGGCGGTGTATTGCTACTTATGGGCGTTAAAAACCTTGTTAGTAATGGTGTTTCATACCTCGCTGGTATTACGCTTATAAAAGTGTTAATAGGTATTTCTATATTAGGTGTAATTACTGGTTTATTTATGATTATTCGTGAAATTAAAAACCATATTAATACATCTATGAAGATTATAACAGGGCGAAATGTTTTACTAACATTTGCTATTTCTCTTGTTATTTTTGTTTTAATATATTATTTTTTGTTCCCTGTATTTAAAATCTTTTATGCTGTATTGCCTGCACTTGCTGTTTATTATTTGATTTATCATTCATATCAGCCGGAATTTGTAGCCATAGCATTTAATGGCGGCGTTGCAGCTGTGCTATTGTTTATTATAAAACGTGCTATTTCAAGTGCAAATTTTAAATATCTAACTTATGCATCTTTAGCGGTTATGGTTGTTTATTTATTGGCTCAAGTGATTATTGTTAATAAAATTAAAGCTAATAATGGCACTTTAAAACTAAAAAATAAAGAATATAACTTTAATTTCTCAAAGAATGCATACACTATGTTATTTATAACTCCTGTTATTATGACTATTTTAGTTGCAGTTGGAGCTTTTACAAGCATGGCACTTTATTCTATTTTTGCTGTAGCAGCATATTTATTTATTACAGCTGTATACTATACTGTGAAACTAATGTAAAATATAAGCGGATAGTCATTAAGGCTGTCCGCTTTGATTTCTTTATAGAGGTGCTATTTTTATGAAACGTATATTAGCTCTTTTGGCTTTGGGTATTATTATGCTTTCAGGTTGTGAATTGCCAGTTAAAAAAACCAGTTCTCCACTTGATACGGCAATAGAAATGAAAAATAATTTAGATAATAATGAAAATAGTGCTCTATTTATGATTGATAATGTAGATGGTGATTTGATTTTTGATAGTTTAGAAGCAATATATCCATTTGCATTTTCTTTGGAATTGGTGTCATATCAAATAGGGCTTACAGAAATAAGTGTTAATATACCTAATAATGCACAACAAATACAAGCTAAGGAATTAGCTGAAAAAATAGCTATAAATCAAACTGAAGGATTGGAAAGCACACAAGATAAAATTGCTGCTTTGCATGATTATTTAATATTAAACTGTAAATATGATGTAGAGGCAGCCGAGCAAGAAGTATTAGACGGTACAAGTGCTCCTTTTACTGCTTATGGTGCGTTAGTAGATGGAAAGGCGGTATGCTCAGGCTATGCAAGAGCTTTTATGATGATGTGTGAGGCTATAGGGATTGAGTCAATATACATATCCGACTCTCAAATGAACCATAGCTGGAATGCTGTCAAAATAGATGATGAGATTTACTATATAGATTGCACCTTTGATGACCCTATTCCAGACCAAGGTCAAAAAATAATTCGTGAATATTTTTTAAAAACAAGTGATGAACTTAAAAAAACACACACTTGGAATGAGAACTTTTATAAGAATATAATGGGCTAAAAATGCTAAAAATAGCGTTTTTTAAAACTTTTAAAAACAACGTAAAAAATTATAAAAAAATATGAAAAAAAGTGTTGACAAATGGGGTGTAAGTGTATATAATAAATCATGTCGCTGATGAGTGACGGCAAACAAAAGCCGAAAACAAAACGACAACAACTTAACAAAATGGCGGTATAGCTTAGTTGGCTAGAGCGTTCGGTTCATACCCGAAAGGTCATTGGTTCAAGTCCAATTACCGCTACCATTTTGGCCCGTTGGTCAAGCGGTTAAGACACCGCCCTTTCACGGCGGTAACACGGGTTCGAGTCCCGTACGGGTCACCATTTCGGAAGTTTAGCTCAGCTGGGAGAGCATCTGCCTTACAAGCAGAGGGTCAGCGGTTCGAGCCCGTTAACTTCCACCATTAAAACACGCATGAAAATGCGTGTTTTTTTGTGCTTAAAAACATTTGAGGTGTTACTATATTAACGCCCCAAATGTGCCAGCTAAAAATGCTTCGCTGAAAAAATATCCCAAACATATTAAAACTGTATTCCAAATTGTAATTCCTATACTTGAATAGATTATATATTCTCTTATATCCATTTGCAAAAGTCCCGCTGGAATAGACACTATAGTTCTAAGCATAGGAATAAGCCTACATATCATAAGTGCTTTGCCTCCGCCATTCTCAAGCCTTTTATGACATTGGTCTACAAAGTTATGAAACTTTTTGCTTTTACCAAAAAATTTATTTAAAATAGGTGCTCCGCCAAAATAGCATATACCATACATTACAATAGAACCCACAAGACCAGCAAGCACTGATACTGCTATACCTAAAATAAGATTATGCCCGCTTTGTGCTATAAGCACTCCTACAGCGGGCATTATAATACCTGCAGGAAAACCGGGAAGATTTAAATATTCACAGAAAAACACAGCCGCCATCATTGGCAGACCATATTCTTCAAAAAGCTTAATAACATTTTGTATACTGTCCATAGTATATTTTCACCGTCCTTATATTTTCAATAATAACAACAGGCGATAGCCTATGCAATAGCTATCGCCTGAATTTTAAAAAACGTTAATAACTTAAAATAAAGGAATGGAGAAAATAGTGCTAATTACCCATAATGAACTTACTATTCCAGCACCAGCTAAACCGGATAAAAATAAATGTAGATTTGTCCAGCGTTTGCGTACATATCGTTTCACATGAGGTTTGCCAAGATATTGTTCAGCTATATTACAGGCTTCTTTCATAACATCAGTCGCCTTTGGTGCTTTATCTTTAACAATAAATATCGCCTGCTCAAATACATCAGAGTCTGATGGCTGTACTACTACTATACGTCTTGAAATCCCTTTGACCATAAGCATACTCCTTATTTAATTCACTATAAGAAAATTATGCCCTTTTTATGGTGATTTATACAGGTAGTGGTCGTTGTTCAAGCCTAAAAACTAATGCTGATAAATCATCTGATGTTCCACGCTTTGCCGCTGCAACTACCAAATGAGCCGCAAGCTCTTTTGGTGTATCTTTTTGATGCTCATATATAAGATTTTTTAACCATTTATCATCTATACTATCACATATACCATCAGAAACCATTATAAATAAATCTCCTCTCTGTAATTTTATAGGTATGCTTTGGTCTGCGGCTATATCATCAGATAAGCCTACTGGTAAATTACCTCCTGCTATACTTGTTATTTTATTTCCACTTAAAATATAACTTGATGCGGCTCCGCATTTTAAACAGCTTCCTCTGCCTGTGAACAAATCAAGCATAAGTAAATCAAGTGTTACTCCTCGTGTGCTATCACATTTTAATTTAAAGGCAGGTGATACCGTTCTAAGTGCATCATCTGGCGGTATGCCCGCTTTTAAAAATCTTTCCATAAGTGATAAAATCATTCTGCTATCTTTTGCTGCTGCTTCACCAGTACCCATACCATCAGCAAGCAGTAAACACGCTTGCCCGCTATCAGTTACAAATGACCTAGCTGTATCTCCTGAAACATGTTCATTTTGTTTTTGCCTTTGTCCTATGCCCACTATGGCTCTAAATGGTGCTTGTTCTTTTAATATAAGCCTTGTGCCAAGTTCATCTGATATACGTTCTGGTTCGCTTAGGCATATAGATAATACTGCTGAAAGTCCGGCTGCAAAACCCTTTCGCTGATGAAGTATATTTTCCATTGCCTCACCGTCAAGTTCTACTCTTAAATGTCCCTTACCATCTCTAAAAACAGCTACTTTGTCAACCATACCAAATGCTGATGCATAACTTCTAACTTGACGCTCTCTTGCTGGTAGTTCAGCTTGTTCACAACCTAATGTACTGCTAATCTGTCTTAATATGCCTGTAAGTCCTGCATATTGCTGTGCAATTAAAGTGCAATTTTCTTCACAACGTTTTCTATATTGTTGACGTTCTCTAATGGAAAATAAAGCTCTATTTATAGAGTTTAATAACTCAGGAAAATGTATACAGCGTTCGGAAAAGTGTTTAGGAAAATCACTGGCTTCTGCTCGTCCACGTTTAAGCATTGGCACTGATACATCATTTAATGCTGAAAGCGTAGAAACATACTCTTTTTGCCAACATTGATTACAAATTCTACATGTTCTACATACGCTATCTGCTGCACAATCAAAAATAGCATGAACATCTTCGTCAGCGGTGGCTCTGCCCGTTTGTGCTCCGCTCATCATAGCAAGATACATTTCATAAAATGCATCAGAAGCTTCACTTGCATATTTGCCTGCACTATGCTTCATTCTTAAAAGTTTATCAAGAGTATTTTCGGGTGAGGGTATAAGTGCCTCCTTAACATATTGAAATAATGCATCTGGAATAAACCAAAAAATAAATGCAGATAAACAACATTCATAAACACCAGATGTAAATAATGGATTGTCTATACCAAGTAAACATGCTGCACTTGCTGTAATTGCTGCACTAAATAAAAAGGGTAATTTACCCATAGAGCGAAACGCGCCTGCTAACAGTGCAGATAAACTATATACACATGTGAAAAAAGCTCCGCTACCGCTTGTAATATCCATTGTAACACCAAATATTACTCCAAAAGTTGCACCACTTGCACTGGAAACTAAATAAGCAGCCGAAAGTGTTAATATATATGCTAAAACCCTTGATGGTGAGATAGTGCCAAATAGAGTAAATTCTCCAAGTGATATAAGTACACTTGCTATTATTGCAAGTAAGCCAACAGGTTTTTTAAAATCTCCTAATCTTTTAGGATAAGAAAACGCTTTGATATAACACCAACATAAGCCGCCTGTTATAACACATACTGTTATAAACTGAAAAATTTGTGCAATACTTAAAAAAGGCGGTGCTGGTAAAAGAATAAATGTACATATAAGCGTCATAAACGAGCAGGAAAGCGGCATAAACCACGCTTTTTTTATATGCTCTTTAAAAATATAGGCACATATAAACGTAAGTATACTTGCAACCGCACAAGATAAGCCAAGCATTCCGCCATGTCCAAAAATATACCCCAAAACTGAACCTAATAATGCATATATTCCTTTTGTTGTACACGCACCTGTAAACGCTATGCCCAAAGGAGCATATGAACCGAAAAACATTCCTTGTGATAAGACTAAACCCAGTAAAAATTGTCTTATGCCTCTGGTTACTCGTTTTGCTGTGTCGGTGTGTGTAATCCTTGTCCATAAAGCCGCCGTATGTGCTGCCGCTTCAAAACTCTTTCGTTCTAATGTTTGCTTGTCCATGGTCAAACCTCCTTGCGTTTCAGTATAGGTCTTATAGCTTGCATCTTTTGTTGGAAAATATTAACGGAAATAATAAAATATATTTTATTTATATTCAAATAATTATAAAATGCAGGAAAATAATAGGAAATGCAGGGAAAACAAGAGAAATAAATTTGAAATTTAGCTTGTTTGCATTGAATGTTTGTATATGCTAAAATAAAAGTCTGATACTTGAAATTCATTATGGAGGGTATATATGAAGATTGGACAGGTGGAGATAAAGGGCAAACTTATACTTGCACCTATGGCGGGTGTAACGGATAAGGCTTTTCGCCAAATATGCAGAGAACATGGTGCAGCACTCACCGTAACAGAAATGGTTTCTGCTAAAGCACTTCACTTTAAAGATAAAAAAACGCCTAGACTTTTAGGCTTATCTCAAAATGAGCACCCAGCATCAGCACAAATATTTGGCTCTGAACCAGAAAGCATGGCTGAGGGTGCAATTATTGCAAGGGAAATATCAGGCTGTGAAATTATTGATATAAATATGGGTTGTCCTGCACCTAAAATAGTTAATAATGGTGATGGCTCGGCTCTTATGAAAAATATTAAACTCGCTGAACAAATTATAACCGCAGTTAAAAAAGCGGTGGATTGTCCTGTAACAGTTAAATTTAGAAAAGGTTGGGACGAAAAAAGTATAAACTGTATAGAGTTTGCTAAAATGTGTGAATATGCTGGTGCAGATATGATTGCAGTTCATGGCAGAACAAGAGCTCAACAATATTCAGGTGTTGCTGATTGGGATATTATAGCTAAAGTTAAACAATCAGTTAAAATTCCTGTGGCTGCAAATGGTGATGTTTTTACTCCTCAAGATGCGGTTAATATAATAAATCATACAGGTGCTGATTTTGTTATGATTGGTAGAGGTGCACTTGGAGACCCTTGGATATTTGAAAGAAGTAATAAGCTTATTCAGACAGGTGTGCTAGAAGATGAGCCAACACTTTCAGAAAGACTGGATACCGCTGTAAGACAAATTGAGCTTGCATGTGAGGATAAAGGCGAACATATTGCCATGCTTGAAGCTAGAAAGCATGTTAACTGGTATTTAAAAGGTTCATCAGGACTTAAAGAATTTAAAAAACGTGTGTGTGCTTTTAATAAAATAGATGAGCTTTATAAGCTATGCGAGGATATTAAAGCTCAGATATAAATAAAAGGAGGGTTGCACCGATGACAGGGGAAGATGTGCTTATTAAACGTGCTAAAAAAGGTGAAATGGCTGCATTTGAAGCATTGGTGTCCGCTTATGAACGCAGAGTTTATACACTTGCTCTACGGTCTACAAATTCACATGAAGATGCACTTGATATAACTCAAGAGGTTTTTTTAAAAGCTTATAAAGGCTTGCCATTTTTTAGAGGTGAAAGCGGGTTTTCTACTTGGCTTTATAGAATTACTATGAATAAATGCGTCGATTTTGCAAGAAGTAAAAAAAATGTAGCAGTAGAACCGATTGATGATGAGAAAATATTGCAGTTACCAGATTTTAAAGAGAAAAACCAACCAGAAAAATCGCTTGAAAAAACTGAGCTACGTGAAGAAATAGATATCGCTCTAAATATGATATCTGAAGAACACAGAAAAGTTGTTATTCTTCGTGATGTGGCTGGTATGAAATATTCAGATATAGCCAAGGCTCTTTCTATTGAAGAAGGCACAGTAAAATCAAGAATTGCAAGAGCAAGGTCAGCTCTTAGAAAAATTTTGATAGATAGAGGGAACATTTCGTTGCCTTCTTCGTCTAAACAGTCAGAAAGGAGGCGGGAAGATGCCAAACTGTGAAAAATATCGTGAGCTTTGCTCAGCAAGCATTGATAGCGAATTATCACTTGAGGAAAAACGTGAGCTTTCTGAACATCTTTCAGAGTGTCCCGCCTGTGCAGCGTATTTAGATGATTTGCGTGAAATGCGAAATGCATGGGACGATTTTAAACAGCCATTACCAGATGATATGCATGAACATATTATGCAGGCAGTTTTAAAAGAAGCTCAAAAACCAACCAAAAAACATTTTCCGGTTTTCACTACATTAGCAGCAGCCGCAGCTTGTGTAATGCTTGTTTTATCAGGTGCAATAGGTGATATTATGAGCATGACCTCTAATAATAGTGATAAAAATAATAGTGCAAAGCCTACTGGTAAACTTGTTATGGAAGATACAAAAGAAGATGAAACACCATATGTAGAGCCAGAACAAACAGAGCCAGTACAGCCAGAACAGGAAGAACAAACAGAACAATATCTACAAAGTGAGCAAGTAGAACCAGTGCAGCCTAGAACAGTGGAACCAAAGCAGGAACAACAACAAACCGAAGAAGTTACTCCAAAAATCACTGAACAGCCACAAACTGAGCAGCCACAACAAAAAGAACAAAAAACTAATAATGTGGCACCAGCTACATTTTCTATAAATCCAGAAGTGAAGAAAAATACCGCAGAAAGTCAGTCGGTTGAAATACCTTCAGGACTTCAAACTTCAAGTTTTGCTTTTTGCTTTGTTGCGGTAGGCTCTGGAGATTTGCCTGTTATAGAAAATGCTGAATTTATTGAAAAAAATAATAATATATATTATTTTAAAGTAACTGGTGCTATAAGTGACTTTGATACAACAATAAAAGAACTACAAGAAAAGGGCTTTGAAACTACTATGCGTGAGGATTTGGGTATTAAAATAGATGCAAATGCCTCTAATGGGTTACTTGTTGTAGTAGTAAACGAATAAAGAAATATAGGTAAATTCCGGTAAATTTATTTTATCGGAATTTTTTCGTTTTTTTCGTAAAAAGCTATTGACAAATGTATAAAAATAAGTTATTCTATACAAGACCTGCGAAATGGCAGGCAAAAATGCGATGATATCGGAGATTGCTGACATATGTCAGGTAACTTCGGTGGAGTAGGTCCGACAATCGGGCGGTTGAGACAACTGCTTATTGTAAAACGTCAATGTTCTTGCGTAAATTCGGGACTTCTGGCAAAATGCCAAAAAGCCGATGGCATGAACCTCCTGCGTTATTTTGACCGGATTTTTCACAAAGAGTGTGCCGGTTATTTTCATGCCCGTGAGCGATACGCTAGGCGGGGTTGCAGTATCTCTCCGTAACGAGTCGACACATTTTTAAATGTACGACATGTACGAGGAGGAAATACAAAAATGGCTAATGCTGAAAAAATTCGTATCCGCCTAAAGGCATACGACCATGAGCTAATTGATCAGTCTGCAGAGAAGATTGTTGAAACCGCTAAGCGTTCTGGTGCTAAGGTTTCCGGTCCAATCCCTCTACCTACTGAAAAGGAAATTATCACTATTCTACGTGCTGTTCATAAGTACAAAGACAGCCGTGAGCAGTTTGAGCGTCGCACTCATAAGCGTTTAATTGATATTGTTAACCCAGGTCAGAAGACTGTTGAGTCCCTTATGACTCTTGACCTTCCAGCTGGCGTTGAAATCGAAATCAAGCTCTAATTTTAAATTGAAATAACAATCTGTTTATAAAAGCAGTTTGTACCTAGCCACTTTACAGTGTGGCGAGGTCAAGTTGGCAAAAGGCAATGACCTTTGTCAACCAATAACCTAAATAGGAGGAAAACAAAAATGCTGAACAAAGCAATTATCGGCAAGAAGGTTGGTATGACACAAATCTTCGACGCTGAAGGTAAGGTTATCCCTGTTACCGTAATCGAAGCTGGTCCATGTGTAGTTACTCAGCTAAAGAGTGTTGAGAAGGAAGGCTACGCTGCTGTACAGCTCGGTTTTGAAGATGTTAAGGAAAAGAAGCTAAACAAGCCTGAGCTTGGTCATTTAAAGAAGGCTGGCGAGGCTGTTAAAAAGTACCTCAAGGAGTTCCGTTTCGACGATTGCTCCACTTTCCAAGTTGGCGATGTAATCACTGCTGATATGTTCAAGGTTGGCGATTACGTTGACGTAACTGGTATCTCTAAAGGTAAGGGATTTGCTGGCGTTATCAAGCGTTTTAACGCTGGTCGTTCCCCAATGAGCCACGGTGCTGGTCCTATGCATCGTCACCAAGGTTCCATGGGTGCTTGTTCTGACCCTTCTAAAATCATGAAGGGCAAGATGATGCCTGGTCACCTCGGTAACGAGCAGGTTACTGTTCAGAACCTTGATGTTGTTAAGGTTGATGCTGAGCTTAACCTAATCGCTGTTTGTGGTGCTATCCCAGGTCCTAAGGGCGGCATCGTATTCCTGAAGAATACCGTTAAGAAGAATCCTGAGAAGAAGGGTCCAGCTGCTGGTATCAGCAAGAACCCTCAGAAGGCTTCTGCAAGAAAGTAAGGAGAGGAGGAAATACTAATGCCTACAGTTAAGGTTTATAATATGGCTGGTCAGGAGACTGGCACAATCGAGCTTAATGCTGATATTTTCGGTATCGAGCCTAATGTTTCTGCTATGCATGCAGTAGTAAAGAACCATCTGGCTAACAAGCGTCAGGGCACTCAGTCCACTCTGACTCGTGCAGAGGTTCGTGGCGGTGGTATCAAGCCATGGCGTCAGAAGGGCACAGGTCGTGCTCGTCAGGGTTCTATCCGTTCTCCACAGTGGACTCACGGTGGTATCGCTCTAGGTCCTAAGCCACGTTCCTACCGTTACAGCCTAAACAAGAAACTACGTCGTCTAGCTATGATGTCTGCTCTGTCTGCTAAGGCTGCTGCTGGCGAAATCATCGTTATTGATGACTTAAACATGGGTGAAATCAAGACTAAGACTTTTGCAGGTTTCCTAAAGTCTGTTGATGCAACTGGCAAGAGCCTTGTTGTAACTCCAGAGTCTCGCACCAATGTTATTAAGAGTGCTGCTAACATTCCAGGTGTTCGTACTACTATTGCTACTACTCTGAATGTTTATGATATCCTCAACGCTGACAAGTTCATTATTGACAAAGCAGCGGTTGCTAAAATCGAGGAGGTTTACGCATAATGAAATTCGCACATGACGTAATCATTAAGCCTATTATCACCGAGCGTTCTATGGAAGGTATCGCTGAAAACAAGTATGTTTTCGAGGTTGCTCCAAACGCTGGTAAGATTGAAATTAAAAAGGCTGCTGAAGAAATCTTCGGCGTTAAAGTTGCTAAGGTTAACACCATTAAGATACCTGGTAAGTGGAAGCGTATGGGCGTTCACACCGGTAAGCGTAAGGACATCAAGAAGGCTATCATTACCCTGACTGATGACTCTAAGAAGATTGAAATCTTCGAAAACATGATGTAATTTACCGTAAGGTGAATATATAATTTGCGACAATCGGTCGCAGGTATGGGGATGTCACCCCGATAAGAACAGATTTTAAGGAGTTGAAAAACAAAATGGCGATTAAGACTTTCAACCCTACGACACCTTCCCGCCGTAATATGACTACTCTGTCTAATGCGGGACTGTCTAAGGTAAAGCCAGAAAAGAGCCTTCTCGAAAAGCTCAAAAAGACCGCTGGTCGTAACAGCTATGGTCGTATCACCGTTCGTCATAAGGGCGGCGGAAATAAACAAAAGTACCGTATTATTGACTTCAAGCGTCAGAAGCTGGATATGCCAGCTACTGTTCTGACTTTGGAATATGACCCAAACCGTTCTGCTAACATCGCTCTCGTTCAGTACGAGGACGGCGTTAAGGCTTATATCCTCGCTCCAGAGGGTCTAAACATCGGTGACAAGGTTATTTCTTCTGTTAATGCTGATATTAAGCCTGGCAACTGCCTGCCAGTTCATGCTATCCCAGTTGGTACTATGATTCACAATATCGAGCTATACCCAGGTAAGGGTGCTCAGCTAGTTCGTTCCGCAGGCGTGGCTGCTCAGCTCATGGCTAAGGAAAACGGCAAAGCAATGGTTCGTCTACCATCTGGCGAGCTGCGTTATGTTCGTCTTGAGTGTAAGGCTACTATCGGTGTAGTTGGTAACTCTGACCACTCTAACGTTCAGCTTGGTAAGGCTGGTCGTAGCCGTCATATGGGTATTCGTCCAACAGTTCGTGGTTCTGTAATGAACCCTTGTGACCACCCACATGGTGGTGGTGAAGGTAAGAGCCCAATCGGCCGTCCAGCACCTGTTACCCCATGGGGCAAACCTGCTATGGGTTATAAGACTCGTAAGAAGAACCATCGTACCGACAAGCAAATTGTTCGTCGTCGTAACGGTAAGTAAGGAAAGGAGAACAGAAATATGGGCAGAAGTGTTAAGAAGGGCCCTTTTGTGGCTCCTGAGCTTTACAAAAGAGTCGTTGCTATGAATGAAGCTGGCGAGAAGAAGGTTGTTAAAACTTGGTCTCGTGCATCTACAATTTTTCCTGAGTTCGTTGGTCATACTATCGCAGTTCATGACGGTCGTAAGCACGTTCCAGTATATGTTACTGAGGACATGGTAGGTCATAAGCTGGGTGAGTTCGCTCCAACCCGTACCTATAAGGGTCACGCGGGCAGCAAGACCTCCAACAACGGTAAGTAAGGGAGGACGAACAGATGGAAGCAAGAGCAATCGTTAGAAACGTCCGCATGACCCCTCGTAAGATGAAGCTAATCTGTGACCTTATCCGTGGTAAGGACGCAGGCACTGCTATGGCTATCATCATGAACACTCCAAAGGCTGCTAGCGAAGTTATGGCTAAGCTGCTAAAGAGTGCAGTTGCTAATGCGGAGAACAATCATAACATGAACACCGACAAGCTTTATGTTAAGGAAGTTCATGTAGCACCAGGCCCTATCATGAAGCGTATTATGCCACGTGCACAGGGTCGTGCATTCCGTATTCTCAAGAGAACCTCTCATGTAACTCTGGTTCTCGCAGAGAAAGAATAATTAGGGGAGGTTAAACAATGGGCCAGAAAGTAAATCCGAACGGTCTTCGTGTCGGCGTAATTAAAAATTGGGATTCCCGTTGGTTCGCTAAGGACAATGTGTTCGGCGATCTCCTCGTGGAAGACTACAATATTCGTAAATATCTGAAAAATCTTCTCAAGGACGCAGGTGTTCCTGCTATTGAGATTGAGCGTACCGCTAAGGACGTTAAAATTCTTATTCAGTGTGCTCGTCCAGGCTTTGTTATCGGTCAGGGCGGCGAAAAGATTGAAAAGTTACAGGCTGATGTTGCTAAGATGATTGGTAAGCCAGTTAAGATTTCTATTATCGAAATCAAAAACCCAGATACCAATGCAACTCTTGTAGCTGAAAACATTGCTGCACAGCTGGAAAAGCGTATCTCTTTCCGCCGTGCTATGAAGCAGTGCATGGGTCGTGCAATGCGTATGGGTGCTAAGGGCATCAAGACAGCTTGCTCTGGTCGTTTAGGTGGTGCAGAAATCGCTCGTACTGAGCATTATCATGAAGGCACTATTCCACTACAGACTCTGCGTGCTGATATTGATTACGGTTTTGCTGAGGCTGATACAACCTACGGTAAAATCGGCGTTAAAGTATGGATTTATAAGGGTGAGGTTCTGACAGGTGGTCCTCGTCTAGGTCGTTCAATCGAAGCTCCAAAGCCAGCTTCTGAGCGTCGTGACCGCCGTGATGGTGACCGTCGCCGTAGAAATAACAATCGTGGCGAGCGTCGTGCTCCACGTCAGGAAGGAGGCAACCGCTAATGCTACTCCCAAAGAGAGTTAAATACCGTCGTGTACACCGTGGCCGTTTAAAGGGCAAGGCTTCACGTGGTAATTTCGTAGCATATGGTGATTTCGGTCTTCAGGCTACTGAGCCATGCTGGATCACCTCTAACCAAATCGAGGCTGCCCGTATCGCTATGACTCGTTATACAAAGCGTGGCGGTAAGGTTTGGATTAAGATTTTCCCTGATAAGCCAATTACTGAGAAGCCAGCTGAAACCCGAATGGGTTCCGGTAAGGGCTCTCCAGAGTACTGGGTTGCTGTAGTTAAGCCAGGTCGCGTTCTGTTTGAAATTGCAGGCGTTTCTGAAGAAGTTGCTCGTGAAGCACTTCGTCTGGCTAGCCACAAGTTACCATGTAAGACAAAGTTTGTTACTCGTGAGACCAAGAATGGTGGTGAAGTATGATGAAGGCAAAAGAGATTAGAGCATTAAGTGCTGAGCAGTTGCAGGATAAGCTCGCAGAGCTTAAGAAGGACCTCTTCAACCTTCGTCTCCAGCACGCTACCAATCAGCTTGACAATGTAAACAAAATCACAGAAGTTAAGCGTGACATTGCACGTGTCAACACCGTTCTCCGCGAGCTTCAGCTTGCGGCAAAGTAAGGAGGTAAGCGAAGTTGAGCGAGAGAGCGTTAAGAAAAACCCGTGTGGGTAAGGTAGTATCCGATAAGATGGATAAGACTATCGTTGTAGCAATCGAGGATAGCGTACAGCATCCTCTATATAAAAAGGTTATGAAGCGTACCTATAAGCTGAAGGCACATGATGAGAACAACGAGTGCCGTGTAGGCGATAAGGTTAAGGTAATGGAAACCCGCCCACTGTCCAAGGACAAGCGTTGGCGTCTGGTTGAAGTTGTCGAGAAGGCGAAGTAAGGAGGGGAACACATGATTCAGCAGGAAACTTATCTGCGTGCGGCTGACAACAGCGGTGCGAAAGAACTGAAATGTATCCGTGTTCTCGGTGGCTCCACCCGTAAGTACGGTAATATCGGCGATGTAATCGTTTGCTCTGTACGTAAGTGTACACCAGGCGGTGCTGTTAAGAAGGGCGATGTTGTTAAGGCAGTTATCGTTCGTACCGTTAAGGGTCTGCGTCGTGCAGATGGCAGCTATATCCGTTTCGATGAGAATGCGGCAGTTATTATTAAAGAAGATAAAAACCCACGTGGTACCCGTATCTTTGGGCCAGTTGCAAGAGAGCTTCGTGATAAGGATTACATGAAAATCCTATCCCTTGCTCCAGAAGTACTGTAAGGAGGTCGCCATAATATGAATAATCTGCATGTTAAAACCGGCGACACCGCCGTTGTTCTTTCCGGTAAGGAAAAGGGCAAAAAGGGTAAAGTTCTATCTGTAAACCCTAAGAAGGGTATGGTAGTAATTGAAGGCGTTAATATGATTACTTGTCATATGAAGCCTCGTCGTCAGGGCGAAACTGGCGGCATTGTAAAGCGTGAAGGTGCTCTACGTGCTTGCAAGGTTATGAAGGTTTGCCCTAAGTGTGATAAGGCAACACGTCCTGCACATAAAATTCTTGAGAGCGGCAAGAAAGTTTGCGTTTGCAAACACTGTGGCGCTGAAATTTAAGGGGAGGAAAAGCTATGCCTAGATTAAAGGATAAATATGAAGCAGAAGCTCGTCCTGCTCTGATGAAGAAGTTCGAGTATAAGAGCCCAATGCAAATTCCACAGCTTGACAAGATTGTTATCAATGTTGGTTGTGGTAAGGAAGCAAACGGCAATTCTAAGGTTATTGAAGCTGTTGTTCGTGACCTAACTGCTATCACTGGTCAGAAGCCAGTTGTTACTCAGGCTAAGAAGTCTGTTGCTAACTTTAAGCTTCGTGAAGGTATGCCAGTTGGTGCGAAGGTAACTCTTCGTTCTGACCGTATGTGGGAGTTCCTAGACCGTCTGTTCAACGTGGCTCTGCCTCGTGTTCGTGACTTCCGTGGTATCTCTGCTAACTCTTTCGATGGCCGTGGTAACTACGCTTTCGGTCTGAAAGAACAGCTGATTTTCCCAGAAATTGAGTACGACCAGATTGATAAAATTCGTGGTATGGATATCATCATCTGTACTACTGCTAAGACTGATGAAGAAGCTCGTGAGCTGCTCACTATTATGGGCGCTCCATTCGCTAAGTAAGAAGGAGGAGAATTCAAATGGCTAAGAAGGCAATGGTACTCAAGCAGCAGAAGACTCCTAAGTTCTCTACTCGTCAGTACAATCGTTGTAAGATTTGCGGCCGTCCACACGCTTATCTGCGTGATTTCGGTATCTGCCGTATCTGTTTCCGTGAGCTAGCTTACAAGGGTCAAATCCCAGGTGTTCGCAAGGCTTCTTGGTAATCGGAAATTATATAAAACACCAAAGAGAGTGCTTTTTGCACTCTCTTTTTTGTATAAAAATTTTGAAATATTTTTGTAAAAAAATACTTGAAATGTGCATACTATATGTGATATACTGAATAACAGTTACGCACAATGTAACATGTTCCGTAAAAACGCATGGTGAGCGTTTTTTGCGAAGTCTTTCGTTGGCCATTACCCGAAAAATTTCGGCGTGGTCTTTGAAATGAAGGAAACACGGCCGACTTGCCGTAATATCAAGGCTTTTAGCAAAATAACCGCAAAATTAAAACAATTCTGCCTAAAAATCAGTAGTTTTTTATATTGCGGATATTAGTTTGTCATGATATAATTACCGCTGGTCTGATGTGTTTCAGGTCAGCGATTTTTTTAACCCCAGCACCCACTGTGAAAGGGTCACGGTGGCGTAGTAAGAAAAGTGGACGGCAACCGGGGGCGAACCTCCATGTAGTACCGTCAAACTTCTGAAAGGAGCAAGAAAGAATGCAGATTACAGATCCAATTGCAGATATGTTGACCCGTATCCGCAACGCAGCTGCTGCTCGTCACGACTCTGTTGACGTTCCAGCATCTAAGATGAAGAAGTCCATCGCTCAAATTCTTCTTGACGAGGGCTACATCAAGAATTTCCAAATCGTAGACAATGGCAATCAGGGCATTATCCGTATCGCTCTAAAGTATGGTGCAAACCGCCAGAAGGCTATCACCGGTCTAAAGCGTGTTTCTAAGCCAGGTCTGCGTGTATATGCAGGTGCTCAGGAGCTTCCAAAGGTTCTTAGAGGACTTGGTATCGCAATCGTTTCAACTTCCAAGGGCGTAATGACCGACAAGAAGGCTCGTGAGCTTAATGTTGGTGGCGAAGTCCTGGCATTCGTATGGTAAGGAGGGTAATGAACAATGTCTAGAATCGGCAGAGCTCCCATTGCCATTCCAGCAGGCGTAAATGTCACTGTTGAAGGCACTACCGTTACTGTTAAGGGTGCAAAGGCTACCCTAACTCGTGACGTGCATCCAAATATGACCGTTAAGGTAGAAGGCAATGAGATACTTGTAACTCGTCCAAACGACGAAAAGCAAAACCGTGCACTACACGGCTTAACTCGTAGCCTAATTAATAACATGGTAATCGGCGTAAGCGAAGGCTTCAAAAAGGAGCTTGATGTTAACGGTGTTGGTTACCGTGTGCAAAAGCAGGGTAAGGAACTTGTTATGAACTTAGGTTTCTCACACCCAGTTACTATGACCGAAATCGAGGGCATCACTATTGAATGTCCAACTGCAAATAAAATCATCGTTTCCGGTCCTGACAAGCAAAAGGTTGGCCAGTTTGCAGCTGAAATTCGTGAAAAGCGTCCACCAGAGCCATACAAGGGCAAGGGTATTAAGTACGTTGACGAGTATATTCGCCGCAAGGAAGGCAAGACCGGCGCTAAGAAGAAGTAAGGAAGGAGAGTGTGCTAAATGGTTTCCAAGAAGGATTCTAATAAGGCGCGTATTAAGCGTCATAAGAGAGTACGCAGCAAGGTTTCTGGTACAGCTATTCGTCCACGCCTTGATGTATTTAGAAGTGCGAAGAACATCTATGCACAGGTTATCGACGACGTAGCAGGCGTAACCTTAGTCTCCGCTTCTACCACAGAGAAGAGCTTCACTGAGTATGGCGGTAATAAGGACGCAGCTAAGAAGGTTGGTCTAATTATCGCAGAGCGTTGCAAGGCAAAGGGCATTGAAAACGTTGTATTTGACCGCGGTGGCTATCTATACCACGGTCGTGTGAAGGAACTCGCAGAAGGTGCCCGTGAGGGCGGCCTTCAGTTTTAAGTCGGGAGGAGGTAAAACATGGCTAAGTTTGATCGTAACGAAAAGAGAGAGGACGAGTTCAAAGAAACCGTCGTATCCCTAAATCGTGTTTCCAAGACTGTTAAGGGCGGTCGTATCTTTAAGTTTGCAGCTCTTGTAGTTGTAGGCGACGGAAAGGGTACTGTTGGCTTCGGTCTAGGAAAGGCCTCCGAAGTTCCAGACGCAATCCGTAAGGGCATTGAGGACGCTAAGAAAAATCTTGTTAAGATTTCTCTGAAGGGTACAAGTATCCCTCATGAAGTAATCGGTGAGTTCGGTGCAGGTCGTGTGCTTCTAAAGCCAGCTGCTACCGGTACTGGCGTTATCGCTGGTGGTGCTGTTCGTGCTGTTGTTGAAGCTGCTGGTATCAAGGATATCCGTACCAAGTGCCTGCGTTCTAACAACCCACAGAACGTTGTAACCGCTACAATCGAAGGTCTAAAGAGCCTGCGTGACGCTGCTGAAGTTGCAGCAGTTCGTGGCAAGGCTGTTAATGAACTATAATATAGGAGGGTAATAAAAAATGGCAAACATCAAGATTACCCTAAAAAAGAGCTTAGTTGGTCGTAAGGCAAACCACATTGCTACTGCTAACGCTCTGGGTCTAAAAAAAATCAATGACGTAACTGTTCAGCCAGATAATGCTTGCACACGTGGCAAGATTGCTAAAATCAGTTACTTGCTTGAAATCGCAGAGGAGGTGTAAACTAATGAAGCTTCAGGATTTACAACCATCTGTAGGTTCTACCCGCCCTGCATACCGTAAGGGTCGTGGTGCTGGTTCCGGTAACGGCAAGACTGCTGGCCGTGGTCACAAAGGTCAGTGGGCTCGTTCTGGCGGCGGTGTTCGTCCAGGATTTGAAGGCGGTCAGATGCCTCTAGCTCGTCGTCTGCCTAAGCGTGGCTTTACCAACATCTTCGGTACAACTTACGCTCCAGTAAATGTAGACGTTCTCAACCGTTTCGAGGACGGTACAGAAGTTACTACTGAATTATTAATCGAAACTGGCGTTATCTCTAAGGCTCTTGACGGTGTTAAGATTCTTGGTAACGGCGAAATCACTAAGAAGCTGACCGTTAAGGCAGCAGCTTTCTCCGCTTCCGCTAAGCAGAAGATTGAGGCAGCTGGCGGAAAGGCTGAGGTGATCTAAGTTGTTCGAGACACTAAGAAACGCATGGCGGACTGCAGAACTGCGTAAAAAGATACTTTATACGCTGTTTATTCTGTTTATCTTCCGTCTTGGCGCTTCAATTCCGGTGCCGTTTATCAACAAGGAATTGCTTGCAGCGTATTTCGCTCAGCTAGATTCTGCTGGCGGAATGCTCAGCTATATCAACGTATTTACCGGCGGCGGTCTATCGAATGCAACTATTTTTGCTATGTCGATTACTCCGTATATTAACGCTTCCATTATCCTTCAGCTTTTAACAGTTGCTATTCCAGCACTTGAGCGTATGGTTAAAGATGGCGGCGAGGAAGGTCGTAAAAAAATTGCATCTTGGACACGCTATTTAGCTGTTGTTCTTGGTTTAATTCAAGGTTTCTCCTTCTACATGATGCTTCGTAACGCAGGTCTTTTAAATGATACTAGCGTTTGGGCTGCTGTAGTTATTGTTATGACCTTTACCGCAGGTACTGCACTGATTATGTGGCTGGGTGAGCATATCACTCAGAACGGCGTTGGCAATGGTATCTCGATCATCTTGTTTGCAGGTATTATTTCTCGTGGTCCTACACTTGTAAATAGCCTGTACACCCTCGTCAAGACTGGCGGCAAGGGCGCACTGACAGCTGCACTGATGGTTATTATCGGTTTGGCTCTGGTAGTATTTATCGTTTATATGTCTAACGCTGAGCGTAGAATTCCTATTCAGTACGCTAAGCGTGTTGTCGGCAGAAAAATGTATGGTGGTCAGTCTACTTTCCTGCCAATTAAAGTTAATGCAACCGGCGTTATGCCTATCATCTTTGCATCATCTATTCTGTCACTTCCGTCTACAGTATTTGCGTTCTATACGCCGCAGACGGGCAGTATCGGTGCTGTAGTCAAGGACTTGTTCTCTCAGGACAATCCGTTCTATATTGTACTTTATGCAATTATGATTATCGCATTTTCATATTTTTACGCTTCAATCCAGTTTAATCCGATTGAAATTGCGAATAATCTTAAGAAAAACGGTGGCTTTATCCCAGGTTTCCGTCCAGGTAAGCCTACCGCTGATTTTATTACCAAGGCACTCGCTAAGGTAGTTTTTGTTGGTGCATTGTTCTTAGGCGTTGTTGCTCTCTTACCTCTTATCGTTGGTGCTTTCTCAACCAGCTTACAGAATGTCGCTGTTGGCGGTACTTCTGTTATTATTCTGGTTGGTGTTGCCCTTGAAACTGTTAAGCAGATTGAGGCACAACTTACAATGCGTCATCATAAGGGATTCTTAGAATAAGAATATCTTTAATCTGGAGGCAATTACAGTGAATTTGATTTTACTAGGTGCTCCGGGTGCTGGTAAGGGTACTCTAGCGGCATATCTCATCGAAAAGATGGGTGTGCCGTCTGTATCCACCGGCAATATTCTCCGTGAGGCTATTGCAAATAATACACCACTTGGTGCTAAAGCTAAGCAGTTTATGGACGCAGGTCAATTAGTTCCAGACCAGTTGGTTATTGATTTACTAAAAGACCGCATTGCTCAGGACGACTGTAAGAATGGTTTCATTCTTGATGGTTTTCCACGCACTATCCCACAGGCTGAAGAGCTGGATAAAATCGCAAATATTGATTGTGCTTTATCCCTTGAAGTACCAGATGAAGTTATCGAAGGTCGTATGACTGGTCGTCGTGTATGCTTAAAGTGTGGTGCAACTTATCATATTGTTGCAAACCCACCAAAGCAGGAAAATACTTGTGATAACTGTGCTGAACCTCTGCATATCCGTAAGGACGACCATGCAGATGTTGTCAAACATCGTCTTGCTACTTACCATGAGCAGACCGAACCATTAAAGGAATATTACGGTAAGCAAGGTAAGGTTAAGAGCATTGATGGAACACAAGGTATTGAAGAAACTAAGCGTTTAGCTGAAAAGGCTTTGGGGCTTTGATGCAATATGATTGAAATTAAAACGGAAAAAGAATTGGAGCTTATGCGACAAGCTTGCAGAATAACTGCAATCGCTCGTAAAGCAGCAGCTGATGCTGTAGCTCCTGGAGTTACTACAGACGAAATTGACCGTGCTGTCCACAAAGCTATTAAGAGTTATGGTGCTGTTCCATCTTTCTTAGGCTATGCTGGCTTCCCGGCAAGTGCCTGTGTATCGATAAATGATGAAGTTATACATGGTATTCCTTCAAAAAAGCGTGTTGTACATGAGGGCGATATCGTTAAAGTTGATGTCGGTGCTTATATACATGGTTTCCATGGCGACTGTGCTTGCACTATCGCTTGCGGTGAGGTTTCCGAGGAAGCTAAACGCCTTATCGAGGTAACTCGACAGAGTTTCTATGAGGGTATCAAGTTTGCCCGTGTAGGCAATCGAGTTTCTGATATTTCAAGTGCAATTCAGGCTTATGTTGAAGCACATGGTTTTTCAGTTGTGCGTGATTTTGTCGGCCATGGCGTCGGTAAAAATCTGCACGAAAGCCCTGAAGTTCCTAACTTCGGCAGACCAGGTCATGGAATTCGCTTGCAGGCAGGAATGACACTTGCCATTGAACCTATGGTCAATGTGGGCTCTTATGGTGTCAAAGTCCTTGCAGATGGCTGGACTGTGAAAACCAAAGATGGTAAGCTGTCAGCACACTATGAAAATACCGTGGCGATTACCGACTCTGAGCCGGAAATCCTCACGAATATCGATGGAGAGGTACTTTAAAAGTGCAATCCCATGTTTCTGATATTGTTTTGTCGCTATCCGGTCGTGATAAAGATGAAATCATGCTTGTTATTGATGAAAATGATGATTTTCTATATCTTGCAAACGGAAAGGGACGCAGGGCGGAAAAACCTAAACGCAAAAAGCGTAAGCATACTGCGTTTTTGGCAAATTGTGATGAATGGACTAAACAGCGTCTATTCGTAAACGGTCGCCTAACCAATAGTGAAATCCGTAAGGCTCTTGCTAATTTTAAGCAAGATACACCTGATTAAAGGAGATTATATCCCACAGGATTATATCCCAACAATCAAATTGACCGAGGAAGGTAAGATTACTTTTATGGCTAAAGACGACGTAATTGAGCTGGAAGGTACCGTCATAGAGGCGCTGCCAAATGCGACATTCAAAGTGGAAATTCCAGGTGGACATCAGATTATTGCCCATATCTCTGGTAAACTCCGCATGAATTTTATTCGTATTCTTCCTGGTGACAAGGTCACTGTTCAAATGTCACCTTACGACCTGACCCGTGGTCGTATCACTTGGCGTTCTAAGTAAGGTCAAGATAATGCGGGCGGAGGCACAGTGTGACCTAATGTGCCAGTGGTCGTTGATTTTAAAATCAATGTCCCATCCCACCATAATAAAAAATGATGGAGGTAAAAGCAATGAATGTAAGACCATCAGTTAAGCCAATCTGTGAAAAGTGCAAAATCATTCGCCGTAAAGGTCGTGTAATGGTTATCTGTCAGAACCCTAAGCACAAGCAGAAGCAGGGCTAATTTTATTGTTTACAGCTTGTACTAACTTGTGTTATTATAATCTGTGTACAAATTTTTTTTGTTGTTCAAACGAAACCGACAAGCACGCAGGGCTAACCTTGCGGCGCTGCAGAAGCGGAGGCGGCTTCTATACTGGTTTTGTAAATACGCCTCAGTGTTAAACTTTTGGAGGTAATTATACTATGGCACGTATTGCCGGTGTAGACCTTCCTCGTGAAAAGCGTGTAGAAATTGGTTTAACCTATATCTACGGCATCGGTAGGAAGCTGTCTAATGATATTTTAGCAAAAACTGGTATCAATCCAGATACCCGTGTAAAGGATTTGACTGAAGACGAAGCTGCTAAGCTACGTGAAGTTATCGAGCGTGACTACACTGTAGAAGGCGACCTACGTCGTGAAATCGGTCTGAACATCAAGCGTCTGGTAGAAATCGGTTGTTACCGTGGTCTGCGTCATCGTCGTGGTCTGCCTGTTCGTGGTCAGAGAACCAAGACTAATGCACGTACTCGCAAGGGTCCTAAGAAGACCATCGCTAATAAGAAGAAGTAAGGAGGGAGCGAGATAAATGGCTAAGGTACAGAAAAAGGGCGCTCAGGTTCGCACTAAGCGTCGTGAGCGTAAGAACATTGAAAAGGGCGCAGCTCATATCCGCTCTTCCTTTAACAATACTATCGTTACTATTACTGATGTTCATGGTAACGCAATCTCTTGGGCATCTGCTGGTGAAATGGGCTTCCGTGGCTCTCGTAAGTCTACCCCATTCGCTGCTCAGACTGCTGCTGAAACCGCAGCTAAGGCTGCTATGGAGCATGGTCTGAAGACTGTTGAAGTTTTCGTTAAGGGTCCTGGTTCAGGTCGTGAAGCTGCTATCCGTGCACTGCAGGCAACTGGTCTTGAGGTAACTATGATTAAGGACGTTACCCCAATTCCACATAACGGTTGTCGCCCACCAAAGAGAAGAAGAGTATAAGGAGGAACCAAAACTATGGCAAAGAATATGCAGCCAATTACTAAGCGTTGCAGAACGCTGGGTCTTTCACCAGCTGTCCTTGGTTACTCCAAGGAATACACTAAGCGTAACCCTAAGCAAGCTCGTCGTAAGCAGTCCGAGTACGGTATGCAGCTGAACGAGAAGCAGAAGGTTAAGTTCATCTATGGCGTTCTTGAGAAGCAGTTCCGTGCTTACTATGAGAAGGCTGAGCGTAAGCAGGGCATCACCGGTGAAATCCTGCTTCAGGAGTTAGAGCGTCGTCTCGATAACGTTGCTTTCCGTATGGGCTTTGCTAACACCCGTCGTGAGGCTCGTCAGCTTGTAAACCACGGTCACTTCACCGTAAACGGCAAACGTGTAAATATCCCTTCTTATCAGATTAAGCCAGGTGATGTTGTTGCAGTTTGCGAGAAGTCCCGCACAACTACTAAGTTTAAGTCTCTTATCGAAGAGCAAGGCAAGAAGGTTTGTCCAAAGTGGATTGACAAAGCTGCTGATTCATTTGAAGGCAAGATTATCGCTATGCCAGCTCGTGATGATATCGACTACGAAGTAGCTGAACACTTAATCGTCGAGTTGTACTCCAAATAAGCCAAATTCGCAATTTTGGATTTTCTATTCTGTGCAGCGTGTGCTGTGGCGGCTTTTGCTTGGCATTGCTGCAGCTGTATCTCGCTGCACAGATTTCCATCTTAAAAAGTAATTGGCCGACACATGAAGGAGGGTACTATAAATGATCGAAATCGAAAAGCCACGCATTGACTGTGAGGAACTCGCTGAGGACGGTTCCTACGGCAAATTTGTTGTTGAGCCTCTTGAAAGAGGTTATGGCACAACGCTGGGTAACTCCCTGCGTCGTATCCTGTTGTCCTCCCTGCCAGGTACAGCTGCAAGCTCTATTAAAATTGCAGGTGTACAGCATGAGTTTTCCACCATTCCTGGTGTGAAGGAAGATGTTACTGAAATCGTTCTGAATGTTAAGAAAATCGTTGCAAAACTGCATTGCGATGGTCCTAAGACTGTTTATATTGAAGCAGCAGGTGAAGGCGTTGTTCGTGCAGGCGATATTCATTCTGACGGTGAAGTAGAAATTCTTAATCCTGAACTGCATATCGCTACTTTGATGAGTGATGCAAGACTTTCTATGGAGATTACCCTGACTTCTGGTCGTGGTTATGTTCCTGCTGAACGTAACAAGCAGTATCAGACAGCTATCGGTGTTATCCCAGTAGACTCTATTTACACCCCTGTATATAAAGTTAATTACACCGTTGAAAATACTCGTGTCGGCAATATGACCGATTACGATAAGCTGACACTGGAAGTATGGACAGACTGCACCATTGCAGCTAAAGACGCTGTTTCTCTAGGTGCTAAAGTCCTGCGTGACCATCTCGATTTGTTCGTTGACCTTTCTGAAGAAATCGGCTCTAAGTCCACTGTGGTTGAAAAGGCTGAAGCACAACATGATAAGGTTCTTGAAATGACTATCGAAGAACTTGATTTCTCCGTTCGTTCTTTCAACTGCTTAAAGCGTGCAGGTATTAACACTGTGGAAGACCTAATCAATACTTCTGAGGAAGATATGATGAAGGTTCGTAATCTGGGCCGCAAATCTCTGGAAGAGGTTATCGGCAAGTTAGAGGCAATGGGTCTCGGCCTTGCAAAGACTGAAGAGTAATTTTTTCAGCCGAAAATATAGCCGAATTGGGATATTTTCGTATAAACTTAGAAGCACTATCAGTGGTTAGTTTTTGCCTATTTAATCCACTGATTTCAACAAGCCTATGGAGGTAGAATATTATGGCAAACAATCGTAAGCTGGGCAGAACCAGCGACCATCGTCGTGCAATGCTCCGTGCAATGGTAACTTATCTGCTGGAGAATGGCCGCATTGAAACAACTCTTGCTCGTGCTAAGGAAGTTGCTCCAATGTGCGAGAAGATGATTACTTTAGGTAAAAAGAACACTCTTGCAACTCGTCGTCAGGCTATGGCTTACATTACTAAGGAAGCTGTTGTTGCTAAGCTGTTCTCTGAAACTGCTCCAAGCTACGCTGAGCGTAATGGCGGTTACACCCGTATCATCAAGACAGGTCCACGTCGTGGTGACTGTGCTGAGATGGCAATTATCGAGCTTGTTTAATTTAACGGTTTGATTTATTCAAAGAGCTTATCCTGAGGAGTGCTTCTCAGGGTACGCTCTTTTTTTTATGCATAAATTTTTTAAAATTCATCATACTATAAATGGGTGATGAAATATGGATAATAAAAAAATGGATATGAGAATAAATCCAGAAACAAGACTTTGCCCTAAATTTGATATGAACAGCATAGCAAAATATGAGGTTGCTAAACCTGATAAAATGGGCATGAGAGTGGTTGACAACTGTGCAGAAGAACACATAATGTAAAAATAGCCGTATCATTGGTTAGTTTAACCTTTGATACGGCTGTTTATTTTACTCTAAAAAGAAAAAATTATCTTGTCTTTTATTGTCAAATAAAAAATTATAAATTAAAAATTCATAATTTTTTGTTATAGAAAAAGATGTTTCACGTGAAAAAACTTGACCATTAGATGAAATATATCCAGCAGGAGTTATAACAGGAAGCTCATTCATAAGTGAATATAAAAATTCTTGATAACCAGTAAGCTCTATATTTGCTGTTTTCATAGCTAGTACACCAAGTCCCCAAGGTGATAAAATAATATCCTCTTTTTCTTCAATATCATAGTTTGTCCAGATAAAAAATGGTGTTGTATATTGCTTTAAAACTTCGCTTGTATCTCTGTTATCCATAGAAACACCTGTTATTTCTTCATAAAATGAATTTGTAAGTGGTGGCTGATGGTCACCAAAAAATATTATCATTGTTGGAACATCAGTATTTGAATAATGAGAAATTAAATTTCTAAGTGCATTATCCGATTCACGCATAAGGGAAAAAAATTGGTCTGCATCTGAGTACCTATTTTCCATATCTCCAGTAAGCCAAATACTTCTATCAAGATTTGTCCAAGGTAATTTATAACCGCTATGGTTTTGCATAGTCACATTAAAAATAAATAGTAGCTCATCACCAGCGTTATCAGTGAGATAATATAAATTCTCATAGTCTGATTGGTCGGATATATAACCTCTTATATAGTATGGGGATATGGTATCCTCTTGATATAGTTGTTTATCAAAACCAAGCCAGTTATAAACTGATGTTCTATTCCAACCAGATGATTTATATGGGTGATATGCAATAGATGAATAACCAAGGCTTTTAAGTTGTGATACAAGTGATGGGGTATTATCTTTTAAATAAAGCTGATATGCAACCGAGTTTGCAGGTAAAAATGCGATAGAATTACCTGTTAAAAATTCAAATTCTACATTTGCAGTACCGCCACCAGTTACAGGTGAATACATAGTACCTTTAATAGTGTTTTCGGTTAGAGTGTGTAAAAAAGGCGTAGGGTCGGCACTATATGGCACATTATATTCGGAAAAATCAGCAAAAGATTCATTCATAATTGCAATTATATGCACAGGCTGTGGATTATTGTCCGAATTTACAGGTTGAGTATTTTCTATAATATTTAAAACTATATCCTCAGAATAATTTTCTGGCTCGTTAACCAAGCTATATTTTAAAGAAACGGTAAAATTAAGCACAAAGCCATTAGTTTGAGTTTTCCACTGCTGTGAGTATATGCCGAATGTTTTCATTAAATCAGTATTAAAAAATACTGCTATATAAACTATTGTTAATGCACAAATAGCAAGAGAAATTTGTTTTTTTGGTCTTTTAGCTTTAGGCTCATATGGCAATAATAAAACCAAAATAAGATATGCAAATATAAATAAACATGCACCAATCATAGTTATATCGGGTGTAAAATCAAAATTATCAGATACATTAATTGCGGTTTTCCATGAAAAAATATCACATGGAAATATAACACGTCCACGAAATTCTAAAACATAGTGGTTTACAATGCCTATAACAGTAAAAAATATAGTAGAAATCACACATGCGATTTTAATTCTACCAAAAAGTAAGGTTAAAAGTCCAAAGACAAGATAGTACCAAACCAAATTAAAAAAACATTGTGCAACACTTAAATCTAAAAAAGGATTGGTATTATTTAAAATTTCAACAGCAAGCAAACAAACAGGTGCACCAAGCACTAAAATAAATCTTGGTATCCAAATTTTATTAAACCCCTGCAAAGGGTGAGTTATAAATGAGGAAAAACTGCATAAAATAGCAAGTAAAGGTGCAAATACCTTATTATCTATATAAAATCTATCACAAACAAACCAAACAATAAAAAACAAAATTGCTGCTCTTATAGTCAGTAATTGTCTTTTATAATGACCATTTGCTTTAATTTTAAAAAGAGCCATAAATTATCTCCTAAACAAATATAGCTATATGGTAACGCTATAATTTTATTTTGTAAAGCAGAATTTAAATTATATAGCAGTGTTCATGTTAAAAATAATTAAAATTTGCGTTTTCCTTGCAATTTAGCAATAGGCATGTTATACTCTTATATGTAAGTTAGTATGGAATGTCGAGAGTGGGGAAACCCACTCTTTCTTATTGACTAAATCCAGAAATAATATAAAAGGGAGGATATTATGCACACTAAAGACCTTATAAAGCGTGTAGAGGAGCTTGTAACTCCAATTTGTGAGCAAGTTGGCGTTGAGCTTTGGGACGTTGAATTTGAAAAAGAAGGTGGGCAGTATATGCTTAC
This sequence comes from Butyricicoccus sp., assembly GCA_017886875.1. Lineage (GTDB taxonomy): Bacteria > Bacillota > Clostridia > Oscillospirales > Butyricicoccaceae > Butyricicoccus_B. Next base: position 10,876 of record JAGHIZ010000060.1, on the reverse strand, counting down.
TGTCACCATTGATAAAGAAGACGGTGTAGATATTGACCAATGCGAAACAGTATCAAGAACACTTGACCCTATGCTTGATGCAAAAGAATTTCAGTCAATGCCTGCATATACATTTTGTGTATCATCAGCAGGTTTGGAGCGTAGACTTAAAAAGAAAGAGCATTTTGATAAATTTATGGGCTCGCCAGTTGAACTCAAACTTTATAAGGCAATGAATGGTGCAAAGGTTATAGAGGGCACACTTACAGGTTATGATGAGGGTGCAGTAACTCTTGAAGTTAATGGTGAAACCCGTATTTATGAGCCACAAGATGTGGCAGCAGTTAGACTTACTATACAATTTTAATTAAGGAGTGATTGTGGCAAGATGAACGCAAAATTTTTTGCTGCACTAGAGCAGCTTGAGAAAGAAAAGGGTATTTCAGTAGACTATATGTTAGAGCGTGTAGGTCAAGCTCTTATTTCCTCATACAAAAAAATGAATGCAGGTATGACTGATAATGTGTATGTGGAAGCTGACCGTGAAAAGAAAAAAATTCGTATGTATGTTCGTAAAACAGTAGTTGACGATATTTATGAGCCATATGAAGAAATGACAGTTGAAGAAGCAAGAGAATATAAACCTAATGCTATGCTTGGTGATATTATTGATATTGATATACCACCTATGTCTTTTAGCAGAATTGCAGCTCAATCTGCAAAACAGGTTATTATTCAAGGTATTCGTGAAGCTGAACATGGCATGACTATCACTGAATTTGAGTCTAAATCCCATGAAATTTTAAATGGTGTTGTAAGCCGTATTGACCCACGCAGCGGAAATGTTATACTTGAAATTGTTTCACATGGAGAAAAGACCGAAGCTGTACTTACATCTTCTGAGCAGGTTAAGGGCGAAACTTTAACCGAAGGTCAACGTGTTAAGGTTTATGTTATGGAAGTACGTCGTGGCACTCGTGGCCCACAAATTATGATTTCCCGTACACACCCAGGACTGGTTAAGCGTTTATTTGAGCTTGAAGTGCCAGAAATCCATGATGGTGTGGTTGAAGTTAAATCTATTGCTCGTGAGGCAGGCAACCGCACAAAGATTGCTGTATTCTCTCAAGATGAAAATGTAGACCCAATCGGTGCTTGTGTAGGTACTCGTGGTGCTAGAGTTGGCAATATTGTCGATGAGCTTGGCGGTGAAAAGATTGATATAATTAAGTGGTCTGAGGATATGGCTAAGTTTGTATCTGCGGCACTTGCTCCAGCTGATGTTATCTCTGCTGAAATGCAGCCAGACGGAAAAAGCTGTCATGTAGTGGTTCCAGATGACCAGCTTTCACTTGCTATTGGTAGAGAAGGTCAAAATGCTCGTCTGGCTGCTAAACTTACAGGCTGCAAGATAGATATTGCACCAGCATCTCAAGCAAAAGCAAATGAACAAGAAGAACAAGCAACAGAAGAACAGACCGCTGAGGTAGAGGAATAAAAGCATTATGCAGCAAAGAAAAATTCCAATGCGTCAGTGTTTAGGCTGCCGCACAATGTTTCCTAAAAAGGAACTAATTCGTGTGGTGCGTTCTCCACAAGGTGAACTATCTCTTGATTTTAAAGGTAAAGCAGCGGGTAGAGGTGCATATATATGCCCTAATGCTGAGTGCTTAAAAAAAGCAAGAAAATCTCGTGCCATAGAACGAGCATTTTCTATGCAGGTACCTGAGGAAGTTTATCAGGCTCTAGAGCAAAAAATGGAGGACGAAACCAATGGCTAATGATGCAGCACTTGGACTTTTGGGTTTAAGCCGTAGAGCAGGCAGGCTGGCATGTGGTGAAGACCAAGTCTATGAAATGGTTCAAACGGGTAAATGTCGTGCTATTTTTATGGCTAAAGATATAGGCGATGCAACAAGAAGAAAAATAATGTGTCATGATGAAAAAGTACCAGTATTTATTCTTGAAACTGAGCGAATGAACTTAGGTCATGCAATCGGTATGAATGGCTGTGCAGTTTGTGCAGTAAATGATATTGGTATGGCAAATGCTATTGCTGATAAGTTAAAGTCAACAAGTGATAAAAATGCTATGGCTGCTCAAAGAGTTTTAGAGAAAAAAACTCGTATGGATAGCCGCAAGGGTAAGAAAAAGAAAAAATAAACTAAAAGCGGTCAGAGCTGATTAAATTTCATTAGGAGGTGAACGCCAATGGCGATAGAAAATAAGTATAGAGTAAAAGATGTAGCAACAGATTTTGGAAAAACCACCAAGGAAATTACAGAAATTCTGACCAAATATGCTGATACTCCCAAAAGCTCTATGCAGGCTTTAAATGATAAAGAGCTAAGCATGATTTTTGAGGTTATAACTCAAAATGAGCAGGTTGATAATATGGAGAAAGCACTTAATATAAAGGGCGGAAAAGAAGAAAAGAAGGTGACTGAAGTGGCCCAAAAGATAGAAAACCAAGAAGCTCCACGTTCTACAAAGGTAAAGCAGGTTCATAGAATTGATACCAGAGGCGGTGGAGATGTAAACCTAGATAAATATGATGAGCGTATAGACTCTTTAGTGTCTGAAAAGGCAGAAAGAATGCAGTCTACTGGTCAGAAAAAGCAAAAGCTAACAAAAAAATCTGACCAGAGAGCTAGACAGCAATACGGTTCTAAGCGTAAACTTGAAGAACAAGAAAAAATGAAGCGTTTGCAGCGTCAGCAGCAGACTGTTAAAAAAGTACAACTTAAAGTATCCATTCCAGATGAAATCAATGTTGGCGAGTTTGCTCAGCGTATGAAACGTACAGCAGCAGACGTTATTAAAGAGCTTATGAAATTAGGCGTTATGGCATCTATTTCACAGACTATTGATTTTGATACAGCTGCACTTGTTGCAGAAGAAATGGGTGCAAAGGTTGAACATGAGGTTCATGTAACTATTGAAGAAAAGCTGTTTGATGAGTCCGAGGACAAGGCGGAAGACTTAGAGCCACGTGACCCAGTAGTTGTTGTTATGGGACATGTTGACCATGGTAAGACATCTTTACTTGATGCAATCCGTAAAACTAAGGTTACAGAGGGTGAAGCAGGCGGTATTACACAGCATATCGGTGCATATCGTGTACAGATAAATGGAAAGCCTATTACATTCCTTGATACCCCTGGACACGCAGCATTTACTTCTATGCGTGCTCGTGGTGCTCAAGTAACTGACATTGCAATTCTGGTTGTTGCGGCTGATGATGGTATTATGCCTCAGACAATCGAAGCTATTAACCATGCTAAGGCGGCGAATGTACCAATTATTGTTGCAGTTAATAAGATTGATAAAGAGGGTGCAAACCCAGACAGAATACTTCAACAGCTCACAGAATATGAGCTTGTACCAGAAGAATGGGGCGGCGATACTATTGTTTGTAATATCTCTGCTAAATTCGGTCAAGGTATTGAAAACCTACTTGAAATGGTACTATTAACCGCTGAAGTAGCAGACTTAAAGGCAAATCCAAACCGTCAAGCTAAGGGTACAGTTATTGAAGCTAAGCTTGATAAGGGACGTGGACCTGTTGCAACTGTGCTTGTACAAAATGGTACACTTAACGCAGGTGATATTATTATCGCAGGTACAGCAGTAGGACGTGTTCGTGCAATGACCGATGATGATGGCAAGAAAATCAAGAGTGCAGGTCCATCTGTACCAGTTGAAATTATTGGTCTTGCTGAAGTTCCGGGTGCGGGCGATATTTTCTATGCTGTTGATGATGAGCGTATGGCTCGTCAGCTAGTTGAACAGCGTAAAGAGCATGAAAAAGAAGAGCGTAACAAGGCAATGCATAAGGTTACACTTGATAATCTATTCGCATCTATACAAGAAGGTCAAATGAAAGAACTTAATATCATTGTTAAGGCAGATGTTCAAGGCTCTGTTGAAGCACTTCGTGCAAGCCTTGAAAAGCTATCTAATGATGAGGTTAGAGTTAAGGTTATCCATGGTGCAGTTGGTGCAATCAGTGAATCTGATGTTATGCTTGCAAGTGCATCTGGTGCAATTATTGTAGGTTTCAATGTTCGTCCAGACCGTGCAGCATCAGATTCTGCTGACCAACAAGGCGTTGATATGCGTATGTATCGCATTATCTATGATTGCATTGAGGAAATGGAACAGGCTATGAAGGGTATGCTTGCACCTAAGTTTAGAGAAGCTATTCTTGGTCATGCAGAAGTTCGCACAACATTTAGAGTATCTGGTGTAGGTACTATTGCAGGCTGTTATGTGCAAGATGGTAAAATCCAGCGTAATGCACAGGTTCGTATTGTTCGTGATGGTATTGTTATTCATGAAGGTGTACTTTCCTCACTTAAACGTTTCAAAGATGATGTTAAGGAAGTTGCATCTAACTATGAATGTGGTTGTGGTTTTGAAAACTTTAATGATATAAAAGAAGGCGATGTATTTGAAGCCTTTGTGATGGAAGAAATTCCAAGATAATTAGCTTTACTAAAAATGGGGCGGGCGTGTTTCGCCCGCCCTGTTTCGCTTTTTCAAAAGGAGGAAAAGGCAAATGGCATCTAATAGAATTGATAGAATTTCAGAAGAAGTTATGAAAGCTCTTGCGGAAGCTTTAAGAAATGTAAAAGACCCTAGAGTGCAAAACGGTCTTGTATCTATAACACACTGTGAAGTTACAGGTGATTTAAGATATGCTAAGGTTTATATTTCTGTATTTGGTTCAGATGAACAGGCTAAAGAGGTTATGAAGGGCTTAAAGTCTGCATCTGGTTGGCTACGTCGTGAGGTAGGTCACAAAGTACAGCTTAGATATGCTCCTGAACTTGTATTTAATCTTGACTCATCTATGACTCATGGTGCTCATATTTCACAGGTTATAAATGAACTTGAGCGTAAAGGCAAAATGGGGGAAAATTCTGATGAGTAATGTCAGTGTTATAGAAGCTGCTGAGCTTTTAATAAAAGCTAACAATATACTGATTATCACTCATAGAAGACCTGATGGAGATACAACAGGTTCAGCAGGTGCATTATGTAGGGCACTTTGTCAAATTGGTAAAAATGCTTATATTCTGCAAAACCCAGATATAACAAAAAGATATAAGCCACTTATTGAGCCATATAAAGCCGCTGAAGATTTTATACCAGATTTTATTGTGACAACTGATATAGCTGATATAAATTTATTTACGCCAAATGCACAAAAATATATTGATAAAATTGATTTGGTTTTAGACCATCATAAGTCTAACTCAAATTTTGGTAAGTATAATTTAATTAGAGAAAATGCTGGTGCTTGTGGAGAAGTGATACTTGATGTGATTGAGCATATGGGTGCATCACTTACAACTGATATAGCTGAGTGTATTTATATTGCACTCAGCACAGACACAGGCTGTTTTAAATTTTCAAACACAACACCAGATACTCTAAAAGGTGCTGCAAAATGTCTTGAAGCGGGTGTAGATGGCGGTGAAATTAATCGTATATTGTTTGAGATTAAAACATGGCCAAGATTTCAAATGGAGCGTATAATTTTTGATACAATGAAGTTTGAAAACGATAAAAAAGTAGCGATTGCAAAGCTTTACCGAAAAGATATTGACAATACAGGTGCAGATATGGACGACTTAGACTCTATTGCGTCACTTACCCGTCAGCTTGAAGGTGTAGAAGTAGGCATTACTCTTACAGAAAATAAAGATGGCAGTATAAAAGCATCTGTTAGAACCACAAAAGAAGTAGACGCATCAGCAATTTGTGCTAAATGTGGCGGTGGTGGTCACTCAAGAGCAGCGGGTGCAAGCTTTGAGCCAGATATAAATATGGAAAAGGCATACCAAATGATAGTAAATGCTACTATGGAGGTATATAAAGAAACAAATGGCTGAGTTAAATGGAATTTTGCTGATGAATAAGCCAGAAGGCTTTACTTCTCATGATGTAGTAGCTAAATTAAGAGGTATGCTTAAAACACGTAAAATCGGTCATGGCGGTACACTTGACCCTATGGCAACAGGTGTTTTACCTGTGTTTATAGGTGGTGCAACCCGTGCAGCCGATTTTGCAGCAGCTCAAGAGAAAGAATATATTGCAGGATTTAATTTAGGTTTTTGTACAGATACTCAAGATACAACTGGTAAAATACTTGGAAAATCGGATAAAAAAATAGGTTCTGCTGAAATTTATATGGCTGTAAAAGCCATAAAAGGCAAGCAAAAACAAATTCCTCCAATGTATTCAGCCGTAAAAATAGGCGGTCAAAAGCTCTATGATTTGGCACGAAAGGGCAAAGAAATAGAGCGTCCAGAAAGAGATATTTTTATAGCTAAAAGTGAACTTATATCTTTTGATGACCAAATGCAATGCGGTCAAATTGGGCTTGCTGTAAGTAAGGGCACTTATGTACGTACAATTATACATGATTTAGGCGAAAAACTCGGCACTTACGCAGCTATGAATAGTTTGGTTCGCACTCGTTCAGGTGCATATAAACTTAGTGAATGTGTTGATTTTGAAATCGTTCAAAAAGCTGCAAATGAGGGAGAAGTTCAGAGCTTACTTCATGCAACAGATAGTTTGTTTTTAGATTATCCAGCGGTATCGCTTACAGAAGAAGGTGCAGAGAGAGCTACAAGAGGTGCTGTTATATTTGGGAGACACACTGAAAAGGGATTTGATGAAATAGAAGGTCAACTTTACCGTGTGTATGATAAACAAGGATTTAAAATGCTTGGACAGATAAAAGCACTTGATAAAGGCGGGTTTGCACTGTTTGTTTATAAAAATTTTAGATAAACTGGGGATAATGAAAAATGAATGATAAAAATACACCTCGTGCAATAGCACTTGGTTATTTTGATGGCGTACATTTGGGGCATAAAGCACTTATGGATAAAGCTGTATTAAGAGCTAAGGAAATACGTGGTATTTCATCTGTTTTCACTTTTGACCAGCACCCAAGCTCGGTAATGAGTGGAACAGCTGTACCTATGCTTACAGCAAAGGCTACAAGAGCAGATGAGATAAAAAAGTTTGGTAAAGTAGATGAAGTTATTTTCGGGCATTTTGATGATAATTTACGCACAATGGATTGGAAAGACTTTATTCATGAGCTGCTTATTAAAAAATTTAATGCAAAATATATAATATCTGGTCATAATAATAGATTTGGTTATAAAGGTCTTGGCACATCGGAAGGTATGGCTGAGGAATGCAAAAAAGCGGGTATAGGTTATGATTGTATACCTGATGTTAAAGTTGATGGTATAACAATATCATCAACATATATTCGCCAGCTTATTTCCCAAGGAGATATGGAAAGAGCAACCAAGTTTTTAGGACACCCATACACTGTATCTGGTGTTGTTCAGCATGGCAGAAAAGTTGGAACTCGTACATTAGGTGTGCCAACACTCAATTTAGCTTTGCCAAAAGAAATGGTACTTCCGCCTTATGGTGTTTATGCTACTCTTGTGGTTGTTGATGGTAAAAACCATATGGCGGCTACAAATATTGGTATAAAACCTACTTTTGAAGATGGTGGTGCTCCTACTATTGAGCCTCATTTACTGGACTTTACAGGCGATTTATATGGAAAATTTATTCATATTGAGTTTTATAAGTTTTTACGTCCTGAAAAAGCTTTTACAGATGTAAGTGAACTTAAAAAAGCAATAATGAAAAATGTTGAGCAAACAAGAGAATATTTTTCATAAATAAGTATTTTATCCTCAGATTTAAAAATCTGAGGATATTTTTATAATAAAAAATGCAAAAACGCTTGAAAAAGTAAAAAAAATCAAATAAAATAAAATTGTAAGCATGAAAAGGGGTTTAATATGTTTAATATCGTTTTGGTTGAGCCAGAAATTCCTCAAAACACTGGCAATATAGCTCGCACCTGTGCAGCTACAGGCTCTATACTTCATCTTGTTCGCCCGCTTGGTTTTGAACTTGATGACAAACATTTAAAACGTGCAGGGCTTGATTATTGGCATTTGCTTGATGTTAGATATTATGATAATCTTGATGACTTTTTCAAGAAAAATCCAGATGGTCAGTATTTTTATCTTACAACAAAAGCACAGCATAGCTATACAGATGTAAAGTTTAATGATAATGCATATCTGCTTTTTGGTAAGGAAACAAAAGGACTGCCAGAAAGCTTGCTTATAAAAAATCCTGAAAGATGTATACGCATACCTATGCGTGAGGGAGCTAGAAGTTTAAATCTTTCAAACTCGGTTGCAATAACAGTTTTCGAGGCTTTAAGACAAACTGAGTTCAAAGGTCTTAAACAGGCAGGTGTTTTTCCAGTGGATATGGGACTTGCACTTTAACTAAAAATAATTTAGAGTAATAAAGAGTAATTTTCATGTAAAATTGGGTATAATAAACAGAAAAGTTTGTGGAAACTTTTGTGTAGAACTTGTTAAAAAAGCACTATAAACACATTTTTGTTAGGCGTGAAATTAAAAAAATACTAAACAATCTAATTTTTTGTGATATTTTTTCAAAAATTCTATTGATTGTTAAGGATAAAACAAGTATAATTCTGTCTTAGGAAGCAGTGTGTGCAGAATACCTGCTCTAAGCGGACAAACCCTCCGCTTTCAGTCCGTTTTGATAAAATTATTTGCTCAAAGGAGAGTCAATATGGATTACAATAAGAAGAATGTAGAAGACATCGACGTAGCTGGTAAGAAGGTAATTGTACGTTGCGACTTTAACGTGCCACAGGACGAAACCGGCAAAATCACTGATGACAAGCGTATCGTAGCTGCTCTGCCAACTATCAAGTATCTGTTAGGTCAGAATGCAGCAGTTATTCTCTGCTCTCATTTAGGTCGTCCAAAGGGCGAGTTTAAGATGAAGTATTCTCTAGCTCCAGTAGCTGAGCGTCTAAGCGAGCTTCTAGGTCAAGAAGTAAAGCTTGCTAAGGACGTTATCGGTGAGGACGCTAAGGCAATGGCAGCAGCTTTACAGCCAGGTCAGGCAATGCTGCTTGAAAACGTTCGTTTCCACAAGGAAGAGGAAAAGAACGACCCAGCATTTGCTAAGGAATTAGCATCTATGGCTGAAGTTTATGTAAATGACGCATTCGGTACTGCACACCGTGCACATGCTACTACCGCTGGTCTAGCTGATTATCTACCAGCTGTTTGTGGCTACCTAATCAACAAGGAAATCTCTATCATGGGTAAGGCTCTTGCTAATCCAGCTCGCCCATTCGTTGCAATTCTAGGCGGTGCTAAGGTTTCTGATAAGATTGGCGTTATCAATAATCTGATTGAAAAGTGTGATACTATCATCATCGGTGGTGGTATGGCTTACACATTCAGCAAGGCTCAGGGCGGCGAAATCGGCACTTCTCTATGTGAAGAAGACAAGCTAGACCTTGCTAACGACCTAATCAAGAAGGCTCAAGATAAGGGCGTTAAGCTACTTCTGCCAGTAGATACTGTTTGTGCAGATAAGTTTGCTGCTGATGCAACTCCAGTTGTTCATGAAGCAGGCAAAATTCCAGCAGGTCTAATGGGACTTGATATCGGACCTAAGACTATTGAGCTATTCTCTGAGGCTGTTAAGGACGCTGGCACTGTTGTATGGAACGGTCCAATGGGCGTATTTGAATTTGATGCATTTGCAGTAGGTACAAAGGCTGTTGCTAAGGCAATCGCTGAGTCTAATGCAATTTCTATCATTGGTGGCGGTGACTCTGCAGCTGCTGTTGAAAAGCTCGGCTATGCAGATAAGATGACTCATATCTCCACTGGTGGCGGTGCTTCTCTTGAGTTCCTAGAAGGTCTTGAGCTACCAGGTATCGCTTGCTTAAACGATAAGTAATTTTAAATTTTTAAAGTCCTTAAAAGCAATGCTTTAAGGACGAAAGGGGTATTAACAATATGAATCGCAGATATCGTAAGACGATTATCGCTGGTAACTGGAAGATGAACAAGACACCTAGCGAAGCTAAGGCTCTTATTGAAGAAATGAAGGGTATGCTTTCTAAGACTAAGTGGTGTGAAGTTGTTCTTTGTGTTCCATTTACTGATATTCAAACAGCAGTAAAGGCTGCTAAGGGTAGCAAGATTGCAATCGGTGCAGAAAATATGCACTTTGAAAAGTCTGGTGCTTTTACTGGTGAAGTTTCTGCAGATATGCTAAAGGAGCTTGGCGTTAAGTATGTTATTATCGGTCACTCCGAGCGTCGTCAGTATTTCAATGAGACAGATGAAACCTGCAACAAGAAGGTAAAAGTTGCAATCGAAAATGGTCTTCGTCCAATCCTTTGTGTAGGCGAAAGCCTTACAGAGCGTGAGCAGGACGTAACTATGGAAGTTATTCGCAAGCAGGTTAAGATTGCACTTCAGGGTGTAACTGTTGATGAAGCTAAGAAAGTAGTTATCGCTTATGAGCCAATTTGGGCTATCGGCACTGGTAAAACTGCAACTAGCGAACAAGCTGGTGAGGTTTGTGCTAAAATTCGTGATTGTCTGCGTGAAATGTATGGTGCTCGTGCAGCTCGTGCAATCACAATTCAGTATGGCGGTTCTATGAATGCTAAGAATGCAGCAGAGCTACTTGCACAGCCAGATGTAGACGGTGGTCTAATCGGTGGTGCTTCCCTTAAGGCTCCTGATTTTGCAGCAATCGTAGATGCAGCAAACCAGAACTAATTAATTAGCGTTTATAAAAGAACGTTTACGGGGTAGGAGGGGGAAAAAAGCTAATATCGCTTTTATCCCCCTTTTACCGTTAAAGGAGATTTAATTTAATATGAGAAAAACTAAGCAGGAGGAAGCAGTAGTGGAAAAAAAGACAACAACTCGTCGCACTCGTAAAACTGCTGCTACAAAGACTCAGGCAGCTAAAACTGCACCTG
>JAGHIZ010000059.1 GCA_017886875.1 Butyricicoccus sp. | reverse complement strand
GTTTCCTATAATGATTTACAAAAAGCTTTATTTCTTATAAATTCTAGACCTCGAAAATGTCTCAAGTGGAAATCTGCCTATGAAGTTTTCTTTCATCAACTGTCGCTTTTGACTTGACAATCCATCTGCCAAATTTCTAACCTCATCTGCTACAACTGAAAATCCCTTTCCTGCTTTTCCTGCACGTGCTGCCTCTACAGCTGCATTAAGTGCAAGAATATTTGTTTGGAATGCAATATCATCAATTGTTTTTATTATACCTCTTATGGTTTCAGATTGAACGCTTATGTCTTCCATAGCAACACGCATTTGTTCCATCTGAGCATTACATTTTTCAACTTCCCCTTTAATGTGTTCAAGGAAATTCTTTGCTTCAACAGCCCTATCAGATTCTTTAGTTGCCTGTGTAGATAAATCTTGTACAGTAGCTGCTAATTCCTGAACTGATGAAGCTTGTTCTGTTGCACCTTGGGCTAATGCTTGTGCACCATTAGAAATCTGTTCCGAACTAGTATTAACCATATCTGCTGAATTTGTAATAGAAGTTATTGTTTGGGTTAAAGTATTTCTAATGTCAACCAGTGCTTGTTTAACTTTAGCAAATTCTCCTTGATACTGGTGCTTTAAAGTAAATACTAAATTGCCTTTACCTATTTGATATAAAACATCTGATATTTCATTTATATATAATATATACTCTTTTAGTCTATCGACTATTTTAATTACATTTGTTCCAACGTCACTTACTTCATCTCGACTATTGCACTTAACTTCAACATTAAGCTTACCTTCTGCCAACATACCAACAGCTATATTGAGTTGTTTAATTGGTCTTGTAATTGAAAGAGCAATAAATACACATATTGCTGCTAAAACAATACCACAACTAAAAATTCCAATAATCAATATACGAAGTATAGAATTGGTACTTTCAGTAAATTCATATTCAGGCATTACACCTAACATAGTATATCCTAGGTCATCTATATTTGTGACACTGCCATAATAATTTTGATCATTCAATGTGTATGGAGTTGCACTTACATTTTCCTTATTTTTAATAATGCTTAACATATTTGAAGAATAGTTTACATCTTCTATATTAGCATTTATCATACTATTATTTGGGTGATACATTATTTGATTTTCTGAATCATACAATGCTATATATCCGTTGTCACCTACAGAAATTTTGCTTAAACTTTGATTTAAGCTGCTCATATTCAAATCTATACCGACAATACCTTGAATACTACCGTTTATAAATACTGGACTTGCTATTGTAACCATAGTATCATTAGTATTTAGACTTACATACATTCCTGTTGCTATTGTTTGTTTTTTATCCATAACAAGTTTGTACCAATCTCTGGTATATACATCAATATCATTTTTAGTGTATATTGTGCCATCATTTTGTAAAACTTCACCTGTTATAAGATTGGCTGTCCAAATGAAAGCTATATCATCTTTATTATCTTGTTGTATTAAGTTAAGCGTTTCCAAGAGACTGCCAAATAATCTGTGTGTAGCAATGCCCCCTTCGGTTTGCTCAACAGTTGTATCCCTAATTATTTGAGTTGAAGCTAAACATTCTGTAATACCAAAATATCTTTCAAAGAATGCATCTACATTACTTGCTGCATTACTTGACTGTGCATCTAGCTCTGCACTCATAGAACTGTTTACTGTTTTTGACACTTGCATTCCTAGAAAAATGCTCATAATAATAAGTACCACAAATAATGGTACTAATATTCCAATTAATAGCTTAGGAAGAATGCCAAATTTAAATTGTTTTTTTTCTGCTTTTGTTATCTGTTTTTCCATAATATTTGCCCCCATGGCGTTATAAAATATAAGTTTATATGTTATAAACTTTTGTTTTTAAAAAAATCCGCTTTCTCACTCCTATACAAATTCTGTTATAATAATTTAAATTATATCATTAAAATCATATAAAAGTCTACATTTTTAATGAAAAATTACAAAATATCGCCAAAAAAACGCATTATATATTTAGTAAAAATACTATATTTTAAATTTAAAAAATTTTATTTTGTTATTTAATTACTGTTAAAATGTTATATTTTTTTATATTTAATTTTGTCTGCTTAAATCACATTTTAATTATTTTTTAATAAAAATATGTTTAATTCTTTTTAAGGAATATTTGGTTTTATGTTTTTTGCATCTTTTAATATTTTTTTATTATTTTGATAATTTTATTTTAAACATAAAAATAGTGTAGTAACATCTGCTACTACACTAAATAATTACCATAATATAACATATGATATTTTTAATTATATTCTGCTATTTTCTTTTCGTTATATACATCATGGTCAAGCTCACCTAGCTTACTTGCTACAAGCATACCCACCATAACATCAACATCAACATTCATAAGTGTACGGAACATACCAGCAAACCAGTCAATACCAATTAAAACAGCAATGCTTTCCATTGGCAAACCTAAAGAAGAAGCAAGGAAAGTATAAACAATAACCGAACCACCTGGAACAGAAATTGTACCCATACACATTAAACATGAAAGTAAAATAGCCATACCCATTTGATATGTGGTCATATTTATACCTGTTGACTGTGCCATGAAAAATATAGCTACTACATAACATTGAGCTGCACCGCAGCTATTCATAGACATTGTAATTGGCCCTGTAAAATCTGCTACTTTACGACTAACGCCAAACTTCTTAACTGCATCTTCCATTTTTGTTGGTAGACATATTGCACCAGAAGTTGTTGTTATAGCCATAATAGACATTTTAGCAAATTTCTTTGGCATTTTAAAAGGATTTACCTTACATAATACAGCTGTAAGCGGAGTAAATACCAAAAACTGAATTAAATCGCCCACAAGTAAAATACCTAAGAATTTAAGCATAGGAATAATAACTGCAAAACCAGTAGAACCCGCCACATCTGCAAGTAAACAGAAAATACCAATAGGTGCAACTGTCATAACCATTTTAATAATATTTGTTACAACTGCATTCACACCAGTTATGAAATCAGCAATATTTCTGTTTTGTGTCTGCTTAGTATATTGACCTGTTGCAATACCAAAAAACAGTGCAAACACAATACATGGAACCATTGAACCATCTGCCATAGCTTGAATAATATTAGTTGGTACAAAATTTGTAAGTGTTTCTTGAAGTGAAGCAGAAGCTATTGTGGTTTCTGTTAAAGTTTCTGCACCTGATAAATCAATACCTAATCCCGGTTTTACTAAGAGTGATAATGCAACGCCTAAAGCCGCAGAGAAAATTGTAAAAATTATAATCCATTTAAATGTATGTAAACCCATTTTACCTACATCTTTGGAATCTCCACTACCTACCGCACCAGCAACCGATGACATTACAAGCACTACTACTGACATCTGAATAAGCCTTAAAAATATATCGCCTATAAATTTAATATTTGATGCCCATTCACCAGCAAATGTACCAAATACTAAACCGCCTATTGTAGCAATTAATATTTGTGTTGTTAGTGAAATCGAAAATTTTTTCTTTTCCATTTTTTCCATTCCTTTTTACTAATATTGTTTCTTTCTTTCACATGATTTTAATACTTCTTTGCATGTGATGTTTCATTGTGCTAAAATTGCTAATATAGCACCATCTTTAACTTCAATATTAAACCTCCCTAAGCAAAAAATCTTTTTGCTATTTTATCAAAAAAATTTTTTGTTTTTTATCCTTTATGACATACTTTATCATTATATTTGTTATATGTAAAGAAATTTTTTTATAAATATTCTATATTGTAATTATTTTCATGTTATATAATAAAGAGGATTTTTTAAATGAAAACTCAATATATACTAATATCGGCAAATTATGCCATCAATATTTTAAACTCAAATATGCCTATTAAAATTCATTCGGTATATGAAAACACAGTAAATCTAATAATAAATAATAAAATTTTAGCTCTACAAACCTATAATACTGTTGTCTCACCAATAAGCCTTATTACAAACGTTAATTCTTTTGATATAGATTTAAATTCAAAAATATCTATAAAAAATAATTATATTTTTATTGATGATTTTTGTTTTGATTATTCAAAAACGGAAATTATAGATTTAAAAATGCATAAAAATACATTTGATATTTCATGTGATATGCTAATAAAAGCAATATATAAAGCTGATTTTTCAGGATTTAATGCTATTTTTTCATCAAATACAGAAAATAACTTTTTAATAATAAATGCAGCAAAAAACAAAATAAATAACTGCACAAATGAGCTATTAAATAAAAATTATGAAAATGCAGCAAATGAGCTTTCAAGCCTTATAGGTCTTGGAATAGGTTTAACTCCAAGCGGTGATGATTTTCTTTGTGGTGTACTTGCAGGCTTTATATTTGATAATTTAGAAAATTATTTATTTGTAAAACTGCTCAAAAATAAAATAAAATATAATCTAAAAAACACAAATGATATAAGCGGTGCATTTTTAAACTGTGCATTAGATGATAATTTTAGCAGTCCTGTTTTAAGTTTACCTTATTTTAAATCCTCAAATGAGATATACGAAAATTTTAAAAAGATAGGTCATTCATCTGGGATTGATACACTTTGCGGAATTTACTATTGTTTAAACACCATATCTAAAATACTAAAAAAAAACGCTTAAACCCTTTGGAGTTTAAGCGTCTTTGCTTATGTTTAAAAAAATTAACTATTTGCTTTGTAAACATCAAGTGCAGCATTAACAGCTTCACCTGTTGTAACCTTTGCACCATTTCTTTTCATAACTGCTTCAAGTGCACCTAAAAGAATTAGAATATTTCTCTTTTGACTTGAGTAACCCATATTACCAATTCTTAAAATCTTGCCATCAAGTGGACCAAAAGAAGTTGCAATTTCAATACCGAAATCATCAAGCAGCATACCTCTAATAGCCTTGCCATCTGTACCTTCTGGGATATTGATAGCGGTTACTACTGGCATTTTATGCTCTAAATCGCCAAAAATGGTTAGTCCCATAGCCTGAAGACCTGCAACAAGTGCCTTATCATTAAGCTTATGTCTTGCAAAACGTGTTTCAAGTGTTTCATTTACAATACAGCGTAAAGCTTCATGCACAGCATATTGCATACTTGTAGCTTCTGTATGGTGATTTAATCTTCTTGGGCTCCAGTAATCTTCAAGCTGACCTAAGTCAAGATAGTTGCTTGGAATGTGTGCAAGCTTGCCTTGTATATCAGCATCTGTACGGATACCCTTTTCAACACGCTTTCTAGCCTTAACAATTTGCTCAATTTGCTCATTATAAGTAATAAGTGCGGAACCAGATGGTGCAGAAACACATTTTTGAGTACCAGAAATACAAGCAGATAGTTTCCAGTCATCAACCTTAACTTCAGCACCGCCTAAAGTTGCAACAGCATCAACAATTAAAAGTGCACCATATCTCTCACAGATTTCGCCAAGCTCCTTTAGTGGCTGCATCATAGAAGTTGAGGTTTCACCATGTATACAAGCAACAGCTTTATAACCGCCTTTTTTTAGTTCGTCCTCAATTTCTTGTGGGTCAAATACAGTGCCCCATTCCTTCTCAAGAAGTGTAATATTAGCACCACAACGCTCTAAAATCTCAGCAAGTAGATAACCAAAACGACCGAATGCAGGAATAAGCACCTTATCATTTGGACAAATAGCACCAGTTAATACTGTTTCAAGACCACCTCTTGAAGTTGTATCAACAACATAAGTCTGCTTATTTTTTGTTTGGAACAAATAACGCTCCATTTCCATAGTCTCGTTCATAAGAGCAGTAAATTCTGGGTCAAACTGACCAAGAATATGTGCACTCATTGCACGAAGCACTCTAGGGTCAGCCTCAACTGGTCCTGGAGTCATAAGCATTCTTGGTGATGGATTGATTTCACTAAATTTCATATTCATAATTGATAATTCCCTTCTGTTAAGTACCAATTTAGTTTTAAAATTCACATTATTTATTATAAACACATTTTTACACTTGTGCAAGTGCATACAAATTATATTATATACATTATATGCAAAATGTTTTTTGTTTTATATAACTAAACATATGTGTTTTTTTAATGTGGTTTTGTGTTTTTTTGAAAAAATGAGTTTTTAAGCAAAAAAATCATTTTTTTATAGCCTATTTACTCGAAAATACAGCTAAAATAGTATATAATAGTAAAAGCTTTAGTTTGTGTTAACCAGTTATTATATGTATAAATTTACAATATAGTTGCTTATAAAGATAAAATTTTTTTGTTTTTTTATCCTTTTTATCACATTAAATTCTATTGAAAATTTTTAAATTGCTTGTGATAATAGTAATTACAGTTTGTTTTTAAATATTCATTATTATAATGAATTATGCAATATTGAAAGTTCTCTTAACACAAACTATAAATTTAGCAATCTTTAAACCATAAAAGGAGAGCAAATATGTTAAAAACAGTTGTTAAAAAAGGTAGTTATCATGACTCTGTTGTGCTTATGCTACTGACAAACCACATTTCAGCAATGCAAGGGGTTAATAAAGTATCTATTATGATGGCAACACCAGCTAATAAAGATATCTTTAAACAAAGCGGTCTTGATACAGAAGAACTGCTTGCCGCTGGTGCAAATGATATGGTAGTTGTCGCTGATATAGATAATGAAAACACTATGAACATTATCGAAAATGAAATTGATGCATATTTCAAAAAACAAAATACTAAAAATCAGCAAACCGAAAGCGTTAAATCTTGGGATAAAGCTCTTGAGAAAATGCCTAATGCTGATATGGCAGTTATATCTATTGCAGGTGCTTATGCAGCACTTGAAGCTAATCGTGCACTTGATGAAGGCATGAATGTTTTTATGTTTAGCGATAATGTTACTATAGAGGACGAAAAGAAGCTTAAACAAAAAGCTCATGAAAAAGGTCTTGTAGTTATGGGACCTGATTGTGGCACTGGTATAATTCAAAGTGTGCCTATCGCTTTTACCAATAAAGTTAACTCTGGTAAAATTGGTATTATTGGTGCATCTGGTACAGGTATCCAAGAGCTTACCACAATTATTGACCGTTTGGGCGAAGGCGTTAAAAATGCAATCGGTACAGGTGGTCGTGACCTTTCCTCTGAAATTGGCGGCATAACTATGATGGATACCATAAATGCTATGGAACAAGATGACAGCATAAAAGTTATGATTGTTATTTCCAAGCCACCTGCAAAGGCGGTTAGAGAAATGATTTCAAACCGTTTAAGTGCTTTTAAAAAACCTGTTGTAACTCTGTTTTTAGGTGAAAAGCCTGAATACCATGAACAGGGTTTTTATCATGCTTATACACTTGATGAAGCTGCAAGACTTGCTGTTAACCTTGTAAGAAATGAAGATATAAACACTTGTGTTGTTTCTGCTGAAACACCAGAAAACGCATTTGATAAGAGCGAAAATAAAACTATTAAGGCTTATTATTCTGGCGGTACTCTTGCTGGTGAGGCTGCAATGCTTATTAAAGACGCTTTAAACCTTGACACCCCACCAGAAAAAGCTGAAGGCTTTATGTTAAAACATGGCGGTCATATTGTCGTTGACCTTGGCGACGATGTTTATACTCAGGGTAAACCTCACCCAATGATTGACCCTGCAAAACGTATTGAATGCATGAAGGAAGCTATTGATGACAGCTCTACTGGTGTTATTCTTTTTGATATTATGTTAGGTTATGGCTCACATGAAGATATGGCTGGAGCTTTACTGCCAACAATCAACGAGCTAAAACAAAAGGCTGAAAATGAAGGCAGAAAATTATTCTTTATTGCTACTGTTTGCGGCACTCGTCACGACTATCAAGGCTATGATGAAGCGGTAAACAAACTGAAAAATGCTGGTGTTATTGTTTGTGAAACAAATAAACTCGCCTCTCAAATGGCAATTCGTGCAATAGGTCTTGATTTTTCCGAACCTGAAAAGGAAATTCGTGCAAAACAGGCTGTAGATGTTCAAATTACACCTGCATCTGATAAACTGCTTAAAATGCTTTCTGAAAAGCCAAGAATTATAAATATCGGCTTAAAGAGCTTTGCTGAGGTTGCTGACGAGTTTGGCTGTCAGGTTGTTCAATTTGATTGGGCTCCTCCTGCTGGCGGCAATGTTGAAATGATTAAAACTCTTGATTTCCTTAGAAACTTCAAGGAATTTGACATTGATGCTGCAAACAGAGAAGTTATTGCAAAAATTGTAGCAAGTCAACCTGTTATTATTGACAATGTTCAAGCTAAGGAAGTTATTTCTGAAATGGCTGAAGGTAAAGTTATTTTACATGCAGGCCCACCTATTGAATATAAAAATATGCCTGACCCAGTTCAAGGTTCTTGTGTAGGTGCTGTATTATTTGAGGAATGGGCAGATAATGAAGAAGATGCTAAAAAACTACTTTCTTCTGGCGAAATTAAGCTAATTCCATGTCATCATGTAAATGCAGTTGGTCCTATGGGTGGTATTACCTCCCCTAATATGCCTGTGTTTGTTGTAGAAAACCGCACTGATGGTAATAGAGCTTACTGTACAATGAATGAGGGCATTGGTAAAGTTCTGCGTTTTGGTGCATATTCTGAGGAAGTTGTAAATCGTTTGCGTTGGATGCGTGATATTTTAGGGCCAACTCTTGGTAAAGCTATTAGAGAGCTTGGCGGCATTGATGTGAACCCTCTAATGGCTAAGGCTCTTGCTATGGGCGATGAATTCCATCAGAGAAATATTGCCGCTTCCCTATCATTTTTAAAGGAAGTTGCACCTATAATAACCAAGCTTGATATGGACGAAAAAGAACGCTATGATGTAATACGTTTCCTATCTGATACCGACCAATTCTTTTTAAATATTATGATGGCTACTGGTAAAGCTATTATGGACGCTGCAAGAACAATACAAAAAGGTACTATTGTTACTGCAATGTGCCGTAATGGCGTGGAATTTGGTATCCGTATAGCGGGTATGGGTGATGAATGGTTTACTGGCCCTGTAAATACCCCTAAGGGACTTTATTTCACAGGTTATGATGAAGAAGATGCTTGTCCTGATATGGGTGATAGTGCTATAACTGAAACATTTGGTGTCGGTGGTATGGCTATGATTGCCGCACCTGCTGTAACCCGCTTTGTAGGTGCTGGCGGTTATGAAGATGCACTTCGCACAAGTAACGATATGATGGAAATTTGTATTGATAGAAACCCAAACTTTATTATCCCTAACTGGAACTTTCAAGGCATTTGTCTTGGCATTGATGCAAGACTTGTTGTAGAAAAAGGTATAACACCAGTTATCAATACAGGTATTGCACATAAGGTTGCTGGCTTTGGTCAGGTTGGTGCAGGCACTGTTCACCCACCTATTGAATGTTTTGAAAAAGCTATTGCAGCTTATGCTAAAAAATTAGGATTTACTCTGTAAGTTCAATATTATGAAAAGAGAACTAGCATGGAAAAGAAAATTGTAATTGCACTAGGAGGTAATGCCCTAGGTGCTGACATTGATGAACAAAAAAGTGCTGTTGCAAATACAGCTAAAGTTATTGTTGATTTGGTTTCCGAGGGTTACAAGCTAATTGTAACCCATGGAAATGGTCCTCAAGTTGGTATGATACAAGATGCTATGGACTATATGCAGAAAAAGAATTTTAAAAAAATTCCTCTGCCTACCTGTGTTGCAATGAGCCAAGGATATATAGGTATTGACTTGCAAAATGCTATTAAATATGAGCTTTACCAAAGGGGTATTGATAAAAAAGTATCTACCATTCTTTCACAAGTTGAAGTTTCAAAAGATGACCCTGCTTTTTCAAATCCAACAAAGCCTATCGGCAAATTTTTAACCAAAGAAGAAGCTGATGAACATGAAGCAAATGGTATACCTTGTATAGAAGATGCTGGCAGAGGTTATAGAGCTGTTGTGCCATCTCCCATGCCTGTAGCTATAAAAGAGCTTAAAACAATTCAAACTCTTTTAGATAATGACCATATTGTTATAACTTGTGGTGGTGGCGGTATACCTGTTATAAATGAAAATGGTAAGCTTGTAGGCACAAATGCGGTTATTGATAAAGATAATGTCAGTAGCTTACTTGCAACTAAATTAGATGCTGATTTTCTGGTTATACTAACCGCTGTTGAAAAAGTCGCTATAGACTTCGGTAAACCAAACCAAAAATGGATTTCTGAAATGTCAGTAAATGAAGCAAAACAATATATAAATGAAGGACAGTTTGCAAAGGGCTCCATGCTCCCAAAGGTTGAAGCTGCTGTTTCATTTGTACAGTCTAGCAATAACAAAAAAGCTCTTATTACACTTCTTGAAAAAGCTGCTGATGGTATTGCTGGCAAAACTGGCACAGTTATTCATTTATAATTACCTGTGCCAAAAAGTTAGGGAGAACATTTTATGGATATACCAATTAACTTTTTGATGTGGGGTTTAGCGTGTTTACCAATTCTCACGCTGCTTGTGCTTATGATAAAATTCCAATGGGGTGCAACTGATGCTGCCCCTATTGGTCTTATAATAACCGTTTTAACCGGTGTTATTTTCTACAAAGCTGATATAAAACTTATAGCTGCCGAAAGTGCAAAAGGTATTTGGAATGCTCTTACAATACTGCTTATAGTTTTTACTGCTGTACTTATGTATCAAGTTGGGCTTGAAGCAAAAGCATTTTCAGTTATTAGAAATGGTATGAGAAAACTTTTACCTAATGAGCTTTTACTGGTTTTAACTATGGGTTGGATTTTTGAAAGCTTTCTTCAAGGTATAACTGGTTTTGGTGTACCTGTTGCAGTTGGTGCTCCATTGCTTATTGGTATAGGTGTAAAGCCTATGTGGGCGGTTATAATTCCTCTTATAGGACAGTCTTGGGGAAATACCTTTGGTACTCTAGGTGCTGCATGGGACGCTCTTGCAATGACAACTGGACTTACAGCACAAAGTCCAGAGTATCTTAAAACCGCATTTTTTACCGCTGCTTTTATTTGGTTTTGGAATATCATTGAAGGCTTTGTTATATGTTGGTTCTATGGCAAAGGCAAGGCTATAAAAAAAGGCTTTCCTGCCGTAATATGTATATCAGTAATTCAAGGCGGTGGTGAGTTACTACTCACACAGATTAACACAACTATTGCTTGTTTTGTTCCTGCTTGTATTTCTTTGATTGCAGTATTGCTTTTAAGTTGTACAAAGGCGTATAATAGCGAATGGTGCGTTAAAGACAGTCAAATTATAAACCGTGATTTTTCAGAATGTGGCTCTGATAATTCATCAAAGGATATGAAGCTTATTGATGCTTTTGTACCTTATATTTTATTATCTGTTATAACTCTTGTAGTGCTTGTTATTCCGCCTGTTTTTGAATTTTGTAGTCAGTTTAAACTTTCTCTTTCATTTCCTGAAACGGTGACAGGTTATGGCTTTGTAAATGCTGCTGAGCCTAACTTCTCCCCTATCAGCCCATTTACTCACGCTAGTATGTTCCTATTTATATCATCTATTTTAGGACTTTTATACTACAAAAAACGTAAATGGCTTAAAAAAGGCAGTGTAAAAGCTATATTTATGAGAGCTGTTTCCATGACTATGCCTTCTGGTCTTGCGGTTATCGGTCTAATTATTATGTCTAAAATAATGGCTGGCACAGGTCAAACCATTGTTTTAGCTAATGGTATCGCAAATGTTTTAGGCGGTGTATATGTAATTTTATCGCCATTTGTGGGTATGCTTGGTTCATTTATGACAGGTAGCAATATGAGCTCTAATATTTTATTCTCAGGTTTTCACAATGCAACTGCTAACCTATTAAATGTAGATGCATCTGTTATTTTAGGTGCTCAGTCCTCTGGTGCATCTGTTGGTAGTGCTATTAGCCCAAGTAATATTATTTTAGGTACTACAACCGCACAGATTTTAGGAAGTGAAGGTAAAATTCTTAAAAAAATCATGGTTATAAATGTTCCTGTAGTTATTATGATAGGTTTAATCGCTTTTGCCATAGTAAATCTGTAAACGAAAGGACATGAGCATAGAATGAATGAACAAAAATTCTTTAACACACGAGCTGGAAAACTAACAATAGCTTTTATAATTATAATGATTGCTTTTGCTATGATTATGCTAGGACTTTATAAAGACCAAAGCATTTTATACACATTAGGTTTTATTATGATTGCTATTGCAATGCTATATTCTCCAGTTAAAACTCATATTTATGATAAACTAGGAAAGCGAGATAGATAAATGAACAAAGAGCTAATGACAAAAAGAATTGCTGAAAATCTCGAACATTTAAAGCAGTTTACTGCAACACCAAATAAAGGCTGTACACGTTTGCCATTTACTAAAGAAGCTAGACAAGCGGCTGATTATCTTAAAACAATAATGAAAGAAGCAGGTCTTGAAGTTAAGGAAGATGAAGCGGGCAATGTGTTCGGTTTTATTTATGGCTCAGATACTTCCCTACCTTGCGTTATGATGGGTTCACATTTTGACTCTGTTGTAAATGGTGGCGATTACGATGGTATAGCTGGTGTTATTTGTGCTATTGAAGTTGCAAGACAGCTAAAAAATACAAATCCTAAGCGTACTTTTGTTGCTGCTGCTTTCTGTGATGAAGAAGGTATGCGTTTTGGCACAGGTTATTTTGGTTCTGGTGCTATTCTTGGTAACCGTACACCTGAATACTGTCGCACATTCACAGATAAAAATGATGTAAGTATTTATGATGCTATGCTTGAATATGGTCTTGACCCTGAGAAAATTGAAAATGCTAAATGGAAAGATAACTCAATAGGATATTTTATTGAAGCCCATATTGAACAAGGCCCTGTTTTACATGCTGAAAACACACAAATTGGTCTTGTAGATTGTATTGTTGGTATTGATAGATATATGGTAACTGTTCACGGGCGTTCTGACCATGCAGGTACAACACCTATGAATATGCGTCTTGATGCGGTAGATGCAGCAACTAAAGTTATATCAAAAATCGCTGATTGGGCAAGAGAAACTGATGATGGTAGTGTTGCAACTGTAGGCTATATTAAAACCATTCCTGGTGGAATGAATATTGTAGCTGAAGCTTGTGAATTTACTGTTGATATTCGCTCTCGTAATATAGAAAATTTAGAGAAAATTTCAGCTAAACTGCATGATGCATTAGAGCATGAAGTTAAAGCTATGGGTGGCAGTTTTGATATACAAAATAAACTTGCAATTACACCTGTTAATCTTGATAAATCTATGCTACACATGATGGAGGAAAGCTGTAAAAATCATAATTTCAGTTATCGTTATATGCATAGTGGTGCGGGTCATGATGCTCTTGAAATAGGTCAAGTTATTCCTACTGCTATGCTATTTGTGCCGAGTAAAGATGGCAGAAGTCATTGTATGGTTGAACATACTGAATACTCTCATTTTGGTAATGCCGCTTTAATTATGACAGAACTCGCTGAAAAACTAACTTCAAATTAAAAAAACTTATGCACCACAGGTTTTTTCTGTGGTGCATTTAAGTTATAATGAAATTAAAGAAGGTGAAAAAATGAGTTTTACTATAAAAGATTTGCTTGAAAGCAAAGAATTTTCAGATATGAAGCTTATAGCAGGTCAAAATCATAAAAAAAACGAAATAAAAGGCGTTACTATAATTGAAGCCCCTGATATAATGCATTTTATTCAAGGCGGTGAATTACTGCTTACTGGACTTTATGCTTTTAAAAGCTGTTCTATAGCTGAGTTTCAAAGCTATTTACAAGAGATTAAAACAATAAGCGGTATAATTATTAAAAAAGGTAGAACAGTTAAGGACGCTGAAACCAAAATAAAAATGCTTGAAGAATATGCAAATGAACACAGTCTACCTTTAATTCAAGTACCATTTGAAATATCATTTCAAAAAATTATGTCCTTTGTTATGGAGCATATTTTTAATGGAGAAGTTACACATCTTAAATATTTTAAAACTACACATGATAACTTCACTGCTTTAACTTTATCATCACACCAAAGAGAACACCCAATCAAAGATATTCTTGATATGCTTAACAAACTTATTCGCAATCCTGTTGCATTATATGATAGAAATTTTAATTGTTATGCTGCTGCAAATGATGAATTTTCTGAATTTCATTTATCTAAAAATGCTAAACCTTTTGATGCTGGTATGCTGACAAAATATAAATATCTAAAACAAAATAATCAATATATCATAGAATTAAATCTAACTGATAAAATGTATCTTGTTATAACAGAAACAGTTTCTAAATTTGAGTCACTTGACTGTATTGCTATTGAAAATGCTATAATCGCTTTACAATATGAATTTTCAAGAAAACAAGCTATTGCTGAACTTGAAAAGAAATACCAAAATGATATTTTTAACAACCTTTTAAATGGTAAAATTATATCTTATGCTGAGCTTAAACGCAATATAGAGCTTTTAAATATGGACTTCAATGGATTTTATAGGGTTTTAGTTTTTGGTCTTGAATATCAAGGAAGAAAAAATATAAATCAAACACTTTATAATATGACTGATGTTGAAAATTCCATTTTACAATACTCACCTGATGTTAAAATATATCGTGATATGGATAAAATCGTTGTTATACAGCCTACAAATCATGAACAAACACAACTTGAATGTAAACAATATATAAGTGAATTAAAACAATTTGTTGAACAACAAAATAACAAGTTATTAGTTAAAATTGGTGTTGGTAAAATGGTTCATGGTATTACTCATATAAAAGCCTCTTATTGTGAAGCTCAAGATGCATTATCATTTATACATATAATGGACGGTTTTTCTGATAATTCAGATATACTTTTATTTTCTGAACTTGGTATATTCAAACTTTTATGTCAAGAAACAAATCCAAATGTACTTATTGAATATATTCCTGAGTCCTTGCAGAAGCTTTATAATTATAAAAAATCTCAGCAAAAAGAACTTATAACAACTCTTAAAACCTATTTGAATTTTAATCAAAATTTATCTAAAACTGCACAAAGCTTATATGTTCATTATAAAACTGTTGCATATAGAATAGATAAAATAAGTGAGATTACTGGAATGGATTTTGATAATCCTAATGAGATGTTAGAAGTTAGAATTGGACTTATAATTTATCAAATGTTAGAAAAATATAATAATAAGTGATGTGATAATATGAATTTTAATAATGCTACAATTTATAAAAAAAATGATATACCGCAAAAAGCTGTTATTTTATATTTTCATGGTGGCGGTTTAGTTTATGGCTCAAGAGAAGATTTACCAGATTTTCATATTGAAACACTTACAAATGCAGGTTTTACTATAATCGCTTTTGATTATCCGCTTGCACCTGAAAGCAAAATTGATATTATACTATCTGATGTTATAAATTCAATAGAAAATTTTATATCAAATAATGATAATTTGCCTTATTTTTTATGGGGCAGGTCTGCTGGTGCTTATCTTTGTTTACTTGCAGCCTCTAAAAAACTATCTAAAGCACCAAATGGTATTTTATCTTATTATGGATATGGTTTTTTAACTAGAGATTGGTTTGAAACTCCTTCTAGTTATTATAATACCTTACCTAAAGTAAATGAAAACTGTCTTGATGTTTGCAAAGATAATATTTGCACAAGCGGTTCACTTGATAGCCGATACAGTATATATGTTTATGCCAGACAAACTGGTAAATGGAAAAATCTATTCTATGAAGGCAGAGAAAAATTTTTCTTTTTAGATTATTCGCTTGTCCTTTGTGAAAACTTGCCTTGTCCTGTGTTTTTCACTCATAGTATAAATGATAATGATGTATCTTATAATGAATTTAAAGAGCTTTCTTCCCGTTTTAAAGGCACAACTTATATAGTATCTGAACCAATGCACGATTTTGATAGAAACACCGATTGTGATGCCACTAAAAAATTGCTTGAAAAAACTATAGAATTTTTAACATATAATCTTAGATAAAAAAATTTAACCGACCTAAAAACTTAGGTCGGTATTTTATTGCTTATATTTTCTTATACATAATCAAAATGATTTATCAGGAATATTCAACAGTCTGGCAATATTATTGAAATGGTATTTAATTAGATATATAATTGAATAAATGGTGATATTATCCTTTTATTGTGTGTAATTTAATAATTTTATTCAATAATTATATTTTAAAATTGTTATATTCGCCAAATAAAAGAGATTTCACCAAAAAAATAAGGGAGCTGAATATTCTATGAAAAATCTCAAACTAACATCTATCCTATTTGCTTGTCTATTGTTTATATGTCAAGTAATAACTGCATTTGCAGCCGAAAACTTTGACAATCATTGGGCATCACAAGCACTAAGTACGTGGCAAAATTATGGTATTATTAATGTTGACGAAAATGGAAATCTTAACCCAGATAATACTATCACCCGTGCAGAGTTTGCCACTCTTCTTGATAATATGATGGAATACCAAGTTAAAGCGGAAAATAATTTTATTGACCTTTCTAATACTTGGTATACTGATGCAATGCTTAGTGTAAATGCTGCTGGCATCATTAAAGGTTATGAAGATGGTTATATAAAACCTAATGCAAATATCACTCGACAAGAAGCAGTTGTTATGTTCGCTCGTCTACTTGATTTAGATGTAGATAATGCACAAACTGCAACCTACAGTGATATTTCTTCTGTTAGTGATTGGGCACTTCCAGCAGTTAATGCAATGACTGAAAAAAATTATATTTGTGGATATAATAACATTTTACGTCCAACTGATAGTATTACTCGTGCGGAAGTTGTTACAATAATTAACAATATTTTCGCATCTTATATTTATGATAGCGGTACATATACAAAAAATATTGCAGGTTCTGCAATTATCAGTACAGAAAATGTCACTATCAAGGATACAACTATTAGTGATGACCTAATCATTACTGAGGGTGTAAATACAGGTCATATTGAACTTGATAATGTAACAGTTAATGGTAGACTGATTATTCATGGTGGTGGTGAAAACTCTGTTATCATTAAAGGCAATTCTAAAATTGAAAATGTTTTTGTTGCTAGTCAGCAAGGCATAGTTAATATATCTGTGCAAGATAACGCCAAAGTTTCTAAAATTTCAGTAGATGATAACTCTGATATCGTAAAGATTGACGGTTCAGTTGACACAGTTTCTATTGATAGTATAGATACATCGGTTGAAGTTACTGGTACTGTTGGTACTATTTTAGTATCTGAAACCGCAAATTCTTCAAAGCTGAATATAGCAAAAACTGCAACAGTTGAAAATATATCAATCTTTGCAAATGATGTAGCAGTTTATGTTGCTGGTACAGCAAAAAATATATCTGTTTCTGGCTCTAATGTATCAATCTACACCATAAAAGGTGCAAAGATAGAATTAGTTGTCACCTCTGGCTTAAACACAAGCATTTCTGGTGATGGTACTGTAAAAAATGTAAAAGCTATTGAAGGTTCTACTGGTACCAAGGTTGAAACTAATAACACAAATATTGAAAACAACAGTTCTAGCGATGTTACCATAAGTGATGGAAGTGTTATAAAGCCTAATGAAAATGGTAACAGTTCTGGCAGTTCCAACAGTGGTAACTCTGGTGGTTCTAGTGGTGGCTCTGGTAGTTCTGGCGGTGGCGACAATGGTTCCGGTGATGGCGACGATGGTTCCAGCAGCGGTGAAGATGGTTCCGGCGACGGCGACGATGGTTCTGGTGACGGTGACGATGGTTCTGGCGGCGGTGACGATGGTTCTGGCGATGGTGACGATGGTTCTGGTGACAGTAATGATGGTTCTGATGACGACGGTGACAATGATAATACAACTTCTGCTACTGTTAACACTCTAACTCAGCTAGAAACCGCTTTAAATGATATCAACATTAAAACAATCACTATAAATGGTGATATTAAAATTGGCTCTGCGGAAATTCCTACTGAAAATTTTGCTTCTTCAACATTAAATGTTAATAAAATTGCAATCACAAAAGAAATTACCATTCCTGAAGATAAAAATGTAACCATTTCTCAAAATGCTAAAATGATTATTGCACCAGATGGATTATTGACTTCAAATGGAATTCTAACTGTAGACGGTAGCCTTTATGTATACACATCTGAAAATGAAAGAACTACTCTTAGTGATACAATTATAAATGGTGAGCTTAATATTTATGATGAATATTGTAATGATAGTAGTGAAGCTAATCTTGAATGTGATACCACAACTGTAAATATTGTAGCTGGTAAAACTATAACTGTTAATGGCACTGTATCAGGTAATATTGAAGGTATGATAGCCAATAAATTTTCCATAGATGCCATATATGACTCACTTTCTAAGATGGTAATTAGTTCCAATGCTACTGTAAATAGTTTACCAAATGGAACAACATATGCATGGTTTGCAGAGAGTGATGAACCTCAAATTGGTAATTTGGAAACTGCTAATCAATCTGGTTGGTTTAAGTGTACACAACAGTCTGTAAATATTCGTCCTGAAGGAGCTGGAAAGCCTGATAGTGAGATTAATGGCAACTTTGACTATCCAGCAGCATATACAGCCGCAGGCGTAGACTACTCAAAGCTTAATACTAACTACACATTTACTGTGGATTTGGACAAACTATATGCTATGGAAAATGGAGATGAGAACTCCAAAAGAGATTTAGAACAGCTTGTACAAAACGGTGCAATGTTTGTAGGTTTGCAGATGAAGCACCCTAGTTATGATAATATTGCATATATTAGTGTTTATCAGCCTGAAAGGTTTGAACTAACTAGAAAGTTTGACTATACTTTAAATACAGATTATACTGAAAATACTAACTATAATATTGTAAATGGTCAATATATCTACTATATGAATGCTGCTTATCTTGATGCATCTGTTGATATGGGAGTAACTCAACTCGGAAGCAATCTCATCACACAGTTACTAATTTGGAAAGATACAGCTGGAAATATTGTTGAAATAACATATCTTACTGTAGAAAGTACAAATATACCTGCTAAAACAGCATGGATATCCGCTAATACTCAGCTAGACAAAGCTTTAAATGACACTAATGTTACTGAAATTAATATTACAACTGGCTTTGATATAGATAATAATGTAACTATTAATAAACCAGTTACCATTTATAATGACCAAAAACTAACTGTTGCTGAAACTGGTGTTTTAACTATTTGTGAAACAATAAGTGGTGGTACTATTGAAGGTACATCTGAAAATTCAAGGCTAATTGTAACTGAGGATAATCTATATAAAAACCTAACATCTGGAACGTATATCTGGAGTGGCAATGAATGGAAAACTGCTCACATTATTACTTTCAATCTAAACTACACTAATGCTCCTACAACTAGCACTCAAGTAACAAATGAAGAAGACAAACTGACTGAACTTCCTACCCCTGATGAGCGTGCAGGATACGAATTTAATGGTTGGTATACAACAGAAGATGGTACTAGTGAAGATAATAAGATTTCTACTGATACTGTTTTTGATGCTGATTGCATAGTGTACGCAAAATGGGAATTGATTACAAGCGGTGTAACTCTGCCATTTTTTGACCATTGGGAAGAACTAAATGATACTTCTTACATATTAACTGGTGAAGTAAACACAGATGACTATATAATTCCTTCTAATGCACATCTTATTATTGACCAAAGTTTAACCGTTAATAGTAATGCTACTCTAACCATTTCTGGAACTGTCATTGGTACAATTAAAGGCACTGATACTTCTTCCACTATCATAATTTCTAATGGTGGTAGCTATGGTGATAATAATACAGGAAGCTACTTCTGGAATGGTGTTGAGTGGGAAACAGCTAATTCTGTTACAGATGAAAATTTGTATAAGAATGCACAAGATACTGAAATTATATTTGTGAACTTGAAATAAGCAATAAAACAGCTTTTATTTCCGACAATTTTACTAGACAATGCAACTGTCTTTGCACAAATAATATCAAATAAGGCTTAAATAAATTATGCTAAGTTAAGAACCACCCATTGGGTGGTTCTTTTTTATATTTTCAGTATACTTTTTATTGATATTTATTATTAGCCCAAGTGTTTCCAGTGCCACTGTCTGTATAATTTTTACCCATTATATTATTGCCAACTATAAGATTGTTATTTCCTGTACAGTCCATTGTATATTGATTTGATGTATAGTCTGATGGTAAACCACTTCCACGAATACATGTGTTTCCTGTTATGGTATTATTATCTGACTCGCCTATAATCATATTAATAACATTATCATTACATATATTACTTGTAACTGTGCTTTTATCACATGCATATAGTTTAATACCATAAACTTTATTATTGTTACAAACATTGTTAGTAATAATATTACTGCTAGATGGAAGGTTTGTTTCACTTCCAGCAATTTCTATTCCTGTATTAGCATTATAACAACATGTATTTCCACTAATAATACTATTGCTAATCTGTTCAGCTACAATACCAGTATTATTATTATTACATATAACGCCAGTTATTGTAATATCAGTAACAATTAGATTAAAGAAAATTCCGATAATATGTATACCATAGCCATATGAATAGATACTATCATTACCATCTATTTGTAGATTTGATATCGTGCAATAATTTTTACTAACTTTGATAACCCCTTCATGTGATGACTTCCACATTCTCTTTAAAATTGTACTTTTTCCATTGCCCGATAGCTTGGTATTAACCTTGTTCACTTCAATAATCCCTGTAATATTGTAAGTACCATCAAGAATAATAACCTCGCCCCCATTTTCTGAAAGAGCCTGAATAGCAGCATTTATTTCTACTTGGTCATCGGTTCCATCACAAAGATAATCACAATCATTAGCTGTCCAACCGCTTGCACTTGTGCCAATTATAAATCTTGCTGCTTTTTTATTATTACATTTTGCATTGATTGTAAGCTGTGAACCAGACTGTTCCAGTTCAATATTATCACCACTAATAATTTCAAGTGTGTTAACACCATTTATAGTAGCTGGACTACCAGGGTCACCTTTTTCACCTTGTATACCTTGGATTTCACCATTATTCACCCAAATATTGTTTACACTATCCCAAATGTATATTAAATAAGGAGCAGCAGTACCAACACCATAAGTATCACCAGCATTTGGAGATTGTTCACCAGCTTGTAAAAGTTCAAGAGTATCATAATAACCCAAAATCTGAAGTCCACGACCTTGTTCACCCTTTTCACCTTTTGCAGGGAATCCAGTATCTATATAATTTTGTGTATCTGCATTCCATGTTTTCCAGTTACCGTCCTCAATGATTGGCGGATTTCCGCTATATTGCTGTGCTTTTTGTGCATACTGTTCTGCCTTGATTGCACTTTGTTCTGCATAGTATTTATGCTCAGAAGATAATCTTTCAAGTTGCTCAAGATATGTTACAGCATCAGCCGCAAGCATCGCTTTTGTAACACCCGCAGTACGAATAGTTGCACTTACCTGTTTTGTGCTGCCTTCACCTGTCATAGTAAAACTAATGCTATCTGTATCTTTAAAACTGTAACCTGACATAAGCCTTGTAACATCAGTTTCTGTATTTGTACCATCAATATTGGTAATTCTAAGTTTTACTGTATTTCCAGATGAAATAAGTTCAAATTTTGCAGGAACTTTTTCAAGTGCGGTATCAATTTTAAAATTGCTACCATCTCTTTTTATAATGGTAAAAATACCAGTATTCTCATCAAATTGTATTGATTGTACTAAATCTTTTGTTCTAGTTGTTATTTGACTATCAGTTTCCGTTTTTGTGTAACGCTCTGCAAGCCCTGTTTGTGTAGATTGTAATACTTGTTGTACAGTATTTCCTGCAAGACCTTGAATTTGATTTATACCGATATTTCCAGCACCTTCAGCACCTGTTAAATCATCAATCATACCATTTATAACAGGTTTTAATTGATTTGTATTTGAATCAAATGCTGCTTTAAGTTCTTCTGCCGTTAATTTCGGCTTATTTTCCAAACTGGAAACAGGTCTTTCCCATTCATTTACTTTTCGATTAATTAATGCCATAAAACCACCTTTTCTATAAAACATATTTGTATTCTGTTTTTGCGTAATATAAGTTTAAAAAAATATTTCTATTGATTAATAGAAATATACACTGGTGAATCACGTGCAGCTGAATTTAATATAAATTTCACCTCCTATTGTTTTTACGAATATATTTTACTCTTACACATATTATGTGTTTATTATATTACTTGATAAATAATATGTCAATATATTTTTTAATCTTTTGCGTATTTTAAGTGTATACTTCAAATAATCTTCTAAATATATAAATTATAAAATGTATTTAACATACTTTTTCCGCTTTAAAACAAAAGAAAAAGCACCGAACAGTTAAGTTCAGTGCATCTTTATGGCGGAGAGTCAGGGATTTGAACCCTGGGTACGGGATTACCGCACACACGATTTCCAATCGTGCGCCTTCGACCACTCAGCCAACTCTCCATGCTATATTTTATTGTTTTGACCGCTCAGCTCAGCGACCTTGTTTATTATATGATATGCTAATGCAAAAGTCAAGCATATTTTTGAAAAAAATTAAAAAATTTTTATAAAAATTTTTAATTTTATTTTTTATATCAAAATAATAAAAAATCCGCTAAGATTTTTAATAATCATAGCGGATTTTAAATTTAATTAGTCTTTATTTTTCATTAGTGTAACCATAACTGCTTTTTGTGCATGTAAACGGTTTTCTGCTTCTTCAAAGATTTCATGTGCATGTTCTTCAAAAATCTTTTCTGTAATCTCTTGACCACGATATGCAGGCAAGCAATGCTGAACCATTGCACCTTCCTTAGCGGCTGCCATAAGTTCATCATTTACTTGATAGCCCTTAAATGCTTTCATACGGATTTCTTTTTCGTCTTCTTGACCCATAGATGCCCATGTATCTGTAATAATAACGTCTGCATTTTCTGCTGCCTTCATTGGGTCATTGCATAGTGTAAAGTCTGCATAATCCTTAGCAAAATCAAGCACCTTTGCATCTGGTCTATAATCATCTGGAGTTGCAACAGATACCTTCATACCAGTTTTAAGACCACCAACAATTAAAGAGTTAGCCATATTGTTACCATCACCAATATAACACATCTTTAAGCCTTCAAGCACAGCATACTTTTCACGAATAGTCATAAGGTCTGCAAGTACCTGACAAGGGTGACAGAAATCTGTTAAACCGTTGATAACTGGAATAGAGCCATATTCAGCTAAATCTTCTACTTCCTTTTGCTCGAAAGTACGAATCATAATACTATCTAAATAACGTGATAATACACGTGCGGTATCTTGTACTGGTTCACCTCTACCGATTTGTAAATCACGAGAAGATAAAAACAATGCCTGACCGCCTAACTGATACATACCAGTTTCAAAAGAAACTCTAGTACGAGTAGATGATTTTTGGAAAATAAGACCTATACTTTTGCCTTCTAAATGATGATGAGCAATATTATTCTTACGCTCATATTTTAACTGGTCTGCAAGGTCTAATAAACCAATAATTTCTTCTGTACTGCAATCAAGCAGTTTTAATAAATGTTTCATAACTTACTCCCCTTATTTAAGCAAAAACTTTTTTGAAAACAGAAATAGCCTCATCAATTTCTTCATAACTAATTGTTAGTGGTGGTAATAAACGTATAGTGTTTGTGCCTGCTGTAAGCACAAGTAAACCATTTGATATACATTCATTTACATATTCTGCACGTTTATCTGCATCGACAATTATACCGAGCATAAGTCCCATACCACGAACATCTGTGATTTTATGAGAACCGATTGATAAAATACCCTGTTTTATATATTCGCCCTTTTTATTAACTTCATCTAAAAATTGTTTATTATTTACAATGTCTAATACTGCATTAGCAGCTGCACATACAGTAGGTGTACCGCCAAAAGTTGTTGCATGCATTCCTGGACCTAAAACATCACAGCATTTTTTGTTTGCCATAACTGCACCGATTGGAACACCGCCACCTAAGCCCTTTGCCATAGTTACAACATCAGGCTTAATATCATACTGCTGGAAACAGAATAAACTGCCCGTTCTACCAATACCAGTTTGAACTTCATCTATAATTAAAAGTAAATCCTTTTCATTGCAAAGTGTTTCAACCTGCTTTACAAACTCCTTATCAAGAGGAAGTACACCGCCCTCACCTTGGATAAGCTCCATCATAACAGCACAAGTTGTATCATCAATTTTAGATTTTAAATTCTCTATATCGTTTGCGGCTGCATAATCAAAACCCTCAGTAAATGGGAAAAAATACTGATGAAATTTCTCTTGACCTGTTGCATTAAGGGTTGTAATAGTTCTTCCATGGAAAGAGTTTACAAGAGTTATGATTTTACTTCTTCCCTCACCATATTTATCAAAAGAATATTTACGAGCAAGTTTAATTGCACCCTCATTTGACTCCGCACCAGAGTTAGAGAAAAACACCTTGCCCATACCTGTGGACTCTACAAGAGTTTTTGCAGTTTTAACCATAGGTTCAGTTGTAAACAGATTTGAAACATGCATTAACTTGTGAGCTTGCTCTGTGATTGCAGATATAATTTTTTCATTGTTATAGCCCACACTACAAACACCTATGCCAGATGTCATATCAATATAACGCTTGCCCTCAACGTCCCATAAAATAGACTTTTCGCCATGGTCAAGAGCGATTGGAAATCTACCGTATGTATTCATTACATATTGGTTTTCCTGTGCCTTTAGTTCTTCAAAATTCATTTTTATTTCACCTTGATTTTTAATATTATTAATGGAACATAGTACCTACACCGACTTTACTTAATAGCTCAATTAAAATAGAATGTGGCACTCTACCATCTTGAATGTTAGCACGTTCAACACCCTTACGCACTGCCTCAACACAGCAATCAACCTTAGGTATCATACCACCTGATATGATACCCTCTTTAATAAGTGCTGGAACTTCAGAAACCTTTAGCTTGTGAATTAAAGTTTCCTCGTCCTTAGGGTCACGAAGTAAGCCACGAACATCTGTAAGTAAAATCAGTTTTTTAGCACCAAGAGCTATTGCAAGTTTAGCTGCTGCTGTATCCGCATTTATATTATAATTTGTATCAGCATCAATACCTTCTGCAACAGTTGATACAACAGGTATATAACCCTTAGAAAGCGTATCAATAACAGGCTGTGGGTTTACATCAACTATATCACCAACATAGCCGAAATCTGTGCCTTCTTCATCGGTCAGACGTTTTGCCTTAAATAATCCGCCGTCCATACCGCCAAGACCTAACCCCTTACCGCCTGCTTTTGAAAGCAAAGTTACAAGGTCTTTGTTTACCTTACCACAAAGAACCATCTGTACAATATCCATTGTTTCTCTGTCTGTATAGCGTAAGCCCTTAACAAACTTGGATTGCTTTCCTGTTTTTTTAAGCATTTCGGATATTTCTGGACCACCGCCATGCACTACAACCACTTTTACACCTACAAGGCTTAAAAGCACTATATCATGTATAACAGCGTCCTTTAGTTCTTCATTTATCATAGCGTTTCCGCCATATTTAACAACTACTGTTTGACCATAATATTCCTGAATATAAGGCAAAGCTTCAACAAGAATATTAGCTTTTGTTTCTGCATCAAAATTCATTTATTTCCCTCTTTTTTATGGTAATTAAAAAAGAAATCCTCGTCACTGGACATAGGAAATCCTGTGCCCGAGAACGAAGATTTCAACAAATATGTTTTAGGTACGATAATCGCCGTTAATCTTTACATAATCATAGGTTAGGTCACAGCCCCAACAGGTAGCTTTTTCTTCACCCTCGTAAAGCTCAACATCAATATTAACCTCGTTTTCAAGCAAAATCTGCTTTGCTAAATCCTCATCAAAATCCAAGCCGTAACCATGGTCACAGACCATAACAGTGCCTACACTAGATGAGAATGAAACTGTAACATATTCTGGTCTAAATGGTGCTTTAGAATAGCCCATAGCACAAAGCACTCTGCCCCAGTTAGCATCTGCACCAAACATAGCGGCCTTTACAAGACTAGATGCACATACTGCCTTTGCAAGACGTTCTGCGGCTTCTTCACTTCTAGCACCACTTACAGTACAAGTGATAAGCTTTGTTGCACCCTCGCCATCACTTGCAATCATACGAGCTAAACGCACATTTACTTCATGAAGTGCTTGATAGAACTTGTCAAAGTCCTCATTTTGCCAATCAATCTGTTCATTACCTGCCAGACCGTTTGCCATAACAATACACATATCATTAGTTGAAGTATCGCCATCAACACTAACTCTGTTATAACTTCTGCGAACACTTTCAACAAGTGCGATTTGTAACATCTCATGTGTAATATTGCAGTCAGTTGTGATAAAACCGAGCATAGTACCCATATTAGGGTGTATCATACCGCTACCCTTTGCTATACCACCGATATGACATGTTTTACCGCCAACATTAAATTCAATAGCAACGCTTTTAACCTTTGTATCAGTGGTTAAAATTGCATGGCTTGCAGCCTCTGAACCATTGTTTGAAAGCTTTAAATTGCCAATGTTTTCTTCAATACATTCTATATTTAATCTTTGACCAATAACACCAGTTGATGCTACAAGAACTCTATCTTCTTCAACACCAAGCAGCTTTGCAGCGGCTTGTGCTTGACGCTTTGCATTTTCCATACCATCTGGTGCACAAGCGTTAGCATTACCAGCATTTACAACAATCGCACGAGCTACACCATCTTCTAAGTGCTCCATTGTAATATAAAGTGGAGCCGCCTTTACTCTATTTAATGTGTATGTTGCAGCTGCTGTACACTCACATTCAGAAAGAATAATTGCAAGGTCATCAGTTTTGCGGCTTTCTTTAATTCCGCAACGTGTTGCACCCGCTTTAAATCCCTTTGCAGCACATACGCCGCCTGAAATGATTTTCATAATTTATTTTTCTCCCTATATATTAAGACCTGTGGTTTCGTCCATACCGAGCATAATATTCATATTCTGTACAGCCGCACCAGATGCCCCCTTGCCTAGATTATCAAACAAAGCAGTAATCATAGTTTGGTTTTCATTTCCACAAACTACAATTTTTAAGCTGTCCTTACCTGCCATTGTATTAGCTCCAAGCATATCTGTATCACCGCCAAATGGTGCAACAGTAACAAATTTTTGACCTTTGTAATAATCACAAAGTGCTCTATGAATTTGCTCTGCGGTTGGATTTCCGTTAAGATTATTGTTTACAAGGCTTAAAGTACCCGCCATACCTTTATAGTAATCATCAACTACAGGTGCAAATACTGGCGGATTGTCAATTTCACAAACCGCTTTCATTTCTGGTAAATGCTTATGATTTAAGTTAAGACCATAAATTCTAGGTGCAAAATATTCCTGTGGTTTATCCTCGCTTTCATAAGAAGCAATCATTTTTTTGCCGCCTCCTGAATAACCAGTCAGTGAGAAAAATGACATTGGATAATCTTTAGGAAGTATACCGAGCTTTACAAGCGGATAAACAATAGATATAAAACCTGTTGCATGACAACCTGGGTTTGCAACTCTTTTAGAATTTGCAATAGCCTGTCGTTTTTCGCTTGATAGCTCTGGAAAACCATAATCCCAAGCGGGATTTGTTCTATGAGCAGTTGAGGCATCAATAATTCTGGTATTTGGATTTGTAACCAAGCTTACTGCCTCTATAGCGGCTGCATCAGGCAGACATAAAAATACTATATCTGCCTGATTTATAAGCTTTGCACGCTCATTTATATCTTTTCGTTTATCTTCATCAATAAGCAATAATTTTAAATCATCTCTTGAGCCTAAACGCTCATAAATTTGAAGTCCAGTAGTTCCTTCCTTACCATCTATATAAATAACAGGTTTCATTGTTCTACTGCCTCATATTGCTCCATAAATTTCTCAATTTTTGCAATCTGACGTTTAACTTCCTCTGGAGCTGGACCACCGATTACTTTGCGCTCTCTTACACAAGTGTTAAGGTCAAGAGCATCATAAACATCAGGTGCAAACATCTTTGAAATTGCACCAAAGTCCTTTAGAGTAAGTGTTTCCAGAGTTTCATCAGCCTTAATACATTCGCTAACCAGTCTGCCAACAGTTTTATATGCATCTCTAAATGGCATACCCTTTTTAGTTAGATAGTCTGCACAGTCAGTTGCATTGATAAAGCCCTTAGACGCTGCTTTACGCATATTGTCCTTACGCAGTGTCATTGTAGTAAACATTGGAGTAAATACTTCTAAACACTGCTTTACTGTGTCAATAGCATTAAATACAGCCTCTTTATCCTCTTGCATATCTTTATTATATGCAAGTGGTAAGCCTTTGAGCATTGTAAGCAGAGTTGTAAGACTGCCATATACACGACCAGTTTTACCACGGATAAGTTCACAAACATCAGGGTTTTTCTTTTGTGGCATAATAGATGAACCAGTTGAATAAGCGTCATCTAGTTCCACAAATTTAAATTCCCAAGAACACCAAGAAATAATTTCTTCTGAAAGTCTTGATAAGTGCATCATTAAGATAGATAAATCAGAACAAAGCTCAATACAGTAATCTCTATCAGAAACACCATCAAGAGAGTTATCAGTCAATCTTGCAAAGCCAAGCTGTTCACGCACAAAATCTCTATCAATAGGATATGTAGTTGAAGCAAGTGCACCAGAGCCGAGTGGCATATCGTCCATACGCTCTAAGCAGTCATCAAGACGCATAACATCACGCTTTAGCATATTTGCATAAGCCATCATATAGTGAGCGAATGTTGTAGGCTGTGCTCTTTGAAGATGTGTATAGCCTGGCATAACAGCATCTAAATTTTCCTTAGATTTATCACAAAGAGCCTTCATAAAATCAAGAGTTAAACCAATAATCTCAGCAATTTCTTTCTTAACATAAAGACGCATGTCAAGTGCTACTTGGTCATTTCTTGAACGACCTGTATGCAGGCGTTTACCTGTATCGCCTATTCTCTCAGTTAGAAGTTGCTCTACATTCATATGAATATCTTCATAATCTAAAGAGAACTCTACATTGCCCGCTTCAATATCTGCTAAAATCTCCTTGAGACCTGCAACAATCTTTTCTGCCTCATGCTGCTCGATAATACCTTGTTTACCGAGCATAGTTGCATGAGCAATAGAGCCTGTTATATCCTCTTTATAAAGACGACAGTCAAACATAATAGAGGAGTTAAAATCATTTACTACAAGGTCAGTTTCCTTTTGAAATCTGCCTGCCCATAATTTAGCCATAATTTACCTCTTATTCTACACTTGGGAAGTGCTTACCAGTCTTTTCAAATAATGCTTGGTCATTTAATGCACGAACCTTTAGTGGAAGACCAAACAGGTTAATGAAACCAGCAGAGTCAGCTTGGTCATAGCAATCGTCCTCATCAAATGTAGCCATACCAGCAGAGTATAGAGAATAAGGAGAAGTTACAGATGCAGGGATAATATTGCCCTTATAAAGCTTTAGCTTAACATCACCAGTAACAGTTTCCTGAGTAGCGTCAACAAAAGCGGTCATAGCCTTGCGAAGTGGAGTGTACCACTGACCATTGTATACAAGGTCTGCAAACTTTAGTGCGAGCTGCTGTTTATAATGAGCAGTTTCTTTATCAAGAGTGATTTCCTCTAGTTTCTGATGAGCAGCATATAAAACAGCACCACCTGGAGTTTCATATACACCACGGCTCTTCATACCAACAAGACGGTTTTCAACAATATCAAGAATACCGCAACCATTAGCACCACCAAGCTCATTTAGCTTAGTGATAAGGGCTACAGAGTCCATCTCTACACCATCAATAGCAGTTGGAACACCCTTTTCAAAGTGAATAGTCACATAAGTTGGAACGTCTGGAGCTTGCTCTGGAGAAACGCCCATTTCAAGGAAACCTTCCTTATTTAGTGGAGCTTCATTTGCAGGGTCTTCAAGGTCAAGACCTTCATGTGATAAGTGCCACAGGTTCTTATCCTTAGAATAGTTAGTTTCCTTATTTATCTTTAATGGTATATTGTGCTTTTCAGCGTATTCGATTTCCTTTTCACGAGAGTTAAGTTCCCAGAAACGCCATGGAGCAATAATGTCCATATCTGGAGCAAAAGCTTTAATAGCTAGCTCAAAACGTACTTGGTCATTGCCTTTACCTGTGCAACCATGACAGATAGCATCTGCACCTTCTTTTTTAGCGATTTCAACAATACGCTTTGCAATGATTGGACGTGCAAATGAAGTACCTAAAAGATATTGCTCATAAGACGCACCAGCCTGCATTGTTGGGATAATATAATCATCAACAAATTCCTTTGTTAAATCTTCAATGTATAGCTTAGACGCACCAGTACCGAGTGCACGTTCTTCAAGACCTTCAAGCTCGCTTGCTTGACCTACATTACCAGATACAGCGATAACTTCACAGCCATAATGCTCTTTTAGCCAAGGGATAAGCACAGAAGTATCAAGACCGCCTGAATATGCTAAAACTACTTTGTTGTATTTCTTTTCCATCTTTATATTCCTCCAAATTTATCCGATTTCGGGATAAAATTATTATAACTCCTAAATACGGTTATTGCAAGAAAAATAAATAAATATTTTGAAAAATGAATATTTATGCAGTTTATGCATGAATTTTGTTTTTTTAAAGTTTTACGATTTTTCTTGAAATTTTTATCTTTTCGTAATATCATAGTTTTATTAAGGGTGTAAAGACACCTGTTTGTTTTCAGATGAAATTTATGTTTCTTGAAAGGGAATTGAGAAAAATATGACAGAAAAAAATCTAACTATGCTCACCGATTTTTATGAGTTTACTATGGCTCATGGCTACTTTGAAAAGGGTATGGCTAACCGTAGAGCCTACTTTGATATGTTTTTTAGACGTGTGCCAGATGGTGGCGGATATGCTATTATGGCAGGTGTAGAACAGCTTATAGAATATTTTGAAAACCTTAAATTTACAGATGAAGATATTGAGTATTTAAAAAGTAAAAATTGCTTTTCTGATGCATTCCTTGCATATTTAAAAGATTTTAAATTTGAATGTGATGTATGGGCAGTGCCAGAAGGCACTCCAATCTTCCCTGGAGAGCCTATTGTAACCGTTGCAGGGCCTATGATACAGGCTCAATTTGTGGAAACAATGATACTTCTTACAATAAATCATCAAACGCTTATTGCTACAAAAGCAAGCCGTATAACTCGTGCTGCTCAAGGTAGAGTTGTGCTTGAATTTGGTTCACGCCGAGCACAAAGTTATGATGGTGCTATTTTTGGTGCAAGAGCATCTTATATAGGCGGTTGTCATGGTACAGCTTGTGTTATGTCTGATAGAGATTATGGTATTCCAGCAGGTGGTACAATGGCTCATTCTTGGGTTCAGATGTTCCCTAGTGAATATGATGCTTTTAAAGCTTATGCAGAGATTTACCCAGATAATTGTGTATTTTTAGTTGACACTTATAATGTATTAAAATCTGGTGTTGTAAATGCCATTAGAGTAGCTGATGAAGTGCTTGCACCTATGGGCAAACGTCCAAAAGCAATCCGTCTTGACTCAGGCGACATTGCATATCTTTCTATACAGGCTAGAAAAATGCTTGATAAAGCAGGTTATAGCGATGTACAAATTATGGCATCTAATTCACTTGATGAATATTTAGTTAGCGATTTACTATTACAAGGTGCTAAGATTGACTCTTTCGGCATTGGTGAACGTTTAATCACCTCTAAATCTGAACCTGTATTTGGCGGTGTTTATAAGCTTGCAGCGGTTGATGATGACCATGGAAACATTGTTCCAAAAATTAAAATCTCTGAAAATGTAGAGAAAATAACAAATCCACATTTTAAAAAGGTTTATCGCTTTTTTGATAAAGAAAGCGGTATGGCTTTAGGTGATGTACTTTGTGTACATGATGAAGTTATAGACGAAAGCCAACCTTATACCCTATTTGACCCCGTTCATACATGGAAAAAGAAAATTTTAACCGATTATGAGGCTAAACCTCTGCTTGTTCCAATATTTGAAAACGGTAAAAAGGTTTATAATTCTCCTGATATTCATGAAATTAGAGCTTATTGTCAAAAGCAGCTTGATACACTTTGGGAGCAAATCAAGCGTTTTGAATATCCACAAACCTACTATGTAGATTTATCTAAAAAGCTTTGGAATGTTAAACATAATCTGCTTGAAAGCTGTCGTATAGTGTAAAACAAAAAAGTCTGAGGAAAAACAATCCTCAGACTTTATTTTTTAATCTACTTTAAATGCGTCTTTCATTTTATCCCAAAAGCTCTTTTTTTGCTGTTGGTTTTCATCAGTTGTAGTTGCTTCAAATTCTTTTAAAAT
This sequence comes from Butyricicoccus sp., assembly GCA_017886875.1. Lineage (GTDB taxonomy): Bacteria > Bacillota > Clostridia > Oscillospirales > Butyricicoccaceae > Butyricicoccus_B. Next base: position 78,663 of record JAGHIZ010000059.1, on the reverse strand, counting down.
TTCTTTTTGTCTATGGGTTAGGTTTCTAGGAATTTCAACATTTACCTTAACATATTGGTCACCACGACCACGACCATTTACATTTTGTATTCCCTTTCCACGTAAACGGAATACAGTTCCCGGTTGAGTGCCTTCTGGAATAGAATATTCAACCTTACCATCAATAGTAGGCACTTGTAATGTATCACCTAAAGCTGCTTGTGCAAATGAAACAGGGATTTCACAAACAACATCATAACCTTCTCTTGTAAATATTGGGTGTGGACGAATAGAAACAGTTACAATAACATCGCCAGCTGGTCCACCATTTATACCACAACCGCCTTGACCTCTAAGCTGAATTGCTTGACCATCATCAATACCAGCAGGGATTTTAACCTTGAGTGTGCATGATTTTTGAGTTTTACCAGTACCTCCACACTTAGAGCACTTATGCTTAATAATTTTACCTGTTCCCTGACAATGAGGACAAGCCGATTGAGTTTGGAATATACCAAGCGGAGTTCTTTGAGATTGAGTTATATAACCTGAACCCTTACAATTTGAGCATGTTTCTGCTGACGTACCCTTTGCAGCACCAGTACCATTACATTCTTCACAATTTTCTGTGCGTTGAATAGTGATTTCCTTTTCACAGCCGAAAGCGGCTTCTTCAAAAGAAAGCATAACACGCTGCTGAATAGTTTGACCACGTTGCGGAGCATTTCTTCTCGAGCGTGAAGAACTGCCAAAACCACCGCCAAAGAATGAGCCGAACATATCCCCTATATCGCCCATATCAAAGCCGCCAAAACCACTAAATCCACCGCCAAAGCCACCGCCTTGACCTGCACCATAGTTAGGGTCTACACCTGCAAAGCCAAACTGGTCATATTTTTGACGTTTGGTTTTATCAGATAGCACTTCATAAGCTTCATTTAGCTCTTTGAATTTTTCTGCTGCTTCTGGATTGTCTTTATTTAAGTCTGGGTGATATTTCTTGGCTAATTTTCTGTGTGCCTTTTTTATTTCATCATCAGATGCACTTTTAGAAACGCCAAGCACCTCATAATAATCTCTTTTATCTGCCATAATTAAATAACCTCATTTGTAAGTAATACCCATAAAAGGGCGGGAACGCATATTTTTAGCGTCCCGCCCTAAAAGTATTAGTTATCCTTAACTTCAGTAAAGTCAGCGTCTACAAAGTCACCGCCAGCAGCACCATTATTACCCTGCTGTGCACCGCCTGCAAAGCCGCCGCCCATATTAGCAGCATCGCCTTGAGGTGCTTGCTGTGCATAAACCTTCTGTGCGATTTCGCCGAACTTCTTAGACAGCTCATCACTTGCAGCCTTAATCATCTGGCTATCAGTACCCTTTAGAGATTCCTTAACCTTATTGATTTCAGCTTCAACAGCACTCTTATCTGCTGCATCAACCTTATCACCTAAATCAGATAGAGATTTTTCAGACTGGAATACAAGCTGTTCTGCACTATTGCGAATTTCAACTTCTTCCTTACGCTTCTTATCTTCCTCAGCGAACATTTCAGCTTCACGCATAGCCTTGTCGATTTCTTCATCAGAAAGGTTAGTAGATGCAGTGATAGTGATTTTCTGCTCCTTGCCAGTGCCTAAGTCCTTAGCAGAAACATTTACAATACCGTTAGCATCAATATCGAAAGTAACTTCAATCTGAGGGATACCACGAGGAGCTGGAGCGATACCATCAAGAGTGAAACGACCTAAAGTTTTGTTACCAGCAGCCATTTCACGCTCGCCTTGAAGAACATGGATTTCAACAGATGGCTGATTATCAGCAGCAGTTGAGAAAATTTGGCTCTTCTTAGTTGGGATAGTTGTGTTACGCTCGATAAGCTTAGTGCAAACACCACCAAGAGTTTCAATACCAAGAGATAGTGGAGTTACGTCAAGTAGAAGTACGTCCTTAACTTCACCACCAAGAACACCACCTTGAATAGCAGCACCAATAGCTACACATTCATCTGGGTTAATGCCCTTAAAGCCTTCCTTACCAGTGATATTTTTAACAGCCTCTTGAACTGCTGGAATACGAGAAGAACCACCAACAAGCAGAACCTTAGCAAGGTCACCAGCCTGTAAACCTGCATCACTCATAGCTTGACGAACAGGTCCCATAGTAGCTTCAACAAGGTCAGCGGTCAGTTCGTTAAACTTAGCACGGGTTAAAGTTAAATCAAGGTGCTTAGGGCCAGTAGCATCAGCTGTAATGTATGGCTGATTGATAGATGTAGAAGTTACACCAGAAAGCTCAATCTTAGCCTTCTCAGCAGCTTCCTTTAAACGCTGCATAGCCATCTTATCGTTGGATAGGTCAATACCTTCAGTCTTTTTAAACTCTTGAACCATCCAGTCCATAATACGCTTGTCGAAATCATCACCGCCAAGGTGGTTATTACCAGCAGTAGCAAGAACTTCAAGCACGCCATCACCAATATCAAGAATAGATACATCGAAAGTACCGCCGCCAAGGTCATAAACCATAACTTTCTGTTCGGTTTCCTTATCTACACCATAAGCAAGAGCAGCAGCAGTTGGTTCATTGATAATACGCAGAACATTTAAACCTGCAATCTTACCAGCGTCCTTAGTAGCTTGACGCTGAGAGTCAGTAAAGTAAGCTGGAACAGTGATAACAGCTTCTGTAACAGTACTACCAAGATAAGCTTCAGCATCAGCCTTTAACTTTTGTAGTATCATAGCAGAAACTTCTTGAGGAGAGAATTTTTTATCATCAATAGCTACACGATAATCGGTACCCATTTCACGCTTAATAGAAATAATAGTACGGTCTGCATTGGTTACAGCCTGACGCTTAGCAACCTGACCAACCATACGTTCACCAGTTTTAGAGAAAGCAACAACAGAAGGAGTAGTTCTAGCACCTTCAGCATTTGCGATTACAACAGCTTCGCCGCCTTCCATAACAGCTACACAGCTATTGGTTGTACCTAAGTCAATACCAATAATCTTACCCATAATTTAAGACTCCTTTTATAATAGATAGTATATTTAACAAAATTAAGTGTATGCAGTTTTTAGTTTGCAACCTGCACCATTGCATGACGGATTACTTTATCACCGATTTTAAATCCCTGCTGAAAAATCTCAGCGATAACATTTTCGCCAAGTTCTTCATTTTCAATATGCATTACAGCATTATGGAAATTAGGGTCAAACTCGGTTCCAATATCGGCAGTTATCTTTTCAACACCGATGCTCTTTAAGCTATCAACAAGCTGAGTCATAGTCATTTCCACGCCTTTTTTATATTCAGCGTCGCTTGTTTCAACTTTTAAAGCTCTTTCCAAATTATCATATGTTGGAAGAAGTGCTTTGACCGCATGAGAAACCGCATCACTATGAGCTGCTTCACGTTCTCTTGCTGAACGTTTGCGGAAGTTATCATACTCAGCAGCAAGTCTAACGAATTTGTCGTTTAAATCGTCATACTGCTTTTTAGAAACAGTTTCCTCAGTTTCAGTAGTTTCTGTGGTATCCTCAGTAGTTTGTTCAGTTTCCTGAATTTCTTCTTCTAGGATTTCCTTTTCTTTACTCATTATATCATTCCTTAAAACTATTTGTTTTCATCTAAAAAAGTTTCAGCTATCAGCTTATTAAGTTCTTTAGCAAAATGAGAAAGCCTTGCCGAAAGTCTTTTATAATCCATTCGTGTAGGGCCTACAATACCAATAACACCTTGACCTAAATTTCCAATATCATACTTTGCATAAATCATAGACGCATCAGAAAGCGGATTTTCTCCATTTTCTGGACCTATAAAAAATTGGACACCGTCCATGTTTTTGCAAACAGGAAGTAAATGTTTATCATCAGTAGTTATATAGTCAAGCAGTGCTTGAGCTTTATCTGGGTCACGATATTCTGGAAATCTAAGCAATTTATTAGCACCATCTAAAAATACCTTTTGACTGCCAAGCTCCTCTATAAGCTCTGCTATATACTCAGCCAGTGGAGCAAGTAAAGCTGAAAGCCCCGCTGCACGTCTTACAACATCAAAACGTTCTGCTGTAATTTGGCTTAACGGCAAACCTGTTAGCGTTTGATTTAAAATATAAGTTAGAAGTTCAGACTCATCTTTAGTAACAGGAGCAGCCGTATGCACAAGTTTATTTTTAACTTGCCCTGTGTCTGTGACAACCACAATAACAAATGTGGTTGTATCAACAGTTATAATCTCAAACTGTTTTATAACACATCTGTTCATATCTGGAGTTACAGCAACAGAAGCATAATTTGTAAGACTGGAAACCAGTCTACCCGCTTCCTGAATAAGTCTGTCAAGCTCTTTTGCTTTGCCTTTTAGCATTGCCTCTATTGGCGGTATATCTCTATCGGATATATCATATGAGTCCATAAGCTCATCTACATATAAACGATAGCCAAGCGGTGATGGTATTCTTCCTGCTGATGTATGAGGTTTTTCAAGGTAACCCATTTCTTCAAGCTCGCTCATTTCATTTCTGATAGTGGCTGAAGAAAATTTTAGCTCTGGTCGGGCTGCAAGTGCTTTAGAACCCACAGGTTCAGCGGTTAAAATATAATCACCTATAATAGCTTTTAATATTTGTTTCTTGCGTTCTGAAAGCTCCATCATGGAGCCCTCCTTTCATTTAGCACTCTTAGCCTCTGAGTGCTAAAATTAATTTACCACCATAATAGCAATAAGTCAAGGGGTGTATGTAAATTATTTGTGAATGAGGTAAAAATAAATAAAATATTCACTAAATCGACACAATATTAGCCTAATAAAAGCGGTTTGCCATTTAGCACAGCACATACCAGAGTGTTACCCTCATAACACAATTTTAGAGAGAAAAACTCTGCTTTTTCATCTAAGAGTTTAAAAAATAGCTTATCACCTTCCCATATTGGCAAAGAGCTAATCTTACTTTTGTCTACCCAAACAAGCTCACCTTCATCACACTTCTTTATTTCGCCAGTCCATTTATCAGCAGTAAATAAATGCATATATTCAGTTTCATATTTATCAGAAACAAAGGTAATTATGCCTCTATACTGGTAAGAAGTTAAAGTTAGACCTGTTTCTTCTAATGTTTCACGAAGTACACAATCTTCTGGACTTTCTTTATCCTCGAATTTTCCGCCTACACCTAACCATTTATCATTGTTTAAATTTTGCTTTGTGCAGTGTAGCATTAAATATTTATTATCTTTTTCAATATAGCATAGTGTTGTATTTATCATATGTATCACCTAAAATTTATTTTTAAGAATGATAATTTATTTATAATTAAAATGCAAGTCGAAATTTGTAAAATGCTTGACAAATTTTGTTTTTGGTGATAGCATTTTTTCTGCAAGGGAGCTTTCATTGGAAGGCTGAGAGGAGGGGCGTTTTCCCCTCGACCTTTAACCTGATTTGGATAATGCCAACGTAGGGACGCTGACGAAGTTTTGTTATTTTTTGACTTAATACCGGAAACATTCCTATTTTTATGGTTTGTTTTCGGTTTTTTGTTTTTTCAAGGAGGATTTAAGTTTTGAAAAAGGTATTAACTATTGCAGGCTCGGACTGCTCAGGCGGTGCAGGCATACAAGCCGACCTAAAAACCATGTTAGCTAATGGTGTTTATGGTATGAGTGTTATAACTGCACTCACTGCACAAAACACAACTGGCGTATATGATGTTTTGGAGTCATCACCAGAGTTTGTAGCAAAACAAATTGATTGTGTTTTTGAAGATATCAGACCAGATGCTGTAAAAATCGGCATGGTATCAAATACTGATATTATAGACAGTATTGCCAAAAAGCTAAAGGAATATAACGCACAAAATATTGTATGTGACCCCGTAATGGTTGCAACAAGCGGCAGCAGCCTTATGAAAAATGATGCTGTCCATGCACTTATAAATCAACTTATGCCACTTGCAACACTTATTACACCTAATATTTCTGAAGCTGAAGTGTTATCTGGTCTTAATATTGAAACTAAAGATGATATGTTAAAAGCAGCAGAAAAAATTTCTGAAATTACCAGTGCAGCTATTTTAATTAAAGGCGGTCATTTAACAGACTGTGCAGACGATTTACTTTATGAAAACGGAAACATTCACTGGTTTTCAGGTAAACGTGTTGATAATCCTAACACGCATGGTACAGGTTGCACATTATCATCTGCCATTGCATGTAATTTAGCTAAAGGCTGTAATCTTGCACAGGCTGTACAAAACGCAAAGGATTATATCACGGGGGCATTAAATGCACAGCTTGACCTTGGTAAAGGCAGCGGACCACTTGACCATGGTTTTAAATATAAGGAGGTTTAAAAATTTGAAAAACACAAAAAAACTTACACTTGCAGGAATGCTAACAGCAATAGCAGTTGTAGGAAGTTTGTTTTCCATTCCAGTGCTTGGTGCTAAATGCTCACCAGTACAGCATATGGTAAATGTTATTGCTGGTGTAGTGCTTGGTCCTTGGTATGCAGTAGGAATGGCATTTGTCGCTTCCCTACTTCGCAATCTTATGGGACTTGGTAGTATACTTGCATTCACTGGTTCTATGATTGGTGCATTGCTTTGCGGTCTACTTTATAAATTATGTCCAAAACTGCCAGCCGCTTATATAGGCGAGGTTTTCGGCACAGGCATTTTAGGCGGTATTGCATCATATCCACTTGCTGCATGGCTTATGAATAATAAAGATGCTGCAATGTTTACCTTTGTACCATCATTTTTAGTATCAACTGCTGTTGGTGCTTTAATCTCTGTTTTAGTATTATCCGCACTAAAACGCACAAATGTTTTAAATCAGCTTGAGGTATCACTGCGTTGATAAAAGAAATTATTAAAATTTTGGAAAACACTAAAATCAAACGCCCACTTGTTCATTCAATCACTAATAATATAACTGTTAATGATTGTGCAAATATAATACATGCAGCTTTTGGAGCACCAACAATGGCACAAGATGAAAGAGAAGTTGAGCAAATAACCTCACTTTGTTCATCACTTGTATTAAATCTTGGAGCTTTAAAAGCACAAGATGCAATGCTAAAAGCTGCAATAAAAGCTAGTGAACTTAATCACCCTATTGTACTTGACCCAGTGGCAGCAGGTGCATCAACCCTAAGAAGTGACACAGGAAAAATACTACTTGAAGATGCAAAAATAAGTGTTATTCGTGGTAATGCATCTGAGATTAGAGCACTAGCAAAAGGCAGCACAACAACAAAAGGCGTTGAAGCAAACCAAATAGACAGCACAACAGAAGAAAATCTTAGCAAAGCTATTGAAATGGTTTTTAATTACAGTTTGCAAACAGGCTGCATAATTATGATGACTGGAGCTATTGATTTAATAAGCGACGGTAAGACCACTGCTGTACTTCATGGAGGCAGTGAAATGATGAGCAGAATAACTGGTGCAGGCTGTATGCTCACCGCACTCACAGCGACATATTGTGGAGCAAATCCAGATAAATGTTTTGAAAGTGCGGTGACTGCGGCGGCTGTTATGAATGTATCAGCCGAACTTGCAGAAAAGCGTGTGCGAGAACTGACGGAGGGCACCGCCTCATTCCGTACACGACTTATTGACTTTGTAAGCATGATTTCAAGTGAACAAATAATCAAAAATATAAAACTTGAAATCTTAAAAAAATAAAATTTTTCATTGGGGGTACCACCTTGAATACTAAACCTATTATAGAGCGTATGCTCAAAGAGAGCGAAAATATTTGGCAAAGCTATTTAAAGCACCCTTTTATTTTAGGGCTTGCAAATGGTGATTTAGATATTAAAAAATTTCGCTTTTACCTTTTACAAGATTATTTATATCTCTTTGACTATGCAAAAGTTTTTGCACACACACTAACTAAAACAGATAATAAACAAATAATGTCGCTTTGCTCTTTTAGCATAAATAACATTTTAAATGGTGAAATGAAAATCCATAAAAGCTATATGAGTCGAATGGGTATAAGTGATAATGAGATAGAAAAAGTTAAATTAAGTTTAACTAACTTATCTTATACATCATATATGTTAAATGTTGCAGAGCACGGCGATGAAACCGCAGGTCTTGCGGCTATTTTATCTTGTGCAATTAGCTATGAATTTATTGGTAAATGGATAGCTGAAAACTATCCTCAGTCTGTAAACCATGAGTTTTACGGTGAATGGGTTAGCGGTTATTCTGGTGAGGAATATGCAAATGCAAACCGTAAGCTAGAAAATCTTATGAACAAGCTTTGCGAAAATATTAGCGATGAGAAAGCAAAAAAGCTTATTGATATTTTTGTTATTTGCTCAGAATATGAATATAAATTCTGGGATATGGCATGGAATATGGAGTGATAAACCATGCTAGAATTTAAAAATGTTTCTTTTAAATATGATGTTGATGATTACTATATGCTTGAAAATCTATCATTTCATATAAATAAAGGTGAATTTGTTTCTGTAATTGGACCATCTGGCTGCGGTAAAAGTACAATTTTCCGTTTAATATGCAAATTATTAGAACGTGAAACTGGTGAAATACTTGTAAACAATCAGACTATTGACCAAAGAAAAGGTTATTGCGGTTATATGCCACAAAAAGACCTGCTTTTCCCATGGCGAACAGTTGGCGATAATTTAAAACTTCCCATGCAAATACAGAAAACATTTACAAAAGAGCAAATGAACGAAAAAGTTAAATCAACACTTGAAAAAGTTGGACTTTCAGGACTGGAAAATAAAAAGCCTAGTGAGCTTTCAGGCGGTATGCGTCAACGTGCTGCATTTGCCCGAACACTGCTAACTGGTTCTGATTTACTACTTCTTGACGAGCCTTTTTCTGCACTTGATTTTTTAACCAGAATTTCTATGCAGGAATGGCTTTTAGAGCAATGGGAACGTGAACATAAAACCGTGCTTTTTATTACTCATGATGTTGAAGAAGCTTTGTTTTTATCTGGTCGAGTGCTTGTAATTGAAGATTTACCAATAAAAAAACTTGTATCTTTTGATGTGCCTTGTGGTTATCCTAGAAGCCGTGAAAGTCTTACAAAAAAAGATATGCTATCCCTTAGAGAGCAACTTATAAAAATGCTTAGAAGGGAGGCAAATTTAATTTGAAAAGGAATAATAATTTGCCAGCTTTAATTTTTACATTTGCTCTGCTTATTATCTGGCAGTTTGGAGCAATGAAAGTTAATGCTGCATATATTTTACCTACACCAATTCAGATTTTAGAAAAACTTTGGGAACTTAGAGAGCCACTTTTTACCGCACATTTACCCGCTACAATGAGCTGTACAGGTATAGGCTTACTTATCTCTATTGTTTTAGGTGTTGCACTTTCAATCATTATGGATATGTTCCCTATTGCGGAAAAAACATTGTACCCTGTTATGATTGCATCTCAAACAATACCTACAACCGCACTTGCACCGCTTTTTGTAATGTGGTTTGGTTATACAATTTGGAGTAAAGTTTTAGTTACTGTGCTTATAACATTTTTTCCAATAGCTGTAACACTTTTTGATGGTTTACGTTCTGCAAAAACTGATATGATTGATTTAATGCATACATTTGGTGCAAGCAAATATGAAATATTCTTTAAACTAAAATTACCTGCTGCTCTGCCTTACTTTTTCTCTGCAATGAAAATGGCAATTCCAATGTCTATTATTGGTGCAGCCATTGGAGAATGGTTAGGGGCTACCGCAGGACTTGGATATTTTAGCCGCCGAATGATGACACAGCTAGATGGTGCAGGTGTATTTGCACCAATAGTTTTACTTAGTGTTATTGCAATGATTATTGTTAGTATAGTCTCATGGCTTGAGAAAAAACTTATAACATGGCGTGGAGATTTATAAAAACGTATCTATAATAGGAGGATTTAAGATGAAAAAAAGAATTTTTGCAGCATTTACAGCCGTAGCAATGTTACTTGCAGGTTGTTCAGCAAACAATAATAACAGCTCTGACAATGGCTCTACAAGCGGTAAAGATGACCTTAGAGAGCTAACTGTGGTTTTAGATTGGTATCCAAATGCATTACATGCATTTTTATATCAAGCTGAACAAGCTGGTTATTTTGCTGAGGAAGGTTTAACAGTTAAATTACAATCCCCAGCGGGAACAAATGATGCTATTAGCATGGTTGCAGCAGGTCAAGCGGATATCGGGCTTTACTATCAGCAAGATATTATTCAGTCAAGAGCTGACCAGAACATTCCTGTAAAATCCATTGGTGCAGTTGTGCAAAGCCCACTTAACATAGTGCTTTCACTAAAAGATAAAAACATCACTGAACCAAAAGATTTAGTAGGTAAAACTATTGGCTATGCAGGTACAGAATTATCTGAAGCACTTATTCATAGCATTATGAAAAACTCAGGTGCAAGTGCTGATGATGTTGAAATGATTGATGTAGGCTTTGAGCTTATGGCATCTATGACGACCGGTCAAGTGGACGCTACCATCGGTTGTTTAGTAAATCATGAAGTTCCTCAGATGGAAAAAGAGGGTTTTGAAGTAAACTACTTCTTCCCTGATGATTTTGGTGTTCCACAATATTATGAAGGTGTATTTCTTGCAAATGATACTATGATAGAAAATGAACCAGAAGTGCTTAAAGGCTTTTTAAGAGCTTGTGAAAAAGGCTTTGAAGATTTTAAAAACTCACCTGATGAAGTGCTAAATGTATTACTTGAAAATCAAGATGAGGCTAATTTCCCACTTGACCCAGATGTTGAAAAGCAATCTGTACAAACCCTTTTACCTCTTATGGAAACCGAGTCTGCAAAATTTTTAAGCCAAACCGAGCAATGTTGGCAAGAAAATATTGATTGGCTCTATGATGAGGGCATTATTTCTGAAAAACCTGATGTTTCTGATGTTATGGTAAATCTTGAATATTAAATATAAAATCCGCTTATCAAAAGCGGATTTTTATTTTTGAAAAAGCTCTTTAAAACCAACATAAAGCAAAAAAACACCAAATAACTTTTTTAAAATATCAATAGGTATTTTATTTGCCATAAGTGAAGCAAATATGCACATAGGCACTCCAGAAAGCGTACAGAATATAAACGCCTTTTTATCTATAAGCTTGTTTTTTATATGAGAAATAAGTGCAAAAGGTGCACACACAATAAAATAAAGTAGATTAGTGCCTGAGGCGATTTGTTGTGGTATACCAACAATAATTGTTAAATATAACATCAAAAGAGTACCGCCACCAATGCCAAAACCAGATAAAATACCAGTTAATGTACCAACTATAACTGGAACAATATATATCATAAAAAATCATTCCTTTGAATTTATCAAAATCCTAAAATTGCACGAAAACCGCCATAAAGTATAAAAATCGCAAATATTCTTCTAAGCCATAGCATATTTATATTTTTAAAAAAATGCCCAGAAATAAAGCCACCTAAAGCACCGCCTATAATATATGGTAAAGCAGATATTATGTTTAAATATCCATGTTTAAAGTATATAAAAGCTGAAACTATACTAATAGGCAAAATAATTGCAACCGAGCTTGCAAAAGCATTACGTTCTTCTATTTTACACCAATGTATAAAAAGCGGTACAATAAATAAGCCACCGCCTGCACCAAATAAACCGTTAGCAAGTCCAGCAAGCGAGCCAACTATAATAAATTTTAAAAACATAAAAATTTGTCCTTTTATTTTTTGTTTTTTATAGTTTAACCAGAAACAAGCTGTAAATACATTACTTTACTGTTTTAACCCTATTTGTTATAATAACTTTGTATGTGTTTTTAATTTAATAAAAAAAGGAGCATTAAATCTACTATGCCTATAAAAATAGCTGATAGCCTTCCAGCTCGTGCAGTTTTGGAAAGCGAAAATATATTTGTTATGACCGAACATCGTGCATTATCTCAAGATATTCGCCCGCTTAAAATTGCACTTCTTAATTTAATGCCACTTAAAATTGTGACTGAAACTCAAATTTTACGCTGTTTATCTAACACTCCCCTACAAATTGAAATTGATTTAATTCAGACAAGCACTTATAAATCTGCACACACTCCTGAGGACCATTTATTAACTTTTTATCGTACTTTTGATGATATCAAAGATAATAAATATGACGGTTTAATTATAACTGGTGCACCAGTTGAACTTATGGAATTTGAAGATGTAGACTACTGGCAAGAGCTTTGCACTATTATGGACTGGTCAAAAACTAATGTTCATTCTACATTACATATTTGCTGGGGTGCTCAAGCTGGCTTATATCATCATTATGGTATACCAAAATATGCACTTAATGAAAAAATGAGTGGTATATTTAAACATAGGGTTTTACTTCCTAAAGAAAATTTATTTCGTGGCTTTGATGATATGTTTTATGCTCCTCATTCAAGACATACAGAAGTTCATGCAGAGGATATAGAAAAAAATCCAAATTTAAAATTATTGTCTGTATCTGATGAAGCAGGTGTATATATAGTTGAAGCTAAATATGGCAGACAGATTTTTGTTTTAGGTCATTCTGAATATGATGCTAACACATTAAAAGCTGAATATATCAGAGATAAAGGGCGTGGCTTAAATCCTATAGTTCCTCGTCATTACTTCCCTAATGATGACCCAACACTTGAGCCTTCAATGACTTGGCGTTCTCATGGCAATTTGCTTTATACAAACTGGCTCAACTATTATGTATATCAGACCACACCTTATTATCTTGAAAAAAATTTTGAATAATAAATGCATGTTTTTTATTGTTAAAATTTTCTCATTTTTACACTCCACAGAATGAGTTTTTTGTTTTATAATATTGTTTGGTATTACTAACTAAAATGGAATTTTAATGGGTCTTATTTTGAAAGGAGAAATTTTTTATGTTTTGCACTCGCAAAGTGTCCGAAAATATCCACTGGGTTGGCGGTAGTGACCGTCGTTTAGCTCTATTTGAAAATATCTTTCCTATCTCTCGTGGTGTTTCTTATAACTCATATGTTATAACAGATGAAAAAACTGCTGTAATTGATACCGCTGATAGCTCTATCTCTGAACAGTTTATCGAAAATGTTATGCATGTTTTAAATGGTCGTGAGCTTGATTATATTGTAATCAACCATATGGAGCCTGACCACTGTGCTAATATTATGAATTTAGTTTTGCGTTTTCCTAATGCAAAACTTGTAGGTAATGCAAAAACTTTTGTTTTCCTAAATCAGTTCTACTGCTGTGAGCTTGAAGGCAAAACTATAACCGTTAAGGAAGACGACGCTTTAGAACTTGGTGATCATACTTTGCGTTTTTATATGACACCTATGGTTCATTGGCCTGAAGTTATGGTTGCTTATGAAGAAAAAGAAAATATTTTATTCTCTGCTGATGCTTTTGGTTCTTTTGGTGCATTAAATGGCAACATCTTCAACGATGAAATTGACTTTGACCGTGATTGGCTTGATGATGCTAGACGTTATTATTGTAATATTGTTGGTAAGTATGGCGTTCAAGTAAAGGCTGCTATTGCTAAACTAGCTACACTTGATATTAAAATGATTTGCCCACTTCATGGCCCAATCTGGCGTAATAATATTGAATATTTACTGGACAAGTACCAGCACTGGAGTGAATACCGTCCAGAAGATAAGTCTGTTGTTATTATCTATGCTTCTATGTATGGTAATACAGAAAATGCTGCAAATGTGCTTGCTGCTAAGCTTGCTGACGAGGGCGTTAAGAATATCTCAGTTTATGATATCTCTAACACTCATGTTTCAACTCTAATTGCAGAAATTTTCCGTTCTAGCCATATTGTATTGGCTGCACCAACTTATAATGGCGGTATCTATCCTATTATGCATAATCTACTGCATGATATGCAGCAACTTAATGTTCAAAACCGTACTATCGGTATTATTGATAATGGTACTTGGGCAATTACCGCTGGTAAACAAATGCGTGATATGCTTGCTCAAATGAAAAATATGACCATACTTGAGCCAACTGTTTCTGTTAAATCATCTTTAAAGGAAGAAACTATGCTCAAACTTGAAGAACTAAAGCAAGCTATTATTAATTCTCTTTAATTTAAACGAGGTGAATTAAATGCCATATATTGCAGTTAATGTAAGCCGTAGTCTTTCAAATGATGAAAAAGAGCAAATAAAAACAAATCTTGGTGCTAAAATTTCCACTTTACCAAATAAATCAGAAGCTAGACTTATGGTTCAAATTTCTGATAATTGCTCACTTTATTTTGCTGGCAATGAATGTGAAGGTGCATTTATTGATGTTCGTTTATATGGTAGCATTGAGTTACAATATAAAAAGGAATATACTGAACAAATTTTTGATATAATGAGTGACTTGGGCTTTAAAAAAGAATTTGTTTATATAAGTTATCTTGAATTTGAAAACTGGGGTACTAATGGTTCTCTTAAATAAAGGAGTTTTAAATGTTATTTGATACCCATGCACATTATGATGACAAGCGTTTTGATGAAGACCGAGATGAAATTCTTAGCTCAATGCCTAAAAATGGTGTAGGTCTTATCTTAAACCCTAGTTGTGATATTGAAACAAGTAAAAAAGCAATAGAATATGCAGAAAAATATTCTCATGTTTATGCCGCTGTTGGTATTCACCCAGAATATATTGAAGAAATAGAACTTGATAGCACTATAAAAGAGCTTAAAACACTTGCACTTTCTAGCAAGCGTATAAAAGCGATTGGTGAAATTGGTCTTGATTACTATTGGGTTAAAGAGCCTGAACTTAGAGCAAAACAAGCTGAGCTTTTACGCAGACAGCTTGCACTTGCAAAAAAGCTTGATATGCCTGTTATAATTCATGACAGAGAAGCTCATGCAGATACACTAAAGATAGTTGAAGAATTTCCAGAAGTCAAAGGTGTATTTCACTGTTATTCTGGTTCTACTGAAATGGCTCAGCGTTTAATATCACTTGGTTATTTAATATCATTTACTGGTGTTATAACATATAAAAATGCGAAAAAGGCGGTTGAGGTTGTGGAGAATATTCCACTTGATAAACTGATGATTGAAACTGACTCGCCTTATATGTCACCAGAACCATTTAGAGGCAAGCGAAACAGCTCATTATATGTTTATAGAATGGCTGAAGCTATTGCTGATATAAAAAATATACCGCTTGATGAAGTTATAAATCAAACAACTGAAAACGGTAAAAAATTATTTAACATATAAAAAAATGCGACTGCTTTTATTTGCAGTCGCATTTTAATTTTAAAGAATAATAAGTTCTTTTGGTGCTTTTGTAAGATTTCTATTTCCGTCCTCTGTTAGATAGAGCATATCTTCTATTCTAACACCAAATTTACTTGGAATATAAATTCCTGGTTCAGCAGTGATTACACAGCCCGCTTCCATCACGCTGTCACCCTTCATAGATACTGTTGGCTGTTCGTGAATTTCCACACCTACACCATGACCAAAGCCATGACCAAAATATTCACCATAGCCAGCTTCAGCAATAATATCACGAGCTACCTTGTCCACATCGCAGCCACGCAAACCAGCCTTAGCAGTTTGAATACCTGCTTTTTGTGCTTTTAGTACAGTTTCATATACTTCACGCATTTCATCAGTTGCATAGCCAACCGCAACTGTTCTTGTCATATCTGAGCAGTAACCGTTTACAATACAGCCAAAGTCCATTGTTACAAAGTCACCTTCTGCAACAACCGCAGACGATGGCACACCATGAGGTTTAGATGAATTTACACCTGTTACAACTATTGGGTCAAACGACATATTCTCACCGCCATATAACAGCATTAAATATGTAAGTTTGGCGGCAATCTGTTTTTCAGTAACTCCTGGTCTAATTTCGTCTAAAATCTCCTCAAATGCACGTTCTGCAATACGTTGTGCAGCAATAATATTTTCAAGCTCTGCTTCTGTTTTAACTCTGCGGATACGGTTCATCATCTGCCCCATTGGCACAACTTCAGCAGTTAATTTTTCTTGCCAGTTGGTGTACTCTGAATGGGTTAAAACCTCATTTTCAAGTGCGATTTTTGAAACTCTATCATGTGCTAAAACTTCATTTATAGCTGTTGTATATGGCTCACCTACACTAACTTGGCGTACTTCAAAATCAGTAAGTTTTTGCTTTGCAGCCTCAATATAGCGGAAATCTGTAAAGAAAATAGCATATTTTTCAGAGATATAAACCACGCCTGCGGTAGATGGAAAACCTGTTGCATAACGTCTATTACATTTTGTTGTAAGCAGTACAGCATCTGCATTTACTTTTTTCATTTCACTTCTAATTTTACTAATCATTTTCCAAAATTCCTTTCATAGCATCTACTGCGAGCATATAACTATTTTTACCAAAGCCAGCTATAACACCTGCACAAACAGCGGCAAGTGCTGAATGATGGCGAAATTCTTCTCTTGCATGAACATTTGACAAATGCACTTCAATACAAGGAAGTCTTGTTGCAGAAATAGCATCACGAATAGCATAACTATAATGTGTATATGCACCCGCATTTATAATAATACCATCGCAGTTATCAATAGCAGAATGTATTCTGTCAATTATAGCACCTTCGCTATTAGACTGAAAAATTTCACATTCAAAACCACATTGTTCGCATTTTTTGCGAAATTCTTCATTTATACTTTCAAGATTATTTCTACCATAAATACTAGGCTCTCTACTGCCTGTTAAATTTAAGTTAGGGCCATGGATAAGCGAAATTTTTTTCATACTTTTCTCCTTCTAAGCTATTTTTTTAATTATAGCACGATTTCTGTTTTTTGCAAACAAGGCTTTTATACCCAAATTTCTGCATAAAATATACAATATATCTTATATTTTAGACTATATAATACACGTTTTTCACAAATTATAAAATTTATTAAATTTATGATGAAAAAAAGAGGATTTTAAGAGTTTTATTGCGTAATAATTATATGTAGGGTTTTACCCTAAATTAAGTTTAAATTTAAAGGAGGTTTTTTAATATGGCTATAGACCAATCATTTTTAGATGAACTTACTGCTAGAAGTGATATTGTAGATGTTGTTTCTCGTTATGTATCGCTTAAAAAAAGTGGTTCAAATTATTTTGGACTTTGCCCTTTTCATAATGAAAAATCTCCTTCTTTTTCTGTTTCACAAGACAAACAAATATTTCATTGTTTTGGTTGTGGTGTTGGCGGTGGTGTAATATCCTTTATTATGCGAGCTGAAGGACTGGAATTTTATGATGCTGTATCTTTCCTTGCTAAACAAAATGGCATGACTGTCCCAGAAAACAATTATGATAAAAAAACATCTAAAAGCCGTGAAAGGCTTTTAGCTCTTATGAAAGATACTGCTAGATTTTATTATTCCGAGCTTTGGAAACCTGAAAATATTAATGTTCAGCAATATTTTGCTAAAAGAGGTTTAACACGAAAAACTATGAACCGTTTCGGTCTAGGTTTTGCACCTAATTCTTTTTTCGCTACAATGGACGCTATGAAAGAAAAAGGCTATACTCAAGATGAGCTTTTAGCATGTGGACTTGTTGCCAAAAGTGAAAAAGGTAACTTATATGATAAATTTAGAAATCGTGTTATGTTCCCTATTTTTGATTTAAGAGGAAATGTTATCGCTTTTGGTGGTCGAGTTATGGACGACTCAAAACCTAAATATTTAAACTCACCAGAAACGGCTATTTTCCATAAAAGCCGAAATCTTTTTGCAATAGAAAAAGCCCGAAAAACAACTAATGATTATTTCATTCTTGCCGAAGGTTATATGGACGTTATCGCACTTCATCAAGCGGGTTTTGATAGTGCTGTTGCCTCTCTTGGCACAGCTTTAACCGAAGAACAAGCAAGGCTTATTGCTCGATACACTAAAAATATTATTATCTCTTATGATGCTGATAATGCAGGTCAAATGGCTGCACAAAGAGCTATTGATATTTTGAAAAAATCTGGGCTTAATGTGCGTGTACTTCGTATACCAAATGCAAAAGACCCCGACCAGTTTATAAAAGAAAAGGGTTCTGATGCTTTTCGTAGACTTATAGAACAAAGCTCTGATGATATAGCATATAAAATAAATAATATCGCTTCAAAATTTGACCTTGAAGAAGACCAAGACCGAATATCATTTTTAAAAGAAGCGGCTTATATTCTCGCTTTAATAGATAGTGATATTGAGCGTGAAATTTATACCACTCGTGTGGCTAATATGGCTAAAATATCACCTCAATCTATGACGGTTGAAGTTAAAAATGCTTTACAAAAACGTAATCAAAGTTTAAAAAAAGAAAAAAGGCGTGAAGTACGCTCAGTAACTCAAAACGCACAACCTAAAGATAAATCATTTAAATATGAAAATATAACTTCTGCACGTTCAGAGGAGGGTATTTTATCTGTTATTTTCGGAGATAATACATTAGTTAGCTATTTAAATGGCAAAATTTCACCAGATGATTTTACTTCTCCTATATTAAAAGCATTTTTTATACATGCTCTTGAGCTTTATAATAACAATAAAAATATAACTATCCCCGCTTTTGAAGGTCATTTTGAGCCTGAGGCTCTCTCTCTACTTACAACTATAACAAGCAGACCTGTGCCCGCTATGCGTGAAAAAGCTCTTGATGACTACATAAATAAAATAAAAAGCTGTAAATTAAAACAATCTGACAGCACAACTGACCCTTTGCTAGCACTTGCAAAGGCTAAAAAAGAAAAAAAATTTTGGAGGTAATAGAATATGAACCAGAGTGCAGAACAGCAAATGCAGGTTATTCGTGACCTTCTTGCTCTAGGCAAGAAAAACGGTAAACTCACATTAAAGGAAATTGCAGATGCACTAAGTGCCGTTGAACTTGAAACAGAGGACATTGACAAGCTTTATGAAACCCTTGAACATGAGGGCATTGAAATTGAAGGCGGCGATGTACTTGAAGCACCTATTGGCGATGATGAAGCTGAATTTAAAGCATCTGAAGTTGAAGAAGTGCCAGAAGAAGAGCTTGTTGACACCTCAGTTTTAGCAGAAGGCTTTGCTATTGATGACCCTGTTCGTATGTATCTAAAAGAGATTGGTAAGGTTGACCTTCTTTCCCCTGAAGAAGAAATTGACCTTGCTAAAAAGATTATGGACGGTGTAGCAGCATCTGAGAAAATGGACGAATACGAGTCTAAAGAAAATCATGATGCAGTTCAAGCTGACGAAATTGTTCAGTGGAACAGAGCAATTAAAGCTGGTGAACGTGCTAAAAAACGTCTTGCAGAGGCTAATTTACGCCTTGTTGTATCCATTGCTAAACGTTATGTTGGTCGTGGTATGCTGTTTTTAGACTTAATTCAGGAAGGTAATTTAGGTCTTATTAAAGCAGTTGAAAAGTTTGACTATACAAAGGGTTATAAGTTCTCTACTTATGCTACATGGTGGATTCGTCAAGCTATCACAAGAGCTATTGCAGACCAAGCAAGAACTATACGTATCCCTGTACACATGGTAGAAACCATTAACAAGGTTATTCGTGTATCCCGTCAGCTACTTCAAGAGTTAGGTCATGACCCATCTCCAGAAGAAATTGCTGCTGAAATGAATATGCCTGTTGACCGTGTGCGTGATATTCTAAAAATCGCACAAGAGCCTGTATCTCTTGAAACCCCTATCGGTGAAGAAGAAGATTCACATCTTGGCGATTTCATACCAGATGATGACGCTCCAGAACCAGCAGAAGCAGCTTCTTTTATGCTCTTAAAAGAACAGCTTGTTGAGGTGCTTCAAACCCTTACACCAAGAGAAGAAAAAGTTCTTCGTCTGCGTTTTGGCATTGACGACGGTCACACACGTACACTTGAGGAAGTCGGTAAAGAATTTAAGGTAACCCGTGAGCGTATTCGCCAAATTGAAGCTAAAGCACTTCGTAAACTTCGTCACCCATCACGCTCTAAAAAGCTAAAGGATTTCTTAAACTAATAAAAGAAAACAGCATTTATTTGCTGTTTTCTTTTTGTGTAAAATTAAAATTAGAAAGATGATATTATGAAATCAAAAAATAAAGCTATTTTATATATTTTGTGTTCTGCATTTTGCTTTGCACTTATGAATACATTTGTAAAACTTTCTGGTGATATTCCATCTATACAAAAGAGCTTTTTTAGAAATTTTGTTGCACTTTTATTTGCAGCATTTATAATTATTCGTGATAAAAAAGATTTTAAAATTCAAAAAAGAAATTTGCCATTTTTACTTATTCGCTCTTTTATGGGCACACTGGGAATTTTATGTAATTTTTATGCTGTTGACCATTTGCTTTTATCTGATGCATCTATGCTAAATAAGCTTTCACCATTTTTTGCAATATTATTTTCTTATTTATTTCTTAAAGA
Source organism: Butyricicoccus sp. (assembly GCA_017886875.1). GTDB lineage: Bacteria > Bacillota > Clostridia > Oscillospirales > Butyricicoccaceae > Butyricicoccus_B. Next base: position 58,257 of record JAGHIZ010000059.1, on the reverse strand, counting down.
AAAACTTAAACTTTATCAAGTTTTTGGCATATTAGCAGCTTTTGTTGGTGCATTGCTTATTGTAAAACCAGGATTTTCAATTTCAGCATTTCCAGCATTTATAGGTGTGTTTGGCGGTCTTTCAGCAGGTGCAGCATACACAGCGGTTAGATATTTAGGACAGCGTGGCGAACAAGGTGCTATGATTGTGCTGTTTTTCTCAGGATTTTCATGTATTGTTACATTACCTGTTTTAATATTTGACTATACACCAATGTCAATTTATCAGGTATTGATGTTGCTGCTTGCAGGGCTTAGTGCCGCATGTGGTCAATTTTCAATTACCGCTGCATATTCTAATGCACCAGCAAGAGAAATTTCTGTTTATGATTATACACAGGTTATTTTCTCTGCAATACTTGGCTTTATATTATTCTCCCAAGTGCCAGATTTTATAAGCATAATAGGATATATCATAATTTGTGGTGTATCAGTTATTATGTATAAATTAAATATGAAATAAAAACAGGCGAACAGATATAACTTTTAATCTGTTCGCCTAAATATTTAACTTTTTCATAATATTATGGTTTTGCCAATCAAAAAAATTTTAAAGTTTACATTGCCATTTGCTGTACATAATCTTCGATTATATCCTTAAAATGAATTAAAGACACCTCAAGTTTATTTAGTGTATCAGCTAAATTCTGAACATCACTATAATCTGGTGAAATATCCCAGATAGTATTTAGAATTTTTTCTTCTTCACAAGCAGAAATGCCATTTTTTTCATTTTCTTTTACTGCAACATACCTTAACATAACATACTCCTTTACCCTTCTTTGGCTTTACTTACATATAATAACATTTAAACTAAAAAAATCTTGTCGAAATATGTCGTAGATATATTTTTTATAAAAGAAAAAAACCACTCAAAAACGAGTGGTCTTTGTGAAATTCGTCAAGATGTACCAATCATTAGATTGCACGAGTAACCTTGCCGGAGCGGAGGCATCGAGTACATACGTTGACATGGCATGGAGTACCGTTTACAATCGCTTTAACACGACGAACGTTAGGCTTCCAAGTTCTGTTAGAACGTCTGTGAGAGTGAGAAACCTTGATACCAAAGGTTACGCCCTTACCGCAAATATCACACTTTGCCATTTTCCTACACCTCCTTATCTACAAGGCATTGAGTAACGTATATAATATTACCATGAAGTTTAGGAAAAATCAAGTGTTTTTTTGATTTTTTTTGGAGTATATAAAAAATATCTGTATATCTGTGTATAAGCGTTGAAAAATAATAAAAACTCGTCTATAATAAGCATATAAATCCCCCAAAAATCGCAGGAGGGCTGAGAAAATGCAGTTAAAAGAGTTTGGTGTGTCTTTAAAAGACCTTATTCAAGAATTTAATTTTGAAGTCGTTTATGGGCCAGATGGCTTTGAAAAAACCGAGATTACAAGAGATGATGTGAGCCGTCCAGGTTTGCAGCTTGCTGGTTTTTTTGACTTTTTCGACCCTAACCGCCTACAAGTCATGGGCAAGGTTGAAACAACCTATGTAGAGAGCTTTGAACATGAAAAACGTCAGGAGATTTTTGACAGATTGTTTGAAACTGGTATCCCAGCTATGATTATTTCCAGAAATATTGATGTATTTCCTGAATGTATTGAAGCTGCTAAAAAATACAATGTTCCAATTTTAAGAACTAATGAATTTACTTCTACTATTATGAATGCCCTTGTAGCTTCCCTTAAAGTTTCTCTTGCACCACGAATTACACTTCATGGTGTGCTTATTGAAATTTATGGTGAAGGTGTACTGCTTTTAGGTGACTCTGGCGTTGGTAAGTCAGAAACCGCTATTGAGCTTGTAAAGCGTGGTCACAGACTTATTGCAGATGATGCTGTTGAAGTTAAACGTGTATCTGATAAAACCCTTGTTGGTACATCACCTGATGTTATTCGCTATTTTATTGAGCTTCGTGGTATAGGTATTGTTGATGTACGCCGTATTTTTGGTGTAGGCTCTGTAAAACTTACAGAAAAAATTGAACTTGTTATAAACCTTGAAAACTGGGAAGATGGCAAACAATATGATAGACTTGGACTTGATGGTCAAACCACAAGTATTTTAGATATTCGTGTACCATCTCTTACCATTCCTGTAAAACCAGGTCGAAATCTAGCTGTAATTATTGAAGTTGCAGCTATGAATAACCGTTATAAGAAAATGGGTTATAATGCAGCTAAGGAGCTTCAAGAACGTATGCTTCGCTCATTTGGTAACTAAAAAATACAGGGCTGTAGCTTTTTAAGTTGCAGTCCTGTTCTATTGCTAAAAAAGAAAGGATTTTTTATTTATGATTAAACTTGTAGCAGATTTACACACTCATACCAATGTTTCTCATCATGCTTATAGCTCTCTTGAAGAAATGGTTCAAGGTGCAAAACGTGCTGGACTTGATGCTATTGCAATAACAAACCATGCTCCAAGTATGGCAGATGGTGCTCATCAATGGCATTTTTCCAATTTAAATATAGTTCCTCGTAAAATTGATGGTATTTGTGTAATCCGTGGCATTGAAATGAATATTATGCCTCCAAATGGCACTACAGACCCTATGGAAGAAAGGCATTTTAAGCATTTAGACTATGTTATTGCATCTTTTCATGAGGTTTGTTTTCCTCCTGTAAATTCTGAAGTTCATACAAAAGCTTTAGAAAATATTTTAAGAATACCATATGTTAATACACTTGGTCACCTTGGCAATCAAAATTATGAATTTGACCAAGAAAGAATTATTTCTCAATGTAATGAATTCGGTAAAATAGTAGAAATAAATAATAACTCACTTGCAATAAGAAAAGGTAGTAAAGAAAACTGCACTAGCATAGCTAAGCTTTGCATGAAATATCGTGTACCTATTGTTGTTACAAGCGATTCCCATATATCTTTTATGGTTGGTAAAACCGACTCTGCACTATCTATGCTTGAAGAAATTGGTTTTCCTGAAGAACTTATAATAAATGCAGATTTTGACCGCCTAAATAATTACTTTAAGAAAATCAGAGGCATAGATTTATATGAGTTTGAAGAAGGTAAAGCATAATTTTTTGTAATATAAACACAAATTATGTGCTAAAAATCAATCTAAATTCCATTTATTTTACATTTTTGTTACACGTAACATTTGTAACTTGAGAATTTTGTCTTATAATGTTATATTATATATGTTAGGTTTTTTTATTGTACGGCTGCTTGCAGCCGTATTACTTTTGCAGAACAGAAAGGATTTATTATGAGAAAAAGATTTATAGCATTTACATTGCTATTTTCTTCTATGCTATCTGGCGTAAGCTATGCAACAAATGAAGAAATTGAAGTTACACCCGATATTCCTGCTGTATATGCAGCAAGTACCCAAGGTAAAAAAGCATATGTTAGCCAAATGGAAATTTATTTAGATGGTGAACAAGTTAAGCCTATTGCATATCTTATCAGTGTTGATGCTTATGGTGCATATACATATTTTAAGCTTAGAGATTTAGCATATCTTATGAATGGCAAGGATTGCCAATTTAGTGTGGATTATGATGAAGAAACTCGACAAATTATCACTAAAAGCGGTGAAAAATATGTCCCTAATGGCTCAGAAATGAAAGCTTCAAGCAGTGGTGACCAAATCGCTTATCAAACAGATAGCCAAATATTGCTAGATGGTAAAAAAGTAGAAATGGAAGCATATAGCATAAACGGTAACACATATTATAAACTTCGTGATATGGGTGAAGTTTTTGGTTTTGATGTTTCTTATAAAGACTCTAGCCGACAAGCTATAATACGTACTCCAAGTTATACTGGACCTGATACCCCTGAAACAAGCGAACCTGATACTCCTGAAACAAGCGAACCTGATACTCCTGAAACAAGTGAACCTGATGGAAACTCACCAAGCGATATAATCACCCCTACTCCAGAACCAGAGCCAGAGCCTACACCTAATAAAGTTGATGGTAAATTAACCGTTCTTATTGACGTAGGTCATGGCGGAACAGACCCAGGAGCTGGCGGTACTGCACCTTATGCATTTTTTACTTACCAAAATCGTAAAGTAAATGCTGGTGGTGGAATATACGAAACTGATTTTAATTTACCTGTTGCTCTTTGTCTGCGTGATTTACTTGAAGCAAGTGGTGCTAATGTTATTATGAGTGCTGAAACTGATAAAACTGTAACTTTCTCCGAGCGTAAAAAGATAATAGAAAGCAATGCAAATACTGCTGATATGCTAATCAGTATACATCATAATGCATTTAATGGAAATGCTTCTGGTTTTGATATTCTGGCACAGATTAAATATAAAAATGGTGGCGATGGTTATGAGCTTGCCCAATCTTTTGAAAAAGAATACCTTGAAGCTGGTAGAAAACGTCACGCACCAACTACTTTTAGAGAAGGTAGCAATGGCGATTATTATGCAATTTTACGCTATGCAGCAAATGTAGATTTACTTGCTATAATCAGTGAATATGCATATATCGACAATGCAAATGATGTAGAATGTATATTGAGTAATGAAGGCGTTGAAAGAGAAGCTCAAGCTATGCATGATGCAATTTTGGATTTCTATTCAACCCATGAATATTAATTGATAAGGACTGATTTTATGACTAAAGCAGAAAAAGCTGTTAGCCTACATGATAAGGGTTATAACTGTGCACAAGCTGTTGTGTGTGCGTTTGCTGATGATTTAGGACTAGATGAACAAACCGCTTATAAAATGAGTGAAGCATTTGGTCTTGGTGTTGGTCAAATGGAAATTTGCGGTGCTGTATCTGGTGCATGTATGGTTGCAGGCATGAAAAATAGCGGTGGACTTGATAATATAGGCAAAACTAAAGGTGAAACCTATAAAATAAATCGTGCTATTGCAGATGAATTTAAACAGATGAATGAAAGCGTTATTTGCAGAGAGCTTAAAGGCGTTGAAACTGGTAATGTTATTCGTTCTTGTACAGGCTGTATTGAAGATGCAGTAAAAATTGTAGAAAAATATATGAAATAATTTAAGCGGGTTGATTTTAAAAATCAACCCGCTTTTTTTATAATATTTTCTTGATATCTTCGGTTATTTGCTCTGATGTTAAATGATTTTCCTTTAAAACAGTATTTATATCATATCTATCATAGAGCTGTTTTTTAAGACCATAGTTTAACACTTTCATACTGTCTTTGCCGTAATAGCTTGCGATTTTCTGACCAAAGCCGCCTTCTATACTACCATCTTCAAGAGTTATTACAATATCATGTTCTGTTTTTAAGCTATCTAATAAATCACTATCTAAACCTGTAAGATAAATAGGATTTATAAGTGTTGGCTTTACACCTAATTTATTTTCAATCTCACTAGAACACTGTTTACCAAGCTCAAAAAAGTTACCAACTGCTATAATAGCGATTTTACTTCCATTCTCTGCAACTTGATACTTATTAAGCTCAGAATAATCGGTTTTAACTGGTCTATCTGATGAAATAACGCCGCCTTCTGGCACACGAATAGCCACAGGATATTTATTTTGCTCTATACTCCAATCAAGCATCGCAAAATATTCTTCTTTTGATGTAGGTGCAAGATATACAAGCTCTGGAATATTAGAAATCATAGGTATATCATAAAAACCAACATGAGTTACATCACTCATACCATAAACAGACGCACAAAAGACAACCATTGTTGCAGGATTTTTATTTATACATAAATCCTGTGCAATTTGGTCATATGTTCTTTGCATAAATGTGCTATATACACCAAAAACAGGCTTTGCTCCACCCTTAGCTATACCAGATGCCATAGCAACAGCGGTTTCTTCTGAAATACCTACATCAACAAATTGTTTACCTGCAAGCTTTCTTTTTTCTGGGACAAAGCCCATAACTGCTGGTGTGCCTGCGGTTATAGCCACAACTTTTTCATCTTTTTTCATTTTTTCAAGCAGATAATCAGCTGTTAAAGTGCCATAATCTTCGCCATCAAAATTAACCAAAGGTTTACCTGTTTTTGTGTCAAAAGGCATTGTCCAATGGAAAGTTTCTCTGTCATCTTGTGCAGGCTTATAACCCATACCCTTTTGTGTGCAAATATGCACAGCAACTGGTTTTGTGCTATCTTTAACGAGTTTAAATGCTTTTATTAACTCGTCTATATCATTACCGTTTTCAACAAAAACATAATCAAGACCAACAGCCTTAAATAGATTACATTCAGCTTTACCATCTGTATCACGCAGTAATTTTAAATTGCCATATAAACCGCCATGATTTTCAGCAATAGACATATCATTATCATTTACTACAATTATAAAATTGCTGTCAAGCTCTACTGCTGTATTTAAACCCTCCAGTGCTTCACCGCCACCCAGTGAGCCATCACCTATAATAGCTATAACATTGCCCTTTTCTTTTTTAAGCTCTCTAGCCTTTACAAGACCACTTGCAAGGCTTATAGATGTTGATGTATGCCCAACAGTAAAGAAGTCATGTTCGCTTTCCTCTGGACAGCTATAACCTGTTATATCATCATATCTATTTTCATCTAAAAAACCATAAGCTCGACCTGTAAGCATTTTATGACAGTAAGTCTGATGTGATACATCATAAACCATTTTATCCTCTGGTGAATTAAACACATAATGAAGTGCTATTGTTGCTTCAACCATACCGAGATTAGGGCCAAAATGACCGCCATGTGTGCTTACCTTTTTAATTAAAAGCTCACGCATTTCATCAGCCAATTTTTTAAGCTGTTCATTTGAAAATGACTTAATATCTTGTGGATTTTTAATGTTTTCTAAATACATATTTTTCCTCCATTACTCCCATGAAAGTTTACCTGTTTTAACGGCAATTTCATAGCGACTTATTTTATAATCAAGCTTTTGGAGCGTTTGATTTATTTGCTCACGCTGTTTTAAAAGCTTATCATACTGATTTTTAAGTAATTGCAATCTTTGTTCAAATGTTTCATCACCCTGCTTATATAGTTTTAAATATTCAACTAAAACATCAACAGGCAAACCTGCACTACGCATACAAATAGCTGTTTGAACCCAATCTAGGTCTTGCTCTGTATAATCACGGATACCGCTTTTATTTCTATTTACTGTTGGTATCATACCGACTTTTTCATAATACCTAAGTGTATCCTGTGATATATTATAAATTTCACTTACTTGTTTTATTGTCAAATAATCACCTTCCTGTATTTTATTTTAATAGTTGGAGTGCACTCCAAGTCAAGTGTTTTTTCAAAAAAAAATGCACAGGATAACCTGTGCATTTAAAATCTTATTGACCTAGAGAATTAATATCAACATAAGTATCAAGGTCAGCTGGAAGTTCTACACTAACAGAAGAACCTGTTTTTATAACATCATAAACAACATTGATATCCATACCAACTGTTTGACCTTCAATATTCATTGTGCAAGCCATATCAGCAGTCATACCCTTAATTAGTCCGTTTTCAGGTGTGATTGTCATATCAATTTTATCCATTGACATCTCTAAATCATCAGTTGTCATACCAAGCTGAGCAAATAGACTATCAATAGTAGAATTTATATAACCTGCAGAATAAGAAACATTATAAGTTCCGTCTGCTTGTTTGCTTAGAGTATCAATAGAAGATATAGGTTCTTTTTTGCTTAAAGCCTGAATATCAACGCTTGAAAGCATTTCATCAAAGCTCATAGGCATTTTAATTTTCTGACCAGCAGTATTTACATAATAAACACCATCTGTATAGTATGCATTTATATCTGTATTCATATTTACATCTGTCTCTTGACCAACTAAAGCACCACTCATATTAATTTTAGTGCTGCCAACAACAGAGAACTTGGATTTATCCATTTGCTCTAAATTCATAAGCATAGAAATTTTGGAGTCCATATCCATGTTCATTACAGATACATCATTCATTTTCATATCCATTGTCATCTTGACATCTGCTTCCATGTTAGTGGTTGCTGAATTTTTTTCTATAAGCTGAGCATACTCATCATATAAATCAAACATATCTTGATATGGTTTAGCTTTTGCGGAGTCGATAGCACCATCTGCAACAAGCTTATCAAGTAAGTTATCATATTTTGCGTCCTTAGGCTCAGTTGCAAGAGCAGTATAGCTCATAGCAACAACATGGTCACGTAGGAAATTATCTTCATCACAGTTTCCAATATCAATAACGCCCTTTTGCTCTGCAAAATCAATAGCGTTAGCATATGTAAAGTCTGGATTTGTAGCAGTGTCTGAATAACCTAATGTACGCAGTAAGAATGTTGAATACATTTGAGCTGTGCAAACAGAATTTGTGCTATAAGTTGTGTCGCTTGTACCGCTTGTTAGTTTATTTTCATATAGCCAACCAACATAAGGTTTAGCCCAATCTTGAACATCAGTAAATGGAGTTTGATAATTTTTCTCTAAAGCCTCAGTTTCTTTACCTAACAAACGAACAAGCATAGTAGCAGCTTCGCCTCTTGTTGGTGCACGGTCAAGCTGATAGCCTGTTTCAGTGCCCTTAAAAAGTCCCATTTGATTTAATGCATCTGCACAGTTAGTAAAATCAGCAGCAGAAGCATTTACAGCTACAGCAGCAGAAAGAGCAGCACCAACAATAAAACTTTTATAAAACTTTTTCATTATAAATCAACTCCCATCATTAAAGTTTATATAAGTATAACATATTTACATTTAAATAACAACATATAGACTGGTAAAATAATTGTTAAACTTTTGTCAATATTCCATAATTTTTTGTTTCTTCCACAAATAAATTAGTATAAAATATACCTTGTAAGTATACAATAAAAGCGTATAATTAAAGCATAGGAATTAAGTATGAATTATTTGATATAAAATGTATATTTTGAAAGGATTGATTTATAATGGCTAGCTTACGCAAATGTGGTGTTATTGGTGTTGGATTTGTTGGTGCAACTTGTGCTTTTACCCTTGCAACAAGCGGTTTATTTTCTGAGCTTGTGCTAGTAGATGCAAATCATAAAAAGGCTGAAGGTGAAGCAGCCGATATAAGCCACGGTATAGCTTTTTCTCAGCCTTGTGTAGTTCGTGCAGGCGGATATGATGACCTAAAGGAATGTGGTCTTATTGTAATAGCAGCAGGTGCAAATCAAAAACCTGGTGAAACAAGAATTGAACTTTTAGGCAGAAACAAAGCAATTATGCAAAGCATTGTAGAAAGCATTATGAACGTAAATAAAGATGCGATTTTACTTGTTGTTTCCAATCCTGTTGACTTATTAACTTATATGGCTCAAAAAATCTCTGGTCTTCCAGCAGGTCGAGTTATTGGTTCTGGTACTGTGCTTGACACTGCAAGACTTAAACATTTGTTAGGTCAATATCTTGAAATTGATAGCCGAAATGTCCATGCATTTATTGTTGGTGAACATGGCGATAGTGAGCTTGCGGTTTGGTCATCTGCTAATATCTCTGGTGTAGATTTAGATGACTATTGCAAAATCTCAGGTAAAGACTATTCACAGGAAACTCTTGATAAAATTTATATATCTGTTAGAGATGCAGCTTATTCAATTATTGAAGGTAAGGGTGCAACTTATTACGGTATAGGTCTTGCAGTTAAACGAATTGCAGAGGCTATTGTGCGTGATGAACATTCTGTTCTTCCTGTTTCCAGTATGGTAGATGGTCACTATGGTGTATCTGGTCTATGCCTTGGACTTCCATGCGTGCTTGGTAAAAATGGTGTAGAAAATGTGCTTGATATTCCTTTAAATGAAGCAGAAGCTGAAAAACTACGTTCATCTGCTGAAAAAATGAGAGCTCTTTTAGATGAAATAGGTTTATAAAAAAATAAAACTGGTATGATAAAATTATCATACCAGTTTTTTATTATTTTTGAATAAGGTCTTTAAACAATAATAGTTTGTCAATATTGCCTTCAACCTTCATTTTACCCTCAGCGATTGCGGTATCAACATCAAGTTTACCTGATACAATCTTTTGAAGATTGCTGATGGCAACTGAAATTGTGGCATCTCTGTCAATATATTCATAAGGCATAACAGAAATCACACCATCAATGATTTCAATATAGAAAACGCCGCCAATTTTGCCAGTTAGATTTACTTGAATTGCTAACTTACCTTGCACACTTGATAAATCTTTTTCAGATAAACGCTTGTAAATCATGTCTGTAAGTATTTTATCTTTCATATTAGTTCCCTCTCTTTACAAATATATATTACATTTATTATGCAATAAATATATTCAAAAATCAAGAATAATATGAAATATTAGCCTAATTTTGGCAATTTGTTATGTTTTCTTAATAAATTCATTGCCACAATTTGGGCAATGAATACTGATTTTGCCCTTTCCTCTTGGCACTCTTAAATAAGTCTTACAGCATTTACATTTAAAATATCTATGCTCTTTTCTATCTTTAAAACGGAAAAAAGCATTATTTATATTTTCCTTTTGCGGCATATACCAAGATAAAAAACGCTCATTTTCTGCCTGTCTTTTTGCAATATTTCTTGAAAACATACGATAATAGCACAAGCCTATTATAACAAGCACAAAAATAGAAAATATATCAGACCTTACAAAACTCCAAACTGCTGCACAAATTAAGCCTACAATCATTAAAAAATGATTTAATTCATCATTTCCATAGCGACCATACATAAAACGTCGAATAAATTCAAGTATCATAATAATTTTTCTCCAATCTTATGTTTAATTGTCCCCTATTTCAGCCGCCCTTTGAATAATTTCTAAAACTTCCTCTTTTCCATCGCCCTTTTCAGCTGAAAAAGCGATAACAGGCACATCATCAGGAAGTAATAGCGTTTCACGAATTACCTTGATATTTTCTTCTCTTTCGGATTTTTTTCTAAGCTTATCAAGCTTATTTGCAATAACTATAAATGGCATTTCAGTGCCTAAAAACCATCTAGCCATTGTCTGGTCATCTTTGGTTGGTTTATGACGCATATCAACAATTTGTATACCAAGCGTTATTAAACCAGAAGCAAAATAAGTATCTATGAGTTTACCCCATCTATCTCTTTCGCTTTTAGAAACCTTAGCATAGCCATAACCTGGGAGGTCAACAAAATAAGCTTTTTTATCAATTTCAAAAAAGTTAATATGCACTGTTTTTCCCGGTTGGTTACCAACTCTAGCAAAGTTTTTTCTGCCGAGCAGCTTGTTTATTGTTGATGATTTACCAACATTTGATTTACCTGCAAAAACTATTTGAGGCAAATTATCATCTGGAAAATCACTTTGCTTTACAGCTGAACGAATAAACTCCGCATTATGAAGATTTAACATTTTTTCACCTCCCTATTACTGACACATGTCAGGTATTTGATTAACATTGTGACTAATAGAAACTGAAGGGTCTATTTTTGTTTTTTTCTTTTTAATGCGTTTGGAAAAATCAATCGCCGTATGCATAACAGTGTCCATATCTTCTGCAATAACAAATTTTACATTTTGTTTTACAACATCTAAAACTTCCTCTAAATCTGGCTCATTATCCTTTGGGATAATAATTGTTTTAATTCCAGAGCGATAAGCAGCCATAGTTTTCTCACGAAGTCCACCTATTGGCAGCACTCTGCCACGAAGTGTAACCTCACCTGTCATAGCCACATCTGCTCTAACAGGTGCATTAGTAAGTGCAGATATAAGTGCAGTTGTGATAGTTATACCAGCAGATGGGCCATCTTTTGGAATTGCAGCCTCTGGGAAATGTATATGCATATCAAGCTCTTTATAGAAATTAGGCTCAATATCGAGTTCTTCTGCACGTGAACGAACAAATGTGAGTGCAGCTTTTGCACTTTCCTGCATAACTGTACCAAGATTACCAGTAACCTCAATTTTACCTGTACCAGCAACGACCGCAGCTTCTGCTTGCAACATTTCACCACCAACGCTTGTCCATGCTAGACCATTTACAACGCCTACTTGGTCTTTTTTAGATATAGCATCATCTTTATATTTAGCATGTCCTAAAATATCTTGTAAATTGTCTTTTGTTATTGTAATTTTATTGGTTTTGGTTTCTACAATACGTTTTGCAATTTTTCGGCATAGTTTAGCTATTATTTGTTCCAAACGTCTAACGCCAGCTTCTCTTGTGTAACCAGACACCATAAGATGTAGTATTTCTTCTGATATTTCAACCTGTTCTGGTTTTAAGCCGTGTTTTTTAAGCTGTTTACTAAGCAAATGACGCTTTGCAATTTGCACTTTTTCTTCTTCTGTGTAGCTTGGAAGTTCGATAACTTCCATACGGTCTAAAAGCGGACGAGGAATAGTACCTAAATCATTTGCAGTGGTTACAAATAAAACATCAGATAAATCAAATGGCAATTCTATATAATGGTCTCTAAAAGCGTTATTTTGCTCGGTGTCTAGCACTTCAAGCATAGCAGACGCTGGGTCACCTCTAAAATCATTGCCCATTTTATCTATTTCGTCCATAAGCATAAGCGGATTTTTGCTATCAGCCTGTGTCATAGCGTTCATTATTCTGCCCGCCATAGCACCTATATAAGTTTTTCTATGACCTCTAATATCTGCTTCATCTCTAACACCACCTAGAGAAAAACGGACATAATTTCTTCCCATAGCCTCAGCGATAGAATGAGCAATAGAAGTTTTACCTACTCCTGGAGGGCCTGCTAAACATAAAACTTGACCTTTAAGCTCTGGAGCTAACACTTTGACAGCTAAAAACTCTAAAATACGCTCTTTGACTTTTTCTAAACCGTAATGCTCACGGTTTAAAATCTCCTCAGCCTTTTTTAGATTATGCTGCTCTTTAGTTGTTTTATTCCAAGGTAGACTAAGTACAGTGTCAAGATAAGTGCGAATTACACCGCTTTCAGCAGATGTGCTGCTCATTTTGCAAAGACGATTTACTTCTTTTAGCAGTTTTTCTGTGTGTTCATCTGGCAGTTTTAAAGCATTTATTTTTTCTCTATATTGCTCTGCTTCTGTTTCGGTGTCATTTTCTCCAAGCTCAGACTGAATAACCTTCATTTGTTCACGAAGATAATATTCTCTTTGGTTTTTGTCAATCTGGTCTCGTACTTTTTCTTGAATTTCACTTTCTACTTTAAGAATTTCTATTTCATCGGTTAAAATGCGAATAACCCTTGTTATTCTTTTTGTAACGCTGAGTTCTTCTAAAATTTCCTGTTTTACTTGATAATCTATACCTATATTTTGTGTGATATAATCAGCTAAATAGCCAATTTCACCGCCTTCAGCGACCATCATAATAACATCACGAGAAATTTTAGACATATATTCGGTGTATTCATCAAAACGCTGTTGAGCAGTACGAACTAAAGCCTGTTCTCTGCGATATGATGGGAATGGGTGGAAATCTTCAAGCTCTATAACACTTGCATAAAGACAGCCATTTTCCTCCATGGTTTCAAATTCTACTGCTCTAGCACGTTTTTTACCCTCTACAAGCACACGAATATTATCACCAGGCATACGAAGTATTTGCTTTATAGTGCAAATAGTGCCCACATCATATAAATCTTTTTCTTTTGGATTATCTGTTTTAAGGTCGGTTTGTGCGGTTAAAAACAGTTTTTGACCGTCTTTCATAGCCGCTTCAAGTGCCTTAATAGACATCAGTCTACCAACATCAAAATGAATAAGCATTCTAGGGAAAGCTGTAAGACCACGAAGTGGCAATACAGGCAATAGCTGAATGCTTTCATGCTTTTTCATATCTTCAACTCTCCTATACAGCAGGATTTTTCACTTATTTCAGTATAATCTAAACCCGTTTACAATGCAAGCAACATTAGTTGCCAAAATAGACAAAAGGGTGCAGCAAGTACACTACACCCCATTTTTTAATTTGTGGTATCTTTTTTCATTCTAGGTTTTCTAGTTTTGGTGATTACTGGTTCACCCTCATGGTTAATTACAGATTTTGTAATAGTAACCTTTTGGATATTTTCATCAGATGGAATTTCAAACATAATATTTGTCATAACATCTTCAAGAACACCACGCAGACCTCTTGCACCTGTTTTACGTTCAACAGCAATTCTAGCAACTTCACGTAAAGCTTCCTCATCAAATTCAAGTTCTACATTATCAAGTTCAAATAGCTTTTTATACTGTTTAACCAGTGCATTTTTAGGCTCAACTAAAATACGGATAAGAGCCTCCTCATCAAGACTATCCAGACTTACAATAGCAGGAAGTCTGCCGATAATCTCAGGAATGAGACCGAATTTCATAAGGTCATGAGGTTCAATTTTAGCAAGCAATTTAGATACATCTTCATCTTTTTTACTTGCGACCTCAGCACCAAAACCAAGACCTTGTTTACCTGTGCGGTTTTGAATGATTTTTTCAATGCCATCAAAAGCACCGCCACAGATAAATAAAATATTAGTTGTATCAATTTGGATAAAATCCTGATGAGGGTGTTTTCTACCGCCCTGAGGAGGTACATTTGCAGTTGTACCTTCTAACATTTTAAGAAGTGCTTGCTGAACGCCTTCACCAGAAACATCACGAGTTATTGAAGGATTTTCACTCTTGCGAGCGATTTTATCAATCTCATCAACATAAATAATACCACGCTGAGCCAGCTCTACATCAAAATCGGCTGCTTGAATAAGTCTAAGCAGTATATTTTCAACATCTTCACCGACATAACCAGCTTCAGTAAGTGTAGTAGCATCTGCAATAGCAAATGGAACTTTTAAAGTTTTAGCTAGAGTTTGTGCAAGTAAGGTTTTACCCGAACCAGATGGCCCTAGCATAAGAATATTACTTTTTTGTAGCTCTACATCATCGCCACCGCGGAAAATTCGCTTGTAATGGTTATAAACCGCAACAGATAATGCAACTTTTGCACGGTCTTGACCGATTACATACTCATCAAGTACAGCTTTAAGCTGCATAGGAGTTGGAAGTTCTTCCTCTGCCTGCTGATTGTATGAGTTTGGGATTTCAATTTCGTCTTCATATCCAAATTCTTCTTCGAGGATATTTGCACATATACCTATACACTCATCACAGATAAAAACTCCTGGACCTGCAATCAGTTTACGAACCTTTTCTTGTGACTTGCCACAAAAAGAACATTTCACTGATCTTCTTTCGTCTTGCTTTGACATGATTACCTCTTTCCGGCAATAATATGCCGCTTATACATCGTCATACCAATAAAACCGCTGCACCGAAAACTCAATGTGGTGTAGCGGTTTTACATTAACAGATAACTTTATCTTTTATCAAAAACCTTATCAATCAGACCATATTCCATAGCCTCGTGAGCACCCATGAAATTATCACGGTCGGTGTCACGTTCGATTGTTTCGAGCGGTTTTCCCGTATTCTCCGCCAGAATTTTATTAAGCTTATCTCTTGTCTTAAGAATCCAATCGGCATGGATTTTGATATCTGATGCTTGACCTTTAGCACCGCCAAGTGGCTGATGAATCATAATTTCGCTGTTAGGTAAAGCATAACGCTTACCCTTAGCACCTGATGAAAGCAGGAATGCACCCATAGATGCAGCCAGACCTACACAGATAGTAGAAACATCAGGCTTGATATAATTCATAGTATCATAGATAGCCATGCCAGCGGTCACAGAACCACCTGGGCTATTGATATAGAATGAAATATCCTTGTCTGGGTCTTGTGCCTCAAGGTATAGAAGCTGAGCGATAACCAGTGAAGCGGTTACATCGTTAACTTCCTCTGACAGAAAAATAATACGGTCGTTGAGCAGACGGGAATAGATATCATAAGAGCGTTCACCGCCACGGTTGGTCGGCTCAATGACCATTGGTACCAAACTCATAAATTATGTTCTCCTTTCAAATGTCCTTCGCTTGCAATAAACGAATATGGCAGCACCATTCTTTCTTGTCCCCGAAGGATACACCCTTGTCCGGAGTGAAGAAAAAATTAGTCTTCCTTAGCTTCAGCAGTCTTTTTGATAGCCTTTGCACTCTTCTTTACAAGCTCAACAGCACGGTCAATCTTCATGTCCTCACGCATAGCATCAGCTGGCATGATTTCCTTAACACGCTTAACGTCCATGTTGTATTGTTCTGCAAGGCTTGCAATTTCCTTTTCCATATCTTCATCGCTGATTTCAATCTTTTCAAGCTCAGCAACTTTTTGCAGAGCTAAACGACCCTTAACCTGAGTTTCAGCCTGATTATGGAACATAGCACGGAAGCTATTTGCGTCCATACCAGTAGCCTTGATGTAAGAATCAATGCTCATACCCTGCATCTGTAGACGGTAACCGAAATCACGGATAATGCTATCAACCTGCTGGTCAATCATAGCGTCTGGAATATCAGCCTGCATACCTTCAACAAGCTTGTTGATGATATTCTGAGTGAACTCATTGTCAGCTTCTTCATTCTTAGCCTTTACTAAACGCTCCTTAACTTCCTTCTTGAGGTCAGCAAGAGTTTCAGCGGTTTCGGAAACGTCCTTAGCAAACTCATCATCAATAGCTGGAGTAATGGTTTCCTTAACTTCGTGAACCTTGCACTTAAATACAGCTTCCTTACCAGCAAGCTCAGCAGCATGGTAATCTTCTGGGAAAGTAACAGTTACGTCCTTCTCATCGCCAGCCTTAGTGCCAATAAGTTGGTCTTCAAAGCCTGGAATGAAAGTGCCAGAACCTAACTTGAGCTGGTGACCTTCGCCCTTGCCGCCTTCAAATGCAACGCCATCAATAAAGCCTTCAAAGTCGATAGTTACAGTGTCGTTTTTCTTAGCAGCACGCTCAACAGTCTCAGTGCGAGCGAAACGCTGAGCCATACGCTCAAGCTCTGCCTTAACGTCAGCAGCCATAACCTTTACTTCAGAACGCTCAGCCTCAATGCCTTTGTACTCGGAAAGAGTAACTTCTGGAGCAACTGGAGCCTTACAAACAATGATAACAGAGCCTTCATCAGTAACTTCCTGAATTTCAACATTAGCTGGAGCGATTGGTTCAATACCAGCTTCCTTGATAGCAGCTTCATAAGCTTCTGGGTAACAAATATTTAGAGCATCTTCAAAGAATACGCCTTCACCGTATAGCTTTTCGATTAACTTACGAGGAGCTTTACCTTTACGGAAACCTGGAACGGTGATTTTCTTGCCATTTTTCTTAAATGCTTTTTCTTTTCCTGCTTCGATTTGGTCTGCAGGGATTTCAACAGTAAGAGCTACAATGCTCTTTTCCTGCTTTTCTACGTTTTTTAGTGCCATTTTAGTTTATTCCTCCTAAAAATGTATCCAATCTATTCTATCAGATTTTTTTATAGATTTCCATACTTTTTTTATTTTTTTGATTATTTTTTTAACAGAACAGGTGTAAAATCCACATGGTCACCTGAAACTAACAAAAAGTCTATATCATAGTGTTTGCCTAGAACTGCCCATCTTCGAGCGTCTGAATGTAAATGACCATAAATGCAACGTGTTACACCGTAATTTTTCATTAAATTTATGATTTCATTGCAACAAAAATTAGAATAAAGTGGCGGATAATGTAAAAAACAATATATCTCATCTATATTTTTACTTTTAGCTGATTTAAGAGATGTTTCAAGCCTTTGAAGCTCTCTTTTAAAGATTTTTTCATCATGACCTTTTTTAAATTCTTCCTCATAAAACCAGCCACGAGTGCCACAAATACCTATATTTTGATATTGGAATGAGTTATTATGCAGAAATTCTATATTTTCAAAACCATTTTCTTGCAAAAAGCGGTTCATTTTGCTTACAGTCGCCCACCATAAATCATGATTACCCTTTAAAATGATTTTTTTGCCGTTTAAATGATTTAAATATTCAAAATCCGCTTTAGCTTCTTTTAAGTCAATGCCCCATGACACATCTCCGCCAATTACAACTATATCATCAGGCTGCACAATAGCATTCCAATTTTTCTCGATTTTCTGCATATAATTTTGCCACCGTCCACCGAAAATATCCATAGGTTTATCAACTGAGCAAGCAAGATGTAAGTCTGCAAGAGTAAAAAGTGCCACTTTTTGACCTCCTTAAAGCTTAATTAAAAGGTCGATAGTATCAAGGATTTCAGACTTGTCCACAACCTTATTAAATCTAGGCTGTTTGCCTGCAAGCTCTGCAAGAGGCTGAGGTTTGCTCTCACCTGTCAGACTGCTTAAAACATCAAGCTGAGTTACATCATCTTTTTCCAGAGTACCGCCAAGAGCCTCAATAACTGCACGACAGAACTTAAATGGGCTTGCAGTGGAAGCTATTACAGTAGGTGTTTTATCGCCTGTACGCTCGCAGTAATCCTCATAAACCTTTACAGCAACAGCAGTATGTGTATCTGCAAGATACTTTTCATTATTCCAAAGCTTGCTTATAGTTTTTGCTGTCTGCTCATCATCACAGTAACCTGCATCAAAATCAGCAGCGATTTTTTCATAAAGCTCAGCTGGAATTGTGTATTTACCATCTTTATTTAAGCTGTTCATAAGCTCACTAACTAACTTGTCATCTTGACCAGAAACATAGAACAGCAAACGCTCTAAGTTAGAAGAAATCAAGATGTCCATAGATGGTGAAGCAGTTGTATAGAATGGACGATTTCTGTTATAAGTACCGCCATCTTTTAAGAAATCAGTTAAAACATTGTTCTTATTAGATGCACAGATAAATTTATTTACTGGAATACCCATTTGTTTAGCAAAATAACCTGCAAGGATATTACCAAAATTACCAGTTGGAACACAAATGTTGATTTTATCACCATTTTTAATAGTGCCATTGTTCACCATATCGCAATAAGCAGATACATAATAAGCGATTTGAGGGGCTAAACGTCCCCAGTTAATAGAATTTGCAGATGAGAACATCATGCCGTTTTTATCCATTTTCTCTGCTGTTTGTTTGTCAGTGAAAATCTTTTTAACCGCACTTTGAGCGTCATCAAAGTTACCATGAATAGCGATAACTTCAACGTTTTCGCCCTTTTGTGTTGTCATTTGTAGCTTTTGCATTGGAGATACACCATCAACAGGATAGTATACCATAATTTTAGTGCCTTCTACATCAGCAAAACCATCAAGAGCCGCCTTACCTGTATCGCCAGATGTTGCAACTAAAATACAAGCTGTACGGGTTTCGCCAGTCTTCTTTAAAGATGCGGTTAGCAGATAAGGTAGCATTTGTAACGCCATATCCTTAAAAGCACATGTTGGACCATGCCATAACTCTAAAATCTGCTTACCATCAGCTAGAGATACAACAGGAGCAGTATTACTTCCACCGAATTTTTCATCAGCATAAGCCTTGTTACAAAAATCCTGAAGTTCTTCAGCGGTAAATTCGGTTAAAAACTTACCTAAAACAAGAGCTGCACGACCTTTATAATCAAGAGTCATAAGTTTTTCAAGCTCTGCCTGAGAAAGCTTTGGGATTTCAGTTGGACAGAACAGGCCTCCATCTGGGGCAATACCAGTTGCTATTGCCTTAGCTGCGGTTACAGAGAGTTGTTTGTCACGGGTGCTTACATAATTCATATCCTACCTCCAATATTTATAGCATTCTGTGAATGAATTTATTTGCATTATTATAAAAAATATTATCAACTGTGCTTTGTGCATAGTTATGTTTTAACATATATTCAGCGAATTTTTGCATATCAGCGGCTGATTTAATTTCTTCTGGCAGATTATCACAGCCATCAAAATCACAACCAAGAGCCAAACAGTCCTCACCGCCAAGCGAGCAAAAGTGCTCAATATGTTTTAAAGCATCATAAAAAGAAGATTTATATTTACTTGATAAAAAACTACTATAAAGATTTATACCACATAGTCCTTTGCGTCTGATAATTTCAGAAAACTGTAAATCAGTTAAATTTCTAAGATGATAATGTACACTCCTACTGTTTGAATGACTAGCGACAAAAGGAGCTTCTGTCCTTGTGCATACGTCCCAAAAGCCATGTTCAGATAGATGAGAAACATCAATTATAATATTCTTTTTTACAAGATTATCAACTA
Organism: Butyricicoccus sp.; assembly: GCA_017886875.1. GTDB lineage: Bacteria > Bacillota > Clostridia > Oscillospirales > Butyricicoccaceae > Butyricicoccus_B. The sequence continues at coordinate 38,157 of JAGHIZ010000059.1, read as the reverse complement.
ATGTTTTGCCTTCATAGGTTAAACCTGCATCATTATCAAACATAGCACCTGTAGCGTATTTGTTTTGATAATTCCAGCTTAGGGTTATCATTCTAACACCAGCATCATAAGCTTTTTGCAAATGCTCATAAGTTGGTATAAGCTCTGCACCTTCAATAGATAAAAATGCAGCTGATTTTCCTTTTGATATTGCTATATCCAATTCTTCACTATCATAGCACTGAATGAGCCAATCACCATTTAAACTAAACTGTTTTTTAGCTTCGTTTAAAAGTGCATTCAGTCTATCATTTGCATCTAGTTTCCATAGTGCATTTTTATTTTGTGAATTAACTCCACAAAAGAGAGCGAAAAACTGTATATAATGATTGTACCCAGATACTTTACTCTGGTCAATCATCAAATTGTTATTTCTTAAATTTTTTTCATTTTCATAACACTCATATAATGTATCACAATGCAAGTCAAACAGCTTCAAGGCTACAAATCCCCCTTTTATGCGTTTTATGCATCAAATGCATTTTCAATATGATTTATGCTAACTTTGTTATCTTTAGGCATATAAATTTCTATAACATCAAACCTCGGTTGTAACTCTGTTTTATTTTTTAAAAGCCAATCTTCAGCAGTTATAATAATTTTTTGCTGTTTTTTAGCGGTTACAAATTCAGCTGGAGTGCCATATTTATTATTTTTTCTGAGTTTAACCTCAACAAATATTATATATCTGTCATTTTTCATTATAATATCAATCTCGCCAAAACGTGAATAATAATTTCTTTCAATTAGCTTGTAACCTTTTTTAGTTAAAAACTCAAGTGCGATATCCTCGCCAAGTTTTCCTCTGGTCATTTTTTTGCCTCTGGGTGCTTTTCATAGAATTTCTTTAAAAAAGTAATTCTGTGAATTTCACAAGCTCCATGTTCTAAAATCGCATCATAATGAGCCTTTGTTCCATAACCTTTATGTTTTTCAAAAGCATATTCTGGGTACTTTTTAACCATATCAAGCATATATCTATCTCTTGTTACTTTGGCTAAAATGGAAGCCGCTGCAATAGATGGGCTTTTTGCATCGCCCTTAACAATACAGCTAAAAGGAATATTTAAACCCTGTGAACGGTTTCCATCTACAAGAGCATAATCAGCTTTAATATTTAAACCCTCAACAGCGTTTTTCATTGCTAAATATGTTGCCTGTAAAATGTTTATTTCATCTATTTTTTTATGGTCAACCATTGCAATAGAATAAGCAAGAGCGACATTTTTTATTTCATCAAATAATAAATCACGTTTTTTTTCGCTTATTTTTTTTGAGTCGTTTAAACCATCTATTTGACAGCCATCAGGTAAAATAACCGCTGCTGCACATACAGGACCAGCAAGTGGGCCACGTCCAGCCTCATCAACACCGCATATATTTTTATAGCCTTGCTGTGCTATTTCATGTTCAATCGTCCACTGTAACATCTTCATATTCCTCTGGCGTTTCAAGTGTGATTTTTCCAAGCACGCCGCCACGATATTCATCTAAAAACACTCTTGCCATACGCTCGGTGTCTATTTCACCGCCACGCATCATAAATCCACGTTTTTTACCTGCCTGTTCAAGCAGATTATAACCCAAAAAGTCAATCTCTTCATTTGGGATATCTACCTTATATCTATCAATAATAACCTTAGGAGCTCTTAAAGCGAGAATTTCAAAAAGCTTACAAGCGAGGGTTTCAACATCTAAAATATCATCTTTTACCGCACCAGTTGAGGCTAAAAGCAAACCTGTGCGTTCATCATCAAATTTAGGCCATAAAATACCTGGGGTATCTAATAAATCTATACCGTCACCCACTCTAAACCACTGAGCACCACGTGTTACACCTGGTTTATCAGCAGCTTTTGCCGATTTTCTGCCTAAAATACGGTTAATAAAAGTAGATTTACCCACATTGGGAATACCTACAACCATTACACGTACAGCACGACCTGTTTGACCTTTTTCATTCCACTGAGCGATTTTTTCAGCCAAAACTTCACGAACAGCAGGTGCAAAACGTTCTGTTCCCTTTCCATGTTGGCTATCAGTTTGAATAACAGACCAATCTTTTTTTCTAAAGAATGCAGTCCATTTTTTGGTTTGTTCAGGGTCTGCAAGGTCAATTCTATTCATAATAATCATTCTAGGTTTAGTACCTGCGATTTCGTCCATATCTGGATTACGACTAACCATAGGTATGCGAGCGTCAACAACTTCACATACAATATCTATATTTTTAAGGTTTTCAAGCATTTGGCGACGAGTTTTCGCCATATGCCCTGGATACCATTGTATATTCATTAGGTTTTACCTCCAAAATTGCTTATAGGCCAGATAACAGCCTTAACTTGACCTATAATATATCTCTCATCAACCATACCTATTTGAGGGTGACGGCTATCAGTTGAACCGTTTCTGTTGTCTCCCATTACAAATACACAACCTTCAGGCACAACTTGTGGAAAATCCACACCTTCGTACATCATAGGAAGTTCAAAATCATTGATATAAGGTTCATCAAGCTCCTCACCATTAACATAGACCTTACCTAAATCAAAATTAATATCTATTTCATCTCCACCTGTTGCAATAATACGTTTTACAATAGGGCCTTCTATAAAACCTGGAATATCAGGCTGATGAAGCACAATTATATCACTTTTTTCAGGTGTATAAGCAAAATTACTTACAAGCATAATATCTTTTTCATGCAGTGTTGGAAACATAGAGCTGCCATCAACACCAACAAGTCTTCCGAAAAATGTAAATAATATTACAATAGTAATCAGAGCTATAACTATTGACTCGCCCCAATCAAAGAAAATGCTTTGAAAACGACCTTTTTTTGTGATGGTTTCCTCCTCAAATGGTTCACGATTATCTACCATAAAAATATACCCTCCATTCAGTTTATATTTTGCATATACATTTTATTATAGCCTTGATACAAATTATAATCAAGAAAAAAGAAAAGAGGGAAACGAAAATTAATCGCTTCCCTCTTAATGATTGCAACTTAAACCTTTTCTGCAACCTTAGCAGCCTTACCAACACGGCCACGTAGGTAGTACAGCTTAGCACGGCGAACCTTACCGTTACGAACAACCTCAAACTTAGCGATATTTGGGGAGTGTACTGGGAAAGTCTTTTCAACGCCAACGCCGTAAGAAATACGACGAACAGTAACAGTCTTGTTGATGCCAGCGTGTTTCATAGCAATGATAATGCCTTCAAACACCTGAATACGCTCTCTGTTACCTTCCTTAATCTTTGCATGCACCTTTACGGTGTCACCAATCTTCAGTTCTGGAAGATCGCTCTTGAGCTGCTGCTCAGATAATACCTTTACTAAATCCATATTACAGTATTCCTTTCATCATAGACATTCTTGCCATATCATAAATTTAAGGCTTTAACCGGTAAGCAGAGGAATGCCCGTTATTCGGTTTCAAATTATATCATATTTACTCTTTGATTTCAAGAGGTTTTTATTTGCAAAGCGGTTTTTTGCTGTTTATCGTCAAATTAACATATTTTTTGATTTTTTCTTTTATAAGTATTGTTATTTTTGGCTAAAGGCGTTATACTATTACTGTCCTAAAACTAACATTTAAACAAAAGGAGTTGACAATTTTTATGTGGGCTTATGAGAGTGTATTTTATCAGTTTTATCCAATCGGTTTTTGTGGTGCACCAAGAGTAAATGATGGTGTAACAGTGAACCGAATAGGTAAAATTTCAAACTGGATAGAACATTTACAAAAACTAGGAGCAAATGCTATTTACTTCTCCCCTATTTTTGAAGCTGACAGTCATGGTTATGATACTCGTGATTTTAGCAAAATAGATTGCAGACTAGGCACAAATGAAGATTTTGCTAAAGTGTGTGATGATTTGCACAAAGCAGGTATAAAAGTTGTGCTTGATGGTGTATTTAATCATGTTGGGCGTGGCTTTTGGGCGTTCAAAGATGTTCAGGAGAAAAAATGGGACTCACCATATAAAGATTGGTTTCTTATCTCCTTTGATGGAAATTCGGGATATAATGACGGATTTTGGTATGAAGGCTGGGAAGGTCATTTTGAGTTAGTAAAGTTAAATCTAAAAAATCCAGCAGTAGTCCAGCATATATTTAGCTGTATTAAAAAATGGGTAGAAGAATTTGATATTGACGGTTTACGTCTTGATGTTGCATATATGCTTGACAGAGATTTTTTAAGACAACTAAGAGAGTTTATCAACACACTAAAGCCTGATTTTGTGCTTATTGGTGAAATGCTGCATGGCGACTATAACCAGATTGTAAATGAAAATATGCTTCATTCTTGCACCAATTACGAATGTTATAAAGGCTTATATTCATCACTTAATAGCATGAATTTATTTGAAATCACCCATTCACTTATGAGACAATTTGGCCCAGAACAATGGACACTTTACAAAGGTAAACATTTAATGAGCTTTGTAGATAACCATGATGTGACAAGAGCAGCAAGTATTTTAACTGATAAAAACCATTTACCACTTTTATTTGGTATGATGTTTGGTATGCCAGGTATACCTTGTATATATTATGGCTCTGAATGGGGTATTGAGGGCGTTAAGCAAAATGGAAGTGATGACTCACTTCGCCCAGAGATTGACACGCCAGAATGGAATGAACTAACAGACAAAATTGCAGCTATGGCGAAAGCACATAGAGAAAGCAATGCACTTTGTTACGGTGATTTTAAACATGTAGTCTTAACTAATAAACAAGCTATCTGGGAGAGAAAAACCGATAGTGAACGTGTTTTAATTGCAATAAATGCAGATAGTGCACCATATACAGCACATTTTGACGCAAGATGTGGAACTGCTATTGATTTAATCACAGGCAAAATGCATGATTTTGGCGGCGGAAGTGAACTTCCTCCATATTCAGTAGCATTTTGGAAAATGGAAACTGTATAATACTTTTAAGGCTTAGAGTTTTTATCTAAGCCTTTTTTCACGCCTTAAAACCCTACTGCATAGACTACGGCAGGAGGATTTTAGGCTTTATGGATTTCTTACTTGTATTTTTAATGTCAATGGACTCACTTTTAACCTGTTTTTCACTTGGCACAAAAAAAATATCAATATCATTTGGTGCAAGACTGGTTATAGCTTTTGTTGGCACTGGTTGTTTAATATTATCATTTTTATTTGCAAAGATTTTATCTTTGATTTTACCAGAAAGCATTTTCCATTTTATAAGCAGTTTTTCTCTTGTTATTATTGCTTTGTTTTGCCTGCTTGATAAAAGCTTTTTAAATCCAACTCAAGCGGATATTGACCATTCGGGTATTTTATCACCTGTTGAGGCTTTATTTTTAGCAGTTCCGCTTTCACTTGACTCACTTTTTACTGGTCTATCTGTAAATACAAATGCTGTTTTAATTATCTTCTGCTTTATTTGCGGATTTAGTGCATCTTTTGTTGGGCAAAAACTTGGCGAAAAGTTTGCAAATGCTCAAGGCAAAAAAGCAAGCTTTTGCAGTGGGTGTATGCTTTTAATGATAGCAGGTTTTAAAATGCTTTTCGGGTAAAAAAATCGAGCCGAATTTAAAACGGCTCGATTTAGTATTTTTATTCTTCTTCAGTTTCAATCTTTGTAACAGCGATTGATAAATCATCAAGCTGTTTTTGCTCAACAACATCTGGACAATGCATCATTAAATCTGATGCGTTTTGAACCTTAGGGAATGCGATAACATCACGGATAGAGTCAAGACCAGCAAGGAGCATACAAAGTCTATCAAGGCCATAAGCCAAACCACCGTGAGGAGGTGCACCATAAGAGAACGCAGTAATTAAATGACCAAACTGCTCCTGAGCTTTTTCTTCTGTAAATCCAAGAGTTCTAAACATTTTAGTTTGAAGTTCTGGGTCATGGATACGGATAGAACCACCACCAAGTTCACAACCGTTAAGAATAATATCATAAGCCTTTGCACGAACCTTTTTAGGGTCGGTGTCAAGTAGTACAATATCCTCGTCCATTGGTGCGGTGAATGGGTGATGTTTTGCAACAAGACGGTCTTCTTCTTCACTATACTCAAACTGAGGGAAATCAGTTACCCATAATAGTTTAAAGTCATCTTTCTTAGCAAGGTCAAGACGCTTAGCAAGCTCACAACGCAGAGCACCAAGAGCAGTTGCAGCGGTTTCCCAATCAGCATCAGCAACAACAAATAAAAGGTCATTTTCCTTTGCATTTGCACGAGCCTTAATCTGCTCAATTTCTTCTTCACTTAGGAACTTAGCAAAAGATGAAGTCATAGAACCGTCTTGAGCGAGTTTCAGCCAAGCAAGACCTTTTGCACGATAAGTTTTTACAAATTCGCCTAGCTTATCAATCTCTTTGCGAGTGAATTTATCTGCATAACCATTACAGTTAATCAGTCTTACGCTACCACCATTATCAACAGTATCCTTAAACACCTTAAATGAACAGTTAGCAGCAATATCAGATATATCGCAGATTTCAAAACCAAAACGAGTATCTGGTTTATCAGAGCCATACTTGTCCATAGCATCTTGCCATGTCATTCTTGGAAGTGGTAAAGCGATATCAACATTTAAAACTTCCTTGAATACACGCTGTAAAAAGCCTTCATTTACTGCAATAACATCATCTTGTTCTACAAAAGACATTTCAAGGTCAATCTGAGTAAATTCAGGCTGACGGTCTGCACGAAGGTCTTCATCACGGAAACAACGAGTGATTTGTATATATTTATCCATACCAGCAAGCATTAAAAGCTGCTTGTATTGCTGAGGTGACTGTGGCAAAGCATAAAATTTACCAGCATGTACACGGCTAGGCACAAGGTAATCTCTAGCACCTTCTGGAGTGGATTTAGTTAACATAGGTGTTTCGATTTCAATAAAACCCTGTTCATCGAAATAGTTTCTAGCCACCTGCATAACTCTATGACGAAGCATCATATTTCTTTGCATAGATGGGCGACGCAGGTCAAGATAGCGATACTTTAAGCGGATTTGGTCATTTACTTCTTTTGTATCGTCTATTTCAAAAGGAGTGGTTTCTGCACGTGTTAAAATTCTGATATCTTGAGCTATAACTTCAACTTCACCAGTTGGCATTTTTTTATTTATAGCTGCCTCATCACGAGCAACAAGTTCACCTTTAATTGCAACAACAAATTCAGTTCTACAAGTAAAAGCGATATCAAATAAATCTTTATTTACACTTTTATCAAAAGTACACTGAATAATGCCTGAGCGGTCACGAATAAGTAAAAACAGTACACCACCGTTATCACGAACTCTATCAACCCAACCATTAACAGTTACAATATTACCAACATCTGATTTACTGAGATTTCCACACATATGAGTGCGTTTCATACCTGCAATAGAAGTATTATTCATAATTATATATGCCTTTCATAATTTATTTATCTTGAATTACTTTTTCATTTTGGTTTTTAGCAAGACCTGTTTTTATTCTCTCCAGAGCCTCATCAAAACCAGTGTTTGTCTGCTCACCTGTTGCAAGCTCCTTTAGTGCTACAGTATTATTTTTAATTTCGTCCTCACCCATAAATACAACATAAGGGATAGAAAGCTTGTCTGCATAAGTGATTTTAGCTTTGAACTTTTTCTTTTCACAGTTAAGCTGAACACGTACACCATTATCACGCAAACGGGTTGCAAGCTCAATAGCAGCCCCTACATCATCGGTCATAGGTAAAATCATAACATCAGCAGGTGAAGCTGTTTCAGCAAGATAATTTTTATCTTCCAGAACAAAGAACAGACGAGTTAAACCAATAGAAATGCCTACACCTGGGAGCTGTTTATCTGTGTAATACTCAGCAAGATTATCATAACGACCACCAGAGCAAATAGAACCAATTTCTGGGTGGTCAAGCATAGTTGTTTCATAAACAGTGCCAGTATAGTAATCAAGACCACGAGCGATAGTTAAATCAATTTCAAAATGGCTTGCAGGCACACCAAACTGTTCCATATATTTTGCAACGGTTGTCAGTTCGCTGATACCTAAATCAAGCACTTCATTTTTGCCCTCGTAAGCCTTTAGAGCCTGTAAAATGCCTTGAGTACCACCAGAAATAGTAATAAACTTAATAATTTCATCAGCTTGGCTTTCAGATGCACCGCAATCATCTAAAAGAATTTGACGCACTTTATCAGCACCGATTTTCTCCAGCTTATCAATAGTACGCATTACATTGCCAGAACGCTCACTTAAACCAAGCATTTCAAAAAAGCCGTTTAAAACTTTTCTGTTATTAATACGAATTTTAAAGCGATTTAATCCCATTTTGGAGAAAGTTTTATAAATAATAGAAGGGATTTCCGCCTCGTTAATAATATCTAGCTGACCATCACCAATAATATCAATATCCGCTTGATAGAATTCTCTAAATCTACCACGCTGAGCACGTTCGCCACGGTATACTTTACCTATTTGATATCTTCTAAATGGGAAAGTGAGCTGACCATAATGCAAAGCAACATATTTAGCAAGTGGTACAGTTAAATCAAATCTCATAGATAAATCTGTATCACCTTTTTGAAAACGATAAATTTGTTTTTCTGTTTCGCCGCCACCCTTAGCAAGCAGAACTTCAGACGCCTCAAGTACAGGAGTATCCAGTGGATAAAAGCCATAAAGCTCATATGTTTCACGTAGAGTTTGCATCATACGTTCCATTTGTGCTTGTTTTTGCGGCAAAAGCTCCATAAAACCTGATAAGGTTCTAGGTTTCATTTTTTCCATTTGTTTAAGCCCCTTTTAATATATGAAAATTTATTTAAAAATTTAGTTTAACTATATTATCATACCATATTTGCTGTAAAACTCAATAGCAAAAAATGCTGTGAATAAATCACAGCATTAAAACTATTTTAGTGAGTTTTAGGATTTACAATATTTCTCCAATCTAGGTCACCTCTATCAAGACCTAAGATAAGCATTTCAGCAGTAGCCGAATTAGTAGCGATTGGAATATTATGCATATCGCAAAGTCTAGCCAGTGCATGAACATCAGGTTCATATTCACTATTTGACATTGGGTCTCTGAAAAATAATACAAGGTCGATTTCGTTATATGCTACACGAGCAGATATCTGCTCCTCACCGCCCTGCATTCCCGCAAGATACTTTTCAATTTTAAGTCCGGTAGCTTCGGAAACAAATTTTCCTGTAGTACCAGTAGCACAAAGGTTATGTTTTGCCAAAACACCGCAATATGCCATACAGAATTGTACCATAAGTTCTTTTTTGCGGTCATGTGCAATCAGAGCGATATTCATTTTAGATTTCCCCTTTCAAGTTAAGTTTTTAGATACGCATAATTGGTAATCTAACACCATCTATTCTTTGTGCAATATTACAAAACGCAGTTGAAGCCCCACCTTTTTTATTAGTAATAAGGCATTTACCATTACTACCGCATGATATAACATTTTCATCTTCTGGAACTATACCTAAAAGTGGAAGACCTATTTCGTCCATAATATCATCTATATTACCCATAATACCCTGACGGATTAAAGAAGGACGGATTCTGTTTACAACTATACGAATACGCATTATGTTTTCCTGCTCAAGCAGTCTAGCGACACGCTCAGCTCCCCTAATGCTTGCAGTATCAGGCATTGTAACGATAATAGCCTGAGTAGAAACGCAAGCAAAAAGTTTAATTTCATCGCCAAGACCTGCTGGACTATCAATTATAATATATTCAAAGCCTTGGCTTTGAGCCTGAGTAATAATATTAGCAATTTTATCTTCATCTAATTTATGAAGTTCTATAGGTGCTGTTAACAGATAAAGATTATCTAAATTATGATGTTTTGCGGCAGCTTGTTCAAGTGTGACCATATTCAAAGCAACATCAGCAAAACTAAAAACAACTAAATCACTCATACCTAAAATGATATCAAGATTTCTAAGACCGACGTCTGCATCTATAACTAAGGTTTTATGACCTTTTTGAGCAAGTGCAGCTGCAACATTTGCAGTCACAGAAGATTTTCCTGTACCGCCTTTACCTGATGCCACCAAAATCACTTTAAACATACTACCTCTATTACTCCTCCTGATTTTAGTATAAATCATTTGCAATAGATATACAAGGTTTTCTCTAACTTTTCATTAAAAAAAGATTTTATTTTATATATATTGCATAATAAAAAAGTTACACATCAAAACTTGTGTATACAAATATACTATTTAACAAGTGTATTTTCACCATTAATATCAGTAACACTGCCACCATCTGTAAAGTATGCATCAAATATATCTCTTGCAATCGGTGCAACATCTGAACCATGTTTAGCATATTCGCCAACAACTGCAACAGCTATCTGAGGGTCATCATAAGGAGCATAAGCGATAAACACCGCATGGTCACCCTTATAGTTGCCATTTTCATCTTTCATGTTATGCTGTGCAGTACCAGACTTACCTGCAACCTTGATTGGATAATCAGCAAAAGTCTTAGCTGCTGTACCTTCATCATCAGTAACTTCAGCCATACCTTCACGTACTAAATCAAGAGTTTCCTGTGAAATATCTATTTGTCTGATAATTTCTGATTTTTCTTCCTCAACAGTGCCCGTATAATCATATGTTTTAATGCTCTTTAAAATAGTTGTTTTATAAAGAGTACCACCATTTGCAATAGCTGCTGTATAGTTTGCAAGCTGAATAGGTGTCATAAGGTTATCACTTTGACCAATGCCAGTAGTAACAACATCACCTGGCTGCCAAGGGTTTAAAAGCGGATTATTTTTCAGCATATTTGCACGATTGTTTGGGCCAGCGGCTGTACCCGATTTTTCATATTCAAGTTCTATACCTGTTTTTTCACCAAATCCAAAAAGCCTACTCCATTCCTCTAGCTTTTCGCCACCTAATCTGTAACTTGTTTCATAGAAATATACGTTACAAGATTTCTGCAACGCTCTTAAAACATTTGTAGGACCATGAGTACCCATACATGTGTAAGCCCTTGATGAAAACTGTGTGTAATAGTGATTACAAGTTATAATAGTTGAAGCATCAATAACACCTTCTTCAAGTCCTGCAATAGCTGTCAAAGGCTTAAATGTGGAACCTGGTTGATAAGTACCTTGTATAGCTCTGTTTAAAAGCGGAGTATTTTCCTCATCTTGTGCCCAAGTTGAATAAAGCTGGTTCCATTGAGTTAAATCATAAGTTGGATAGCTTGCAAGAGCTAAAACCTGACCAGAGTTTACATCAATAGCAACCGCTGCACCACCGCCAGCACCTTCTATTTCTGAAAGAGTTGATGCTAGTGAATCTTCAGCCGCTTTTTGCACATCAAGGTCAATAGTTAAAATACAGTTGTTGCCTGGTTGAGGAGGTGTACCTTCAACTATATTGGTAACATTACCATTAGCATCAGTTTCTATTGAACGTGTACCATCAGTACCCCTTAAATATTCTTCAAATGACTTTTCCACACCCTCTTGACCAACCATAGCATTCATATTATAGCCTTTTTCTTTATACTCTGGCCAATCTTCTTTGTAAATCTTTGTAATTCTACCAAGAATATGAGCTGCATATGTTGTTTCATATTTTCTTACAGCTTCAGTTTCAACATTTACACCTGCAAACTTTGTATGCTGTTCCTTAATTTTAGCAATAAGCTCCATGGAAACATCAGAGGCAATAATAAATGAATTATAAGATGAAAAACTACTTTGTTGCATTTCATATCTTATACCAACAATAGTTCTTGCATCTGCATCTGAATATTCATCATCAACCTGATAATATTCTCTTAACTTTGCTATTATTTCTTCTGCTGTAAGGTTTTCACCAAAATCTTCTTCTAAAACAAATTCAGCAAGAAGTTGACGTTCCTTGCTATCTTCTTCACCAATATAAGTAAATGGTGCAGTTTCAGAAATTGGCAAAGTGTCAACAGGCGTACTTCCTGAACTTTTAATTAGCTGTACAAGAGCTAAAATTGTACTATTTTGATTTTCCTTATCCCAGTGCGGATAATCAATTCTAAGTGAATATACCGACTGATTTGTAACTAACGCCCTACCATATCTATCAACTATTTCACCTCTTGACGCTGCAACGGTTGAAGAAGTTGTGAGCCTATTTTGTGCCTGCTCATGGTATTCTTCACCATTTATAACCTGAAGTGAAAATAAACCCGCTGCTGTTACACATAAAAGCAAACTCATTATACCAAAAAGTGCTATCAATCTGCGAAGAAGTTTTGCTTTATTATCCATTTTAACTCCTTTCCTAAATTATCTTTTCAAATCGTCTTGATATATTTCTAACAGGAAAATAAACAATAGGTGATAAAACAATAGTTAAAAGTATTTCACCACACATTGCTTGAAAAGCAAGCGGAAATGGTACTTTATATATAAGCATAAGTGAAAGGCCATACCTAACCAGTCCTAAGACAAGCATACCACATGTGCTTAAAAGTAGCATAGATGGAAACATACGTCTTAAAAACTTCATGCTTATAGCACCCGCTAAAATGCCAAAAAGCATATAATAGATTGGGAATAAACCCTCTACACCTATAAAGCCAATATCATAGAGCATACCAGTCATAAAACCAATAAATCCGCCTAGTACAGGGCCCTCCATAAGTGCCACTGCTGCTGGAACACAAGGCAGTAAATCAATTCTAAAGCCCATTATTTCCATTGGTATATTAGCGGTTTCAATAGAATAAAGCACAATAAGAAACAATAAATAAACAATATATTTTACAATCACTGGTTGTTCTTTTTGCATAACTTAGCCATTCACCTCAAAATCTGTGATAATATATACACTCTTGACTTCTTTTACATTTACAAATGGCTTAATAACAGCATAGTTTGATATACCATTACCCTCTGGAAGCACACGTTCAACCGTACCAATCATAATACCTTTAGGGAACACTCCACCCATACCAGATGTCTCAACGGTATCACCTATAACAACTTCCGCATCGGTTTCAAGATATGCAAGCTTTAAAGCACCTTCATTCATAAGTGTATAGTCACCTTCTGCCACACCTACTTCTCTTGTTCGGGTTACAATCGCACCTGCTTGCATATTAGTATCAACAACTGTTGTAACATCGCAATAAGTTGGAGCTACTGAAGAAACATAACCCACCATACCATCTTCTGTTATTACAACATCATTTAATTCTACACCATCATTAGAGCCTTTATCCAAAGAAACAGTGGTTGCCCACTCTCCTGGGTTTCTTGATATAACCTCTGCTGGTTCACAATGTGTAAACTGTGGATTGTTTTCTTTTAAACCTAATAGTGTGCGAAGATTATCTCTTTCAGATATTGCTAAATCTGCTTCACGTACTTTTTCTTCAAGCTCTCTAACTTGAGCTTTTAGTTCCTCGTTTTCCTTTTCAAGTGCATCATATCCTTCAAAATATGAGCTACCTTTGGAAATCATATTTCCTATTTGGCTTATACCTTTTTGTATAGGTTTTATAACAACACCTAAACCAGTTGCAACTGGATTAGAATTTCCTGTTGCACCTGTATAAACAGTAACACCCAAACATAAAACTATAACAAGTGCTACTACAACAAACATGCGAAAAGAAAATGGATTTTTCAATTTTACACCTCATCTAATGGGACATATAATGTTCTATTTCACAAAGCATAGTATAAACAAGTGATACAGGCAGCCCAACTACGCTAAAATAATCCCCTTCTATACCTTCAACCAGCACAGAACCTAATCCCTGTATACCATAAGCACCCGCTTTGTCCATAGGTTCACCTGTTGCAACATAGCTTTCTATTTCATGTTCTGTAAGCACTCTAAATTTAACTTTAGTAGTTCTGTGATTTATAAGCTTTTTATTTTTACATAAAACAGCTACACCAGTTATAACCTCATGCTTACGGCCGGAAAGCATTTTAAGCATTCTAATAGCATCTTCTTTATCTTTTGGTTTGCCAAGTGGTTTATTATCCACTAAAACCATAGTATCTGAACCTATAACAATACTATCTGGATTTTGCTCTAAAACTGCCTCAGCTTTACGTTTTGCAAGGGTTTCGATTTGCTTTTCAATAGAAAGCCCCTCTGGTAAAGTCTCATCAGCATCAGCTGGGCAAACAGTAAAATCTGTTGTTATATTTGAAAGTAATTCCTGTCTTCTTGGTGAGGCAGATGCTAAAATTATTTTTTTCATTTATTCACCTAGTTTTTTTTATTTATTCAACACCACGATAATAAAGTCCTCGTGTAAACTCTGAATTTATACTTTGATTGTTTTGTGCAAGAGAGCAAATTTCAGCACACTTTTGTTTATCTTCGATTGTAAATCTAAGCATAGCATATTTAGCCCCTACTTGTTTACACTCATTTATTTTATCAGCAATATAAAGCGGTTGACTGTTTAAAAGCTCGTTTCTACAACCGAAAGCGGGTAAAAGTGCAAATTTTTTCCCCTGTCTATCAGTTAAATAACAGATTTGTTTTTTACAAGTACATTCGCCTGTTTTTCTTCTTATTGCACAATTTTCAAACACCATAAGCGGCAAATAACCATAAACAGTTAAAATAGTGTCAATAGGTTTTTGTAAATCTCTAAGCTGTGCAAGTCTTGCTTCAAAAGATAATACTTGTCGCTCTATGCCTAAATCATTAAGCACATGCATACATGAGCTGTTGTAAACATTAAGTCCAAAATCACCATGTATTTTTAGATTTAACTTTCTTGCAAGCTCAACCTGACCTATATTTGTAATCATAACTGAATTTATGCCATTATTTTTACAAGTTTCAAGCAGTTTTTCAATACTTGCCTGCTCATCATCACGATATACTCTAGGCATAACAGGGATTAAACCCTCAGCTTTTGCAGCCACTTCTAATGGTGCATAAATAACACTAATACCCGAATTTTTAACCGCCTGTGCTTGCTCTATGGTTCTAACCATAGCTATAAATTGCATATCAGTGATATTTTGTTTGCTTTTCTCTAGCTGTTTAGGCTCTATCCAGCGTCTAACTGGTGGTTTACCCCTTGTTTCAAGCAAACTTTCTAGTGCTTGTCTACGAATAGCATTTATCCTTGATGCTGGAACAATAACCCCATCAGGCATATTTACAGATATATTTTTAACATCAAATGGTGTTCCGCCTGTCTTTCTGAGATTTTTCTCCAGTTGCTCGCTTGAGGTTGGTTTATTTTTAGCCATCTCAATAGGCTCATTATCCCTTATATTATGCATATTTTCATCTAAATCGGTTACAGTGAGTGAAATACCATTTTGAGTGATATCACATACCATATTTATAGGCACAAGTGGCATTTCTTTGCCCTCTGCAAAGCGTTTAGCCGCCTCATCATAGAGATATTTTACACTTTCAAGCGGTACATCTGTCTTTGTGCCGAACATATTATCGCCTTTTTTGCCCGTTAAATATCCATCGGTAAAACCATCTCTTGAAAAAACAAGCTCCAAGGTTTTAACTTCTTCGGCTGTCGGTCTACGTTTTTCTTTTAAAAGCTTTGCATATATGTCAGTTACAATAGCTGCATATTCTGGGCGTTTCATTCTGCCCTCTATTTTGAGTGAGGATACACCTGCTTTGACTATTGGTTCAAGCCAGCCTGCAAGTGATAAATCTTTGAGTGATAGTGGATAACATTGTTTTTTGCAACCATCGTATTTATAAGGCAATCTACAAGGCTGTGCACAAAGTCCACGATTTCCCGAACGCTGACCAATGACAGCAGATAAATAACACTGACCAGAATAACACATGCATAATGCACCATGAACAAACACCTCTATTTCAATACCTGCATTAGCAGTTATATATTTAATCTGCTCAAGTGTACATTCTCTTGAAAGCACAACACGAGAAAAACCGAGTTCTTTTGCTATAAGTGCACCATCAAGCGTATGGATTGTCATTTGTGTTGATGCATGTATAGGCATATCAGGAGCACATTCTTTTATCAGTTTAGCAACACCTAAATCTTGAACGATAAGTGCATCTGCACCCGCTTCATTTAAAAATTTAGTATCATTTATAGCGTCTTGACGTTCTTTATCAAGTGCTAAAATATTAAAAGTGATATTTGTTTTAACTCCTCTTGCACGACAATAGCTAATAGCCTGTCGCATTTCCTCTTTAGTGAAGTTTTTCGCCCCACGTCTTGCATTAAAAGTACCAAAACCCATATAAACCGCAGTTGCACCACTTTGAACGGCTGCTCTAACACCTTCAAATGAGCCTGCTGGTGCTAAAAGTTCGGGCATATTCATGATTTTTTCTCCGCCTTTACTGGTTCAGCTGGCTTTTCTTCGGATTTTTCTTCTTGTTTTTCCTCGGTCTTTTGCTCATTTTCTGGCTCAGACTCTGACGCAGACTCAAATTTCATACCCGCTTTTGCTTGCAATTGGTCTCTTAAATCTGCATTTTCTTGAACAAGTCTCATCATTTCCTCACGAATAGCTTTGATTTGTTCTTCACGCTCTGAAATTTCGCCCTTTGCTCTGCGAACTTCACGTTCTGCCTTGGTTGCCTCATCGGCAAGATTTAAAGCGGCTAACACAGCAGCATTAAGCGGTGAAGCTTCAGTTACTTCTCTAGCTTCTCTAATTTTGTTATCTGCACGAAGTGCAACTTGTCTTGTATATTCTTCATTTTCTTCTGCTAAGATTGTATATTGTTGACCTGCTATTGTCACAGAAATTCTATTTGGCATAATAAAAAAATCTCCTTTATTATGTATTATATCTCAAAACTAAATTAAAACTAAAACTAAAATCGTAAACATATTCATTATACCATATAATAATACAAAAAACAAACCAGAACACTATAAAAACACATACAAATATGTAGTTTTTGTGAATATGTTTATAATGCATGTTATAAATTTAGCTTTTTATATTGTAAGGTTGTTTGCACTATGATACTATAAAAACATAATTATTTATTTTGGAGTTATGTTATTATGTCTGAACAAATGCATAGAATTGTTGTAAAGGTTGGCACATCTAGCCTTACATATGAAAACGGTAAATTAAACATTGCTTGCATTGAGCGACTTGTTAGAGTTATTGCAGATTTACAAAACAGAGGTTATCAGATGGTTTTAGTTTCCTCTGGTGCTGTGGGTGTAGGCTGTGCAAAGCTTGGTTGGCGTGAAAGACCTAAAGATATAAGAAAAAAACAGGCGGCTGCGGCTGTTGGTCAATGTGAGCTTATGCATATATATGATAAATTCTTTCTTGAATATGGTATAAATGTTGCACAGGTACTTCTAACAAGAGAAAATGTATCTGATGATGAGCAGCGTCAAAACATTCACAATACATTTGACACACTGCTTGATAATAATGTTTTACCTATTGTAAATGAAAATGACACTGTAGCTACTGCCGAGCTTGAACATATTGAAACCTTTGGTGATAATGATACGCTTTCTGCTGTTGTTTCCCGTATATGCGATGCAGATTTGCTTGTTATTTTCACAGATATCGACGGTTTATATGACTCAAACCCTAGAGAAAACCCAAATGCCAAGCTCATAAATCGAGTTGAACATATAGACTCTGCACTTCGTGCTGTCGCTGGTGGCCCTGGAACAGCAGGCGGTACTGGTGGTATGGCGACAAAGCTTGGTGCAGCTGAACTTTGTATGGACGCTGGTATATCTATGCTTATAACCAAAGGTGATAAAGCAGATATTTTATATGATATAGTAGATGGAAAACCAGTTGGTACATTATTCAAATGCAAAAAAGGAGGCTCTTTAAATGCGTAATTTAATAGAAATTGCAGAAGATGCTAAAAATGCTAAAAGAGAAGTTGCAAAACTTGATACAAGCATGAAAAATAATGCAATAAATAAAATTGCAGATGCACTTTTAGCAAAAACTGATGAAATTTTAGCAGCAAATCAAAAAGACCTTGATTTAGCTAGAGAAAATGGTATGAATGAAGGTTTAATTGACCGCTTAACACTAACAAAAAGCAGAATTGAAGGTATTGCGGAAGGCTGTAGACAGGTTGCAGCACTTGCCGACCCAGTAGGCGAGCTTTTATGGCAAAAAATTCGTCCAAATGGTCTTAAAATTGGTTTAAAACGTGTTGCAATGGGTATCATTGGTATGATTTACGAGGCACGCCCTAATGTTACGGTTGATGCTGCGGTTTTATGTTTTAAAGCTGGCTCTGCTTGTATTTTAAGAAGTGGCAAAGAGGCTTTTCATTCTTCAATGTGCCTTACAAATGTTATGCGTGAAGCATTAAAAGAGTGCAATATCACCCCTAACGCTATAAATATTTTAGAGGACACAAGCAGACAAACCGCTACTGAAATGATGCGCTTAAATGGTTATATTGATGTATTAATTCCTCGTGGTGGTGCAGGTCTTATTAAATCGGTTGTCCAAAATGCAACCGTCCCTGTAATTGAAACAGGTACTGGCAACTGTCATGTATATATTGACTCTAATGCTAATATGAATATGGCAGTTAATATTTTGGTAAACTCTAAATGTCAGCGAATTTCTGTTTGTAATGCAGCTGAAAGCCTGCTTGTACATGAAGATATTGCGAGTGAGTTTTTACCACTTGCAGCAAAAGAGCTTGCAAAAAGCAATGTGATAATTCATGGTTGCAACAAAACAAAAGAAATTTTAGGTGATAATATTATCCCTGCTACTGAAGATGATTATGCTACTGAGTATTTAAACTATGAAATCTCAGTTAAAATTGTTTCTTCTCTTGATGAAGCAATAGACCATATCAATAAATATAATACTGGTCACTCTGAATGTATCGTCACAGATAGTTACGCAGCTTCACAGCGTTTTCTTGATGAAGTTGATGCTGCGGCTGTATATGTTAATGCTTCTACCCGCTTTACAGATGGGTTTGAATTTGGATTTGGTGCTGAAATCGGTATTTCAACACAAAAACTTCATGCTCGTGGCCCTATGGGACTTGAAGCACTTACAAGTCAAAAATATGTAATTTTAGGAAATGGACAGGTGAGAGTATAATGGAACGTGAATTTAAATGGAAAGCAAATTCTAATGATTATAATAAAATTTTAAAAGAGTTAAATTTATCAGAAGATGAAGCTGTAGAAATGCATGCTTCTTATTATGATACTGCTGCTCGCTGGCTAAGAAGTCATAAAATAGCACTTCGTTTACGTCGTGAAAATGATAAACAGGTTTGCTGTTTAAAGCTTCAAGACTCTGCCTGTGATGGTCTGCATGTGCATGATGAATTTGAATGTGCTGCCGCTTCACTAACTGATGGTCTTAACGAACTTCCAAAGCATGGTGCACCTAATGACTTATGCTGTGCACTTAAATCAGAAACTTTAATTGCTGTGTGTGAAACAAAATTCCATCGTCGTAGAGCAACATGGCAAACCCCAGATTTTACTGCTGAAATTGTATTTGATGAAGGCGTTTTGATATGTCAGGATAAACAACAAGCATTTACCGAAATTGAATGTGAACAAAAGTCTGGTAATGACAAGGCTTTTGAATCCGCTTGTATGGCTATTTCTGAAAAGTTTGTATTGAAGTCAGAAGCTAAAAGCAAATTCTCTCGTGCACTCGATTTAGAGCGTGCATAAAACTTAAATGCTATTGTAATAATATTCATATTTTATTTTCAAATTTAATATAAATATATTATCAAAATTTTGTATATTTTATTAGTATTTTAAAGCCATAGTTGAAAATCTATGGCTTTTATATTGCAATTTATTGTCTGTTTTAGTATAATAAAAGGGAATATATAATAATCTAGGGGAGTGTAAAACAATGCACGAAAAACTATGGGTTGTCGTTGCCTTTGGTTGCTATCTTATCTTTATGATATGTATAGGAATGTACTTTTATGGCAAAAACCGAACAACCACTGAATATTTTCTTGGGGGACGAAAACTTGGCTCTTGGGTAGTGTCAATGTCTGCTCAAGCTAGTGATATGTCAGGTTGGCTACTTATGGGACTTCCTGGTGCTGCTTACCTTTCAGGTATATCAGCTAGCTGGATTGCAATAGGTCTTGCAATAGGTACTTATTTAAACTGGTTACTTGTTGCCAAACCTTTAAGACAGTATACTAAAATTGCTGATGATGCTATCACATTACCGCAGTTTTTTAAAAACCGTTTTCGTGATAAATCAGGTATGCTTTCTGTTGTATCTGCTATATTTATTTTAGTATTTTTCTTATTCTATACAGCGTCTGGATTTGTAAGTGCTGCTAAACTTTTCTCATCTATATTTGGAATTGATTATATAATTGCCCTGCTTATTGGTGCAGTTGTAGTTATCAGTTATACTTTTGCAGGCGGATTTTTTGCTGTATGTTGGACTGACTTTTTCCAAGGTATGCTAATGTTTTTCTGTGTAGTTGCTGTACCAGTAATTACAATACAAAATATTGGCGGCTGGGGTGATTTTGTAAACAATGTAAATGCACTAAATCCTAACTTCTTTAGTATGTTTACCGATGGTGCTAATAATCAGCCTTATACATTTATTGGTATTGTTTCTATGCTTGCATGGGGACTTGGTTATTTTGGTCAACCTCATATTTTAATACGCTTTATGGGTATAGAGTCACCTGCTGCAATAAAAAAGTCCCGTAGAATTGCCACCGTTTGGGTGCTTATCTCTTTAACCGCAGCTGTAATGATAGGTCTTTCTGGTAGAATTTATCTTGGTGATATTTTAACCGAAAATGGTCTTCAGGAAACTATCTATATAACTATGGTTTCTAAGATTTTCCCTGTATTTATCGGCGGCATTTTCTTATCAGCTATTTTAGCTGCAATTATGTCAACTGCTGACAGTCAACTTCTTGTTACTGCATCTGCAATAACAGAAGATTTTTACCATAATAAAATACGTCCAAATGCATCTACTTCTGAGCTTATGTGGGTTAGCCGTATTTGTGTTATGACCGTTTCAATTATCGCTGTTTTAATCGCCACCAACCAAAACAGCACAGTTTTAGGACTTGTTTCCTATGCTTGGGCTGGTTTTGGCTCAGCTTTTGGCCCTCTTGTTCTTTGCTCTCTTTTCTGGAAACGTGCAACTAAACAAGGAGCTATGGCTGGTATAATTGTTGGCGGTCTTACATCTATTATTTGGGCACAGCTTTCTGGCGGAATTTTTGACCTTTACGAAATCGTTCCTGGTTTTGTGTTTAGTTTGCTTGCTATTATAATTGTTAGTCTGCTAACACCTGAACCTGAAACCGAAATTGTAAATGAATTTGAAAAATACCGTTCATGTGAGGAATAAATAATATTCTGTGCCATTATTATTTTTAAATCCACCTTATGTTATGTCAAACAAAGGAGAATTAGCTATGAAACAAAAAGCTGTTATTGACCGTTTTGAAGGTGAATTTGTTGTCCTTGAACTTGATAATGGCAACTATATCAATATTCCACGTGTAAACTGTCCTGAAATGGCAGGTGAAGGCATGGTTGTTTGGTATGAAGATAATCGTATACTCTATATAGACGAAGAAGAAACTGCTCGTCGTGATTATGATTTTCAAGCACGTTTTGAACGTATATTAGGCTGTAACAAATAAACTTGTTTAAATTTAAAATTAAAATATAAAAGGAAGATGAAACCAATGCAGAAAAAACCATTTGTAACACTTTCCCAAGTTGAGGAAATGACAAAAACATACCCTACTCCTTTCCATCTGTATGATGAAAAGGCAATTCGTGAAAATGCTCGCAAAGTAAAGGCTGCATTTGCATGGAATAAAGGCTTTAAAGAATATTTTGCTGTAAAAGCTACTCCAAACCCAAGAATACTTCAAATTCTAAAAGAAGAAGGTTTTGGTGCTGACTGCTCAAGCTACACCGAACTTTTAATGAGCGATGCTGTTGGCTTAAATGGTCATAATATTATGTTCTCATCTAATGTAACCCCAGCAGAGGATTTTGAGCTTGCAGCAAAACTTGGTGCAATTATTAACTTTGATGATATCACACATATTGATTTTTATGAAAAAATCGCTCCATTTCAGGAAACAATGTCTTGTCGTTTTAACCCTGGTGGAGATTTCAAAATTGATAATGAAATTATGGACTGCCCACAAGAAGCTAAATATGGTATGACTCGCCCTCAACTTACTGAGGCTTTCTTAAAGCTAAAAGAAAAAGGTGTAAAACATTTTGGCATTCATGCATTCTTAGCATCTAACACTGTGGCTAATGAATATTATCCTGTACTTGCTCGTATTCTTTTTGAAACCGCTGTTGAACTCCAAAAGGAAACTGGTGTTCATATTGCATTTGTAAATCTGTCTGGTGGTGTTGGTGTTCCTTACCGTCCAGACCAAAAACCAAATGATATTATGGCTATTGGTGAAGGTGTTCGCAAGGCTTATGAAGAAGTGCTTGTACCTGCTGGTATGGGTGATGTGGCTATTTATACTGAGCTTGGAAGATTTATTCTTGCTCCTTATGGCTGTCTAATTACTAAATGCGTTCATCAAAAGCATACACATAAGGAGTATATTGGCTGCGATGCTTGTGCAGCAAACCTTATGCGTCCTGCTATGTATGGTGCTTACCATCACATCACTGTTCTTGGTAAAGAAGATGCTCCATGTGACCATAAATATGATGTAACTGGTGGTTTATGTGAAAATAATGATAAATTTGCTATTGACCGTATGCTACCAGAAATCAATATCGGTGATTATTTAGTAATTCATGACACTGGTGCTCATGGTTTTGCTATGGGTTATAACTACAATGGTAAACTTCGCTCTGCTGAAGTTCTTCTAAAGGAAGATGGTTCAACCGAGCTTATCCGTCGTGCAGAACGTCCAGAAGATTATTTTGCAACTCTTGATGTAACTGGCGTTTTTAACAAGTAATTTTAAACTTTATTTTATTAAAAAAAAGCTGTGTATGCAAACTTACTGCTACACAGTTTTTTTTATACATTTTTTTGTATTTTTTGTAGAGAAATATAAATGTTTATAAGCTTTTTTTGCTCACATTACAATAAATTTAGCTTTTACTCTTTTCATTTTGTTATAAAAGTGTTATACTTATCGTATCATTGATTTGCCATGTGTATCTGGTGAATTAGAAAGGAGTTCGTCTAATGGGTTTTGTTGACAACCTGCGTAACGCTTGGAATAGCTTCATTGGCAATAGCTATGATGATGAATATGAAGATGATATTTCATATAATCAAAATGTGTATTCTGGAGTTAATATGACTTCTTCTGCTCCTGATTACTCATATTATCAGCAGCCATATGAACAAGAGCCTCAAGAGACTGTTAAACCTACTTTACATAAAGAAGAAAATATTGTTAGTGAAATCGCTATAGTTCAACCTAGTGATATAGATTCTGTTCGTGAGGCTGCAACTCATCTAATAAAAAACCGTGCTGTTGTTCTAAGTTTAAGAAACACAGAATCCACTCTTGCTCGCCGTTGGCTAGACTATCTTGGTGGTGCTACATACGCAGTTGATGGCAAGATAAACCGTATCGCACCTTATACTTATTTTTTAACCCCAAAAGGTGTTGAACTGGTTTCCGGTTTTGAAACTGAAGCTTAATCTATTCGCCAGATTTATTTAATTTTAGATTTTTTACCTTGTAGATTTGGAAATCTACAAGGCTTTTTTTTACTCTATTATACATACTGCGTGTACCGCTATTCCCTGTTCTGCACCTGTAAAGCCCAGTTTTTCCTCTGTGGTTGCTTTAACACTTATATCATCAACTGAAATTTCAAGTGCATTTGCTATATTTTCTCGCATTTTTAAAATATATGGTGACATTTTAGGAGATTGAGCTATTATAGTTGCATCTATATTCCCTATTTTATAACCCTTTTCATAGAGCTTTGTTTTAACTATTTTCATAAGCTCAAGACTATCTGCACCTTTAAAGCTATCGTCATTATCTGGAAATAGCTTTCCTATATCGCCCATTGCGGCAGCTCCTAAAAGTGCGTCCATTATGGCATGTGAAAGCACATCTGCATCACTATGTCCTAATAAACCAGTTTTATGTGGAATATCTACACCACCTAATATACATTTTCTGCCTTCTACAAGTCTATGTACATCATATCCGTGACCTATTCTCATAATTTTTAAACCTCCGTTAATAGTGTTTGTGCAAGCTCAATATCCTCTGATGTTGTGATTTTTATATTTTTATAATCACCCTTACTAACATATACAGATACGCCCAGACGCTCAACCGCTGCACAATCATCTGTTAATGATAAATTTTTATCTTTTGCATTTTGAAGTGCTTTTTTTATTATATCACTTTTAAAAATTTGTGGTGTTTGTACTGCTGCTATGCTATCTCTTTTTATATCACCTATAATAAAACCGTTTTCAATTCGTTTTATGCTGTCTTTACATGGCACAAGTGGAGCTGCTGCACCATAATTTATAGCATCATTTATAACATTTGTTATAATATCCTGTGAAATAAGCGGTCTAGCTGCATCATGTATAGCTATAAATTCACTTTTATCTGAACATGCTTTTACACCACAAAGCACTGACTCGGTTCTGGTATCTCCTCCACGAACAATTTGGCTAACTTTGTTTATAGAAAAGCGTTTGCAAAGCTCTGCATAACCTAAAATATCACTTTCTCTACAAACAACTATTATTTCATCTATATTTTCATTATTTTGAAAGCTCAAAAGCGTTCTTGCAAGCACAGGTATACCATCTATTAGAAGTAATAATTTATTTATATCCTCGCCCATTCTGCTAGATGAACCTGCCGCTGGTATTACAGCTGATACAAATGGTTTTTCTTCTTTTTTTCTTAACATATATTTTATAACCTCCTTTTTTATATTATCTGATTTTTTTTAATTTTGCAATATCATCAGCATTAAACCATAATACACATGCAAAAAGCATTAAACTTATCCCTTTGCCATAAATAATAAGAACAACAGCAAATATACTTATAATTATTTTTATTATAACACTTATAAAACTATAACTTTTAAAAACAATCATTGCTACCGTTCCGCCATCAAGTGGCGTAACAGGTATTAAATTTACTATACTCAAAATTAAATTTGCACCTGAAAATGTAAAAAAACCAAGTTTTGCAGATATATACGCTGTTATAAAACCCATAAACGAACCAGACAAAGCTATTATTATATCCTTTATTTTGCTTTCATAATTGTGATATTTTATAACTCCGCCAAACACTGTAAATTTTATTCTAAGTATTTTACATCTACATAATATAATAGCTATTAAATGACCAATTTCATGAATAAATGCTGCAAATAAAAACATAATTGTAAGCATAGTTGTATCTAATAATAAAGCAGCTATAACAAT
This sequence comes from Butyricicoccus sp., assembly GCA_017886875.1. Taxonomy (GTDB): domain Bacteria; phylum Bacillota; class Clostridia; order Oscillospirales; family Butyricicoccaceae; genus Butyricicoccus_B. Next base: position 12,684 of record JAGHIZ010000059.1, on the reverse strand, counting down.
TATTAAAACCGAGTCAGAAACCTCTATACGCCCAATCAATAGAAAACATAATGTGATGGGTCTAATATTTTTCCATCACGCCATACTTCAAAATGCAAATGATTACCTGTTGCAACTCCTGTTGCACCCACTTCCGCTATTTTATCCCCTGCTTTAACTTTATCACCTTGTTTTGCAGTTACCTTACTACAATGTGCATAAAGTGTTGAAAAACCGTCTGCATGGTCTACTATAATATAATTTCCATAGCTATCACTTGTGCCGCTTTCTCTAACTGTGCCATCTGCAAAGCTTAATATTTTTTCGCCTTTATCTGCACCTATATCTAATCCATAATGAAAACTCTCCTCACCATTTACAGGGTGTACTCTCTCTCCAAAATCTGATGTTTTTATGCCATCTACTGGTTTACAAATTTCAAAATTTAAAACATAAGCTGTTATATCTTCCTCTTTAGGAAAGTTAGACTGTTCTCTTGATGAAAGCAAATCTTCTGTAAATGGTGCTTCTGCATAAACCATTGCAGTATTATCATCATCTTTATTAAATACCGCAAAAACCGCTTTTAAATCGCCATTTTCAAATGTTTGCCCTGCTGCCTCAACCACTTGTTCAGCGGATATTCCTCCGTTTAACGCATCTACAATTTTGGTTTTTAAGCTATCAGCCCAAGGCTGATTAGATGTTTTTATTAATACTGCACCTAAAAGTAAACCTGCGGAAAGTAATATCTTTACGTCCCGCAGGGTGATTTTATCAGTGTTTTTTACACTTGCCATTTATATTCACTCCTTAAAAAATTTTTGAGTTTACATAAATATATGCAGAGTGTAAATTTAAAATTCTTTTATTTTAAAATAAAGTATCCTATTAGATTTACGCCTAAAAAGATTATATTTGCAAGTGTAAAATATAATAAATATCTCTTTGTATACTTTGGTACTTCTTTTACAACATATTTATATGAAATTAAACTTGCCATAGATGCAATAAGTGTACCAAGTCCACCAAGATTACTACCGACTAAAAGCGTGTCCCAATGGTCGGTAAACCCAGAAAGCAATAATACGGCTGGCACATTGCTTATAACTTGACTTGCACCAAGCACAGTTACAAAATCATTTTTTGTTAATAAACTTTGCACTGCATTATAGAAAAATGGTGTTCTCCCCATATTGCCCACAAATATAAAAAATCCCATAAAAGTTAAAAGCAAAGTGTAATCTATATTAAATAATGTTTTTTTATCAAAAATTACAATAGATACTATCATAATTATAACAAGTAAGTAAAGCTCTATAATCTTTGCTATTGTCAAAAGGCACAGAACAAATAATATAGCATACATTGCAAGTAATTTTTTACTTGTAATTTTAGTTTGCTCTAAATCAAGAGCAGCTTCAAGCATTATATTTTTTCTTCCCGCTATAAATAATGCTATCATTGCAAATGATATAACAGCATAAGGCAGCATTATATGTATAAAACCAAAAAAGCTCATACCTGATTTTGCATATAAATATAAATTTTGTGGATTGCCTATTGGTGTAAGCATACTACCTAGATTTGCAGCTATTGTTTGCATAACTACAACAGGTATTACCTCACGCATAAGCCCTGCCATTTTCAAAACCTGAAGTGAAAAGGGCACAAATGTTATAAGTGCTACATCATTTGTTATTGCCATGCTTGAGAAAAAACAAAGTAAAATCAAAACTGCTTCAAGTTGTCTTTTGTTTTTAACTCTAAGCAGCATACATTCACCAAGACTTCTAAAAAAACCTAGTTTTTCTAATCCTGCCATAACCGCCATAAGCGAAAACAGCAATCCTATTGTATGCCAATCTATATATTCCCCATAAAGCTTATCTGGTTTTACAAAAAGCATTGAAATTATAGCAAGCACCCATGATATAACAAGCAATGCTTCTTGTCTTAACCATGCCATTATTTTTTTCATTCCCCGTTTTTACTCCTAAGCTCTCTCTTTTGTTCTGTTTGTTTTAAAATCTGTTTAAATCTAATTACAAAAAATGTTGTAGTTGTTGATGCTGCAAGAAAATCTGCAATAGGTTCTGCTAAAAATACTGCAAACACTTTATCTTCAAAGAAGTTAGGTAAAATCAATATAAGTGGTATAAGCAGTATAATTTTTCTTAAAAGAGCTAAAAACAGTGAAATTTTTGCCTCTCCAAGTGCTACAAAGCTTTGCTGGAATGTATTTTGCACACCAAAAACAAAACCAACAGCAAAATAAATCTTCATTGCCCAAACAGTTTTTTCTAAAAGTGCGGCATCTTCTGAATTAAATAAACTCGCCATTTGATAAGGGATTGTAAGGGTTGCAATCCAGAACAAAGTTGAAAAAGTAATTGCTGTTGTAGCTGTAAGTTTAACTATTTTTTTCATTCTTTGTGTGTTGCAAGCTCCATAGTTATAACCCAAAATAGGTTGACCACCTTGAGATAATCCCATTAGTGGAAGTGATAAAATCTGGCTAAGGCTTGTAATAATAGTCATAGCACCTACCGCAGTTTTACCGCCATATTTTAAAAGCGAAACATTAAATGTAATAGATAATAGACTTTCTGTACTTTGCATTACAAAAGGTGACAAACCAAGTGCAATACATGGCATAAGGATTTTAGGCTGTATCTTAGCGTATTTCTTTCTTAAACGCAAAATTGTATGCTTAGAATTAAAAAATACAAGCACCCAAATAGCTGAAATCATCTGTGAACAAACAGTTGCAATAGCTGCACCTTTTACCCCCATATCAAAGCCTAAAATTAAAATTGGGTCTAAAATAATATTTATTATAGCACCTATACAAACAGTTGCCATTGCATAACCCGCTTTACCTTGTGCAGTTATAAAGCCATTCATACCAAGCGAAATTTGTACAAATACTGTACCTAATACATATATGCTTAAATAATCACTTGCATAGCCTATTGTATCTTCATTTGCACCAAATTTTAATAAAAGCGGCTCATTAAACACACTAAAAAACACAGTTAATACTAACGCAATAGCAATAAGTGCAACAAAACAGTTAGTTAGTATTTTTTCTGCATCATCATTTCTCTTTTCACCCATAGCTATTGACGCTCTAGGACCGCCACCCATACCTATTAAAGCACTAAACGCAGATATTAACATAATAACTGGAAATGTTACACCTACGCCAGTAAGTGCATCAGAACCAATATTCGGTATATTACCAATAAAAATTCTATCTACAATATTATAAAGCATATTTACAAGCTGTGCACATATACACGGTACAGCGAGTTTAAACAGCAATTTACCTATAGGCTCTGTACCAAGCTCTGATTGTTGTTGTTTTTCCATTTTGATTTTTCCTTTCCAAAATAAACGGGGCAAGGAAATTTATTTTCCTCCCCCGATTTTATTATTTATCACGTTCTATAAGAAGTTTTAATGCTTCAACCGCAGTTTTAACTCCTCTTTCAGCCGCATCTTTTGCGATTGTATCCGCTTTATCATTATCCGCATTCCAAAGCACATTTAAAACTGCACCACATCTAACTTTTAAAACAGCAGAAACAGTAAACAGTGCCGCCGCTTCCATTTCACTAGTTAAAGCGCCGCCCGCTTTCCATGCTTTCCACTTCATTTCAAGTTCATCTGCTATCGCTTGTACCTTTGGTCTAAGCTCACCATAAAAGCTGTCCTTTGACTGTATAACTCCCGTATGATATCTATAACCTAGTTTTTGTGCTGCATCTCTAAGAGCAAGTGTTACATCAAAATTAGCAACCGCTGGAAACTCTATTGGTAAATATTCTCTACTTGTTCCCTCTTGACGAATAGAAGCTGTAGCTATACAAATATCACCCGCTAAAACATTATCTTGCATACCGCCTGATGTGCCAACTCTAATAAAAGTATGTGCTCCACATTCCACAAGCTCCTCAAGTGCAATAGCTGCTGATGGTCCACCTATACCAGTTGAGCATACACCAACCTGTACGCCATTTAAATAGCCTGTGTAAAGCGTATATTCTCTATTAGAAGCTAACTTCTTAGGATTATCAAATAACTGTGCAATTTTTTCACATCTTGCAGGGTCACCTGGTAAAATAACATAACCACCTATTTCACCTTTTGTTATTTGAATATGCATTTGTTTGCCATCTACTAACATTATGCTTCCTCCCTTTTCACAGATTTAATGTTTTTTTCTGCTTTTGAACGTGCAATCATAACTTCTCTGCCACATACTTGACATTTTAATTTAAAATCCATACCTGTCCTAAGCACTAACCACTCTTTGCTACCACAAGGATGTGGTTTTTTCATAGTAAGTTTATCACCAACCTGAATATCCATTAGCCCTCACCTCATTTACTCCACATTTTATATATACTAAAGTATAGCATAATAATTTTATTTTTGTAAAGATTACGGAATTTGCTGCATATATATAAATCAGCATGATATAAAAAATCCCAAGGAGGTTTGGTAAATATGAATACATATATGCCTGAAGGAGTAAAACAAAACAATAATAATGTTGACTTGCAAACAGCCAAAGAGCAAGGTTTAATTTTAGAAGGTATTGCAGTTTCTTGTGATGCTGAGCACAATCTAATTGTTGATATAAACGGTAAAAAAGGAATTATACCAAGAGAAGAATGTGCAAGCGGAATTGCAAGCGGTAAAACAAGAGATATAGCAATTTTATCACGAGTTGGCAAGCCTGTCTGCTTTATTATAACCGATATTTTAGAAGATAAAATTATTTTATCTCGCAGACTGGCTCAGGAACAAGCTCTTGATTATATGCTTAATAACCTTAAATCTGGTGATATAATCTCCGCTTGTGTAACCCATTTAGAGCCTTTTGGTGCATTTGTAGATATTGGCTGTGGTGTTGTATCATTTATAGGCATAGAAAACATATCTGTTTCAAGAATAACCCACCCATCAGAGCGTTTTGAATGTGGTCAAATGATACATGCGGTCGTTTTGTATACCGATAAAGAAACAAAAAGAGTGCATTTAACACACAGAGAACTGCTTGGCACATGGGAACAAAATGCAAGTTTATTTAGTGCTGGTGAAACAGTTCGAGGTATTGTCAGAAGTATAGAGCCTTATGGTATTTTTATTGAGCTTGCACCTAATTTATCTGGTCTTTCAGAAAGAAAAACTGGTCTAAATGAAGGCGACTCAGTTTCAGTTTATATAAAATCCATTATACCTGAGCGAATGAAAATAAAACTCAACATTATAGATAAACTGCCGAAAACCCAATCTAAATTTAACTATTTTATAAAAAGTGGTCATATAGATAAATGGGTTTACTCGCCTGAATGTTGTGATAATAAATATATTGCAACTAACTTTATAGAAAATTAAATTTTTATAAATCCGTCAAATTGGCGGATTTTATTTTTTGCCAATAGTTAAATGCGGCTTGTTCATTTTTGTTTTCGCCATATTCATAATATTTTGTGCCTTTAAGCTCGTCTGGCAAATACTGCTGCGGAGTCCAGTGATATCTATAATCATGTGGATATTTATATGTTAAACCTCTACCGAGTTTTTTTGCACCATCATAATGACAATCTTTTAAATGCTGTGGTATATCGCCTGTTTTTCCCTGTCTTATATCAGCTAAAGCAGCATCTATCGCACAAATAGCCGAATTTGATTTAGGTGCAGTTGCAAGCAGTATAACAGCCTCAGCAAGCGGTATACGAGCTTCTGGCAAACCTAACTGAAAGGCTGAATCTATACATGATTTAACAATACTAATAGCTTGTGGATAAGCTAAACCTATATCCTCACTTGCCATAACTAACATACGCCTTGAAGCTGAAATTATATCACCTGCTTCAATAAGCCTTGCAAGATAATGAAGTGCTGCATCTACATCTGAACCTCTAACCGATTTTTGAAATGCGGATAATATATCATAATGAGAGTCACCATCTCTATCATATCGCATATTAGAACGCTGTGAAACTGCCTTTGCATCTTCTATACTTATTTCATCTTTTGCACTGCTAACTAAAAATTCTACTGCATTTAAAGCCTTTCTAACATCTCCACCACAGCCATATGATATAATATTTATAACTTCATCGCTATATTTTATATTATCTGCTATTATTTCAAATGCACGTTTTACAGCCTTTTTAATTTCATCTACTGAAATAGGTTTAAACTCAAAAACTGTACATCGGCTTAAAATCGCATTATATACATAAAAGTATGGGTTTTCTGTTGTAGATGCTATAAGAGTAATCCTACCATCTTCTATAAATTCTAATAAACTTTGTTGTTGCTTTTTATTAAAATATTGTATCTCATCAAGATAAACTAATGCACCATTTAGAGTTAAAAAAGTATCTAGTTCATCTATAATTTGTCTTATATCTTGAATAGATGCGGTTGTTGCATTTAATTTATAAAGTTTTCTATCAGTTTGTTTTGCAATTATAGATGCAACTGTTGTTTTTCCAACACCTGATGGACCATAAAAAATCATATTAGGAATTTGTCCACTGTCTATTATACGTTTTAAAATTCCATTTTCACCAAGCAAATGAGTTTGACCTACAACATCATAGAGTGTTTGTGGTCTTATTCTTTCTGCTAAAGGTTTATACATTTATAAATCCCCTTTTAGTTATTTTATATTTAATTATATCATAATAAAACTAAATATGCTTGACGTTTTTACTTTAACATGTTAATATATTAAAAACAAAACTTTATCTTTGAGGTGAATACAATGTCTAAGCCATGGTCAGATAAACTTAGAAAAATACAACCTTATGTCGCTGGTGAGCAATCTAAAAACCCTAATATTATAAAATTAAATGCAAACGAAAACCCTTATCCGCCTTCTCCTAAAGTAAAAGAGGTTTTATCTAATTTTAATACAGATAATTTAAAAAAATATCCCGCTTCTGACGCTTTAGAACTAAAAACTGCTCTTGCTAAAGCTTATAACTTAAATGAAAACCAAATTTTTATGGGCAATGGCTCTGATGATGTATTAGCTCTTTGTTTTCAGGCGTTTTTCTGCTCTGATAAACCTATTTTATTCCCAGACCTTACTTATTCTTTTTACCCTGTTTGGTGTTCACTTTTTAAAACACCTTATAAAAATATCCCTCTTGATGAAAATTTCCGTATAAATCCAGATGATTATAAAGAAGAAAATGGCGGTGTAATACTGCCTAATCCTAATGCCCCAACTGGTATTTATGAAAACCTTGATTTTATAGAAAAGATTTTAAATAATAACACAGACTGCATAGTTATAATAGATGAAGCTTATATTGATTTTGGTGGTGAAAGTACGATTTCTCTGCTTGATAAATATGAAAACCTTGTTGTAGTTCAAACTATGAGTAAATCACGTTCTCTTGCAGGTCTTCGTGTAGGTTATGCTTTTGCAAGTGCTGAGCTTATTTCTGTTTTAGAGGCAGTTAAAAATTCTTATAACTCGTACACTATGGATAGCATAGCTATATCTGCTGCCGCTGCTTCGCTTGCTGATAATGATTATTTTAAAGATACATGCAATAAAATAATAAACACCCGTCAAAAAACTATACAAGCTTTAGAAAAACTAGATTTTGATGTTGTGCCAAGTATGGCTAACTTTGTACTTGCAACTCATAAATCTGTAAAAGCTGTAGATATATTTGAAAAACTCAAAGCTCAAAATATATTTGTAAGATATTTTAAAATCCCAAGAATAGACAACTACCTTAGAATTACAATCGGAACAGATGATGAAATGGATAAATTATTTTATGCCTTGAAAAATTTATTATAAATCAAATTTTAGACAGAGTAATGTTATATTACTCTGTTTTTATTATCTATAGATTTTTATTTATATATAATGTATAATTACTTTGTATACTTATTTTGTAATAGAGGTCAATAATATGAATACAAAAATTTTTATAGAACAACTCAAACAATGTGATGTTGATACTGATAAAGCTATTTCACGTTTTATGGGTAATGAAGATTTATTTATTAGATTTATGCTAAAATTACCTGAATGTATGAAATTTGATGAAATGTTTAAATATTTAGATGATGAAAATGAAGAAGAATTTTATATGCTTATTCATAATTTAAAAAGCAATTCTGGTAATTTAGGAGTAAATAAAATTGCCGATTGTGCTCAAGCCATTTTAGTAGAATTTAGAGCATCAAAATTTATACATAAGAAAAAATTATACTCTATTTTAGAAGAAGCTAAAACAGAAAGTGAACTAATAGCCGAATTATTAGCAAAATATAATTAAGGGGGATAACAATGAGAAATACATTAATTATAATAGATGATAACGAGCTTGATTTAGCAATTTTAAATGAAATATTCAAAGATATTTTTCAAGTTAAGTGTTTTTCAAACTCACCAAAGGCTATAAGCTATTTGCATGAAAATGAAGCATCAGTTGCTATTATACTGCTTGATATTTGTTTAGGTAAAACAGGTGCAGGCTTTAATGTATTACAGCATATACAAGGACATAAGTCACTTAAAAATATACCTATTGTGCTTATAACCTCCGACGCTAACGAACAATATGTAAAAGAAGCTGTAAAAAATGGTGCGACAGATTTTCTTGTAAAGCCTGTTGACCCACATTCTGTAAGAGAACGTGTAACACAAGTTTTAAAAAGAGTATGGTCAGAAGATGAATTTTGCATAGGTGAAAAAGCATTGCAAGATACAGAAAAAATTGATGTTGAATTTACAATTGATGAAATAAAGCAACTATCTAAGCAAACATTAGATAAAATACAAGCTCTTTGTAAAATACGAAATATAATATCAATATCTGAATGTACTGCAATACATAAAATAACAACTATCCTTGCAAATTCATATTTAAAAACTGCTGATTGTATGATTGATGAAATAGATGCTGAAATGATTGGTTATGCATCTACTTTCTATGATATAGGTAGACTAGGTATACCTGATAACTTTATACAATCAGATTTTGATAGTAATTTTTCTGATGTATACACTAAACACATATATATAGGTCATGATTTTTTTGTTGCTAATCAAATAAATAATAAATTTTATGACTATTGTGCTGAAATAGCCTATTGGCATCATAAAAACTTTGATGGTTCAGGTTATCCTCAAACTGATACTTTTGATATACCTATAAGTGCTCAATTAGTAAAAACTGCTCTTAGATTTTATTTCTATGCCCAAAAATTTAAAGACCATTCCAAAACATTAGACCGCATATTAAATAGTTTATCTAGTGAAATAAATCATTCTATCTCTTATCAAATGTATGAGCTTGTAAAAAATTCTTATGAAGCTCTTGATATATTAATAAGTGAAATATAACAATTTATGGGGTAGACTTAAATTGAAACAATATAGAAAAACAATATTATTTAATATGCGTTTAAATCGTATCATATTGGTTATTTTTGCGATTTTAACTGTCTTTAGTATAATTTTAGTTAGAAGTAAATTGCTTAAAGACTCTGAGGCATTAGGCAACTATCTTGTCTGGAATTATGCAACGGAAGAACAAAATAATATAAATATTTATCAAACTTTTGTTAACCTAGGTACAGAAGCTATTGACCAAAATATAGAAAATGGTGCTAGTAAAGAGCAGATAAATAACGTTTTATCAGATTTATTTAAAAATATTTCTGAAACTTTAAATAATCCTACTATAAATTTATATGCCATTGTAAATGATGATGTAATATCTTCTAATCCTTCTATTTCACTTGACAATTTTAATTATAAATCAAGAGATTGGTATAACAAAACTTTATCAGCTAATGGAAAAATAGTTTTCACAGATATTTATAAAGATGAAATAACTGATAAATATGTTTTTACTATATCAAAAAAATGTGATAAAACTGATAATATACTACTATTTGATGTTTTTATAGATGACTACTCCTCACACTCAAATGAAACAGATTTACCTTCTGGTAGTTCCTATTTTTTGTGTGATACCTCTGGTAATCCTTTATATTATTCATCTATTACTGAATATTCACATATACAAGCTAAAGGATATTGTAATAAATTGTTTGATTATATACAGAATGATAATCAAAATAATATTAAAGATTTAGATGGTAATTTAAAAAAAGTATATTATCATAGAATATCTAATGATTGGATTTGTATTCTTACCATTCCTGTTGATACAATATTGAGTAATTTACATAGATTTATTATTATATTCAGTTTAGTTTTCATTGTATTCTTTGCTATAGTAACTTTTATGACTCTTAGAGATTATAATATGCATCGCAAGATGTCACATATTACTGACACCGTTCAGGTTTTAGGTGATTCATATTATGCAATACATAGAGTTAATTATAAATATGGTACATATGAGTCTATAAAACTTGCACCTGACACTGAAAATTTGTTAAAACCAGTAGGTAATTATGAAGATCTTTTAGATATTTTAGGAACCTTAGTTGATAAAAGCACACATAATGATTTTAAAGAAAGTTTTTGTCTTGATAATATAATTAAATTAGTAGATAAAAATGTAAAATATTATGGTGGTTATTATCTTAGAAGATTTGATAATGTCTTTAAATGGGTACATGTTCGTATGCTGGTTGATAAACAAATTATGCCTGATGAAGTTGTGCTATGTTTCCGAGAAGTTGATGATGAGAAAAAAAATCAATTAAAATATGTTCAACTAATAGAATCTTCTCTTGAAGCTGCAAAACAAAATGAACAATCAAAAACGGCATTTTTTAGCAGTATGTCACATGATATGAGAACACCATTAAATGTTATATTAAATCTGTCAGATTTAGCTGAAGAAAATATATCTGATAAAGAAAAAGTTTTAGACTATATAAAAAAGATTAAATTTTCAAGTAATCAATTATTGACATTAATAAATGATTTACTTGAAATATCAAGTCTTGAACGCACAAATATTTCTCTTTCAGAAAAAACAATAGATTTGAAAGAATGTATTAAAGAATGTGCAGAAACCTTTTCAGATATTGCAAAAAAAGAAAATAAAATCTTTAATATTGAATTTGATATTAAAAACAAAATGGTTATAGGTGATATAACAAGAATAAATCAAATCGTTAATAATTTGCTTTCTAATGCTTTTAAATATACAGAAAATGGTGACACAATCTCAATATCATTAAAACAATTTGAAATAAATGATAAACCATATTATAAAATTATAGTATCTGATACTGGTATAGGTATCTCTAAAGAATTTCTTTCACATATATTTGACTCATATTCAAGAGAAACAAGATTTAGTTCTAAAAATATAACTGGAACTGGTCTTGGTATGCCTATTGTTAAAAGACTTGTACAACAAATGGGTGGCGATATAACAGTTAATAGTGAGCTTAATAAGGGTAGTACATTTGTAGTTACATTACCTTTTAAACTTGCTTTAAAACAAGATACAAATATTAATCAAAATCATCAAAATTCTTTACAATCAAATAAAAATATAACACTTAAAGGCAAAAAAATATTATTGGCAGAAGATAATGAAATCAACATGGAAATTGCAACTGAAATACTAAAAATGGAAGGAATAGAAGTATTCCCTGCAACAAATGGTAGGCAAGCAATTGAAGTTTTTAAAAACCATGATGAAAACTTTTTTGATGCTATACTTATGGATATGCTTATGCCTGAAGTAGATGGTTGTGAAGCTGCAAGCGAAATTAGAAAATTAAATCGAGTTGATGCAAAAACTATACCTATAATTGCTGTAACAGCTAATGCTTTTGCTGAAGATATTGCCAAAACTACTGAAGCAGGTATGAATGCTCATATATCTAAACCTATAGACTTCAATGTTTTATATCAAACTCTAAAAAACTTAATTAAAGAATAATAAAATCCCCAAAGCTGAGCTTTGAGGATAATTATTTTTAAACACAAAAAAAGCAACAACTCAGTTGTTGCTTTGTGTAGGCGTTGAGTTATCTTCCCGGGCCGTCGCCAGCCAAGTATTGTCACCGTAAACGAGCTTAACTACTGTGTTCGGAATGGAAACAGGTGTACCCTCGTAACCATTAACACCTACTTACTTTTCTTTTCCAGAAAAGAAAAGCGAATTTCCTTCTGGAAGTTTGCTGTTTTTCCTTACAGCCTAATCAGTTTAACACATAAGCTGTAACTTGTCAAGACTTTTTTCATTGGTGACCCGTAGGGGAATCGAACCCCTGTTTGCGGCGTGAGAGGCCGCCGTCTTAACCGCTTGACCAACGGGCCACATTTGGTCTTTGCTAAAAAAAACAGCATTTTCTTCTTACTTTTTTCTTTTTATTAAAGAAAAAAGTAAGTGGTACACCATCGGGGACTCGAACCCAGGACCCACTGATTAAGAGTCAGTTGCTCTACCATCTGAGCTAATGGTGCATATATAATTAAGGGTACTCCACTTTAAACAGTGAAGTTTTCTTTGCCTACTTTCTTTTGAAAAAGAAAGTACGGTTGCACCCTGAAAACTGAACAATAATTACTAACGTAAGCTAAATTTTGTGAGATACGCTTTTCCTAATTCATTTATAGGTTAAGCCCTCGACCTATTAGTATCAGTCCGCTGCATGTGTTACCACACTTCCACTTCTGACCTATCAACCACATAGTCTACGTGGGGTCTT
>JAGHIZ010000002.1 GCA_017886875.1 Butyricicoccus sp. | reverse complement strand
AAGGAAATCCGCACACTGATGAAGGCTGCCGGAAATCGTGAAAATAAAAAGGTTTCTGTCGAGATTTGTGACTAAGCCTTGCAAGACCTGTCATATTTGGGCAGGTCTTTTTCTTTTTTTAAAAATGGAGGAGAAAAACATGAAAAAACAATTTCTGGAAGCTGGTAAAATCGTTAATACACATGGCGTTATGGGAGACATTAAAGTTCAATCTTGGTGTGATAGCCCAGAAGTTTTACTGGATTTTGACACATTATATTTATCACCTGAGCAGCCAATAAAAATTAAACGCTCTTATGTGCATAAAAACTGTGTTATAATGCATATTGAAGGTGTAAACACATATGAGGCAGCGGAAGCACTTAAAAATAAAGTGTTATACCTTGATAGAGAAGATGTGCAGTTACCAGATGATTTGGTGTTTATTCAAGATATTATAGGTTTTAATGTTTTTGATTGTCGCACAAATGAAACAATAGGTAAGCTAAAAGATGTAAACCAAGGTGCAGGACATGATTTATATATAATTAAACGTGAAGATGGTAAAAAAGATGCATTAATTCCAGCATGTAAGCCATTTTTAAAGTCGATAGACCTTGAAAAAGGTATAATTACAGTGGAAACAATCGAGGGGCTAATAGAATGAAAATAGATATTATGACTTTGTTTCCTGAAATTATAGATGGTGTAATGAAACAAAGTATTATTGGTCGTGCTCAAACAAAAGGATTAGTTGAAATTAAACCAACCAATATAAGAGATTTTGCATTAGATAAACATAGTAAAGCAGATGATTCGCCATATGGAGGCGGTAGAGGTATGGTTATGCTACCAGAACCGCTGTATTTATGCCATGAGCATTTATGTGCAGGTGAAAAAGTGCATACAATTATGATGAGTGCACAGGGCACACAATTCAATCAGCAGAAAGCAAGAGAGTTATTAGACAAAAAACATATTATTATAGTATGTGGTCATTATGAAGGCATTGACCAGCGTTTTATAGACACTTGTGTTGATGAGGAAATCTCAATCGGTGATTTTGTTTTAACAGGTGGAGAAATTCCAGCTATGGCAGTAGCTGATGCCATTTGCAGAATGGTACCAAATGTGCTGCCAGATGAGACTGCGTTTCAAGATGAAAGCCATTGGAATGGATTGTTAGAGTATCCACAATACACTCACCCAGCTGTTTGGAGAGGGCAAGCAGTACCAGATGTTTTATTATCTGGTCATCATGCCAATATAGCAAGATGGCGAAGAAAAATGTCACTTATAAGAACTAAAAAGGATAGACCAGATTTATTTGAAAAGTTTAAGCCTGAAAATAAGCAAGATAAAAAAATATTAGCGGAAATAGAACAGGAAATAAATTAAGCTTTTAGATTGTTGCATATTTAACAGTACACAATTTGAATTTTTGTTTATTTTTGTTTAAATGCTTAAAAAAGGTTTACAAAAGCCATAAAAATAGGTAAAATAATAAAAGAAGAGCATTGCAAACAGGAGGTCTTTCCTTATGATTATAACAATTACTTTGAACCCAGCTCTTGACCGTACCATTCGTATAGAACAATCACTTATTCCAATGCGTTTAAATCGTGCTATTGGCAGTATGGTAGAGCCTGGCGGTAAAGGTATAAATGTTTCTCGTGCAATTAAAGCATTAGGCGGTATAAGTGTTGCACTTGGCTTTTGTGCTGGTTCAAATGGCAGATTTTTAAAGGATTCTCTAACATCTGCTGATATACACCATGATTTTGTTGATGTTCCGGGCGAAACTCGTGTAAATATCCAAGTTATTGGTGCTGATGGTGAACATACTGAAATTAATGAACCAGGTTCAAAAATCAATGATGCTGATTATCTGCGTTTTCTTGATAGAATGGATAATTATTTATATCCTGAAAATAGCTTTGTTATTACAGGTTCATTACCACCTGAATTTTCTATGCAAAATTACATAAAAATTTGTAAAAAGATAAAAAAAGCGGGTTGCGGTTTAATTATTGATGCAAGCGGTGAACATTTGCTTGAAGCGTTAAAATTAGAACCTGATTTTGTAAAACCTAATATATTTGAAATTGCTGAGGCTGTGGGTGAAGAGGCGTCAACAGACCCAGAGGTTGTTGTTAAACAGGCTAAAAAATTGCTTGATATGGGTGCAAAGGCTGTATGTGTATCAATGTCACAAGATGGTGCCGTGTTTGTGTCCAAGGAAGAAAAGGAAGCCTTATATGTGAACTCAAACCCTAAGATTGAAACTTGTGGTGCGGTTGGTACTGGTGATGCAATGGTTGGTGCAATAGCAAATTCTATGGAAAATGGTTTAAGTTTTGTAGAGCTTGCAAAGTATACAGTTGCTACAGGTCGTGCTTGTGCTAGACTTGCAGGCACAGAAATGGCAACATTAAAGCGTGTTTTTGAGGTTTATGAAACACTTGAAGTATATACTGTGTAAAATTTAAGTAAAATACTAGGGTTGACATATTTACTAAAATATGATATCATGTCCCAGTGAAGAGATTTAAAAGCTCTGAACGAAATGCACAAGTTAGTTGATATTTTGCAGTCTAGCTGTTTTGGGTTTTGGGGTGATTGCATAAAAAATATCAACAATATAATCTAAATGCATAAAAATAGCCGTTACTGAAGTGGAGAGCAGTAACGGCTATTTTGTTTTAATAAAAAGGGCGGAGAAAAAATCTCCGCCTTTTCTTCTATATATCTTCCTCTTCCAAATCAGACAAATCGAACTCTAATAACTCGCCGCAATTTTTACAATTAACAGAACCTAATTCAATCGTAGCATAATCAATATACATGATTTCGCCACATGTTGGGCAAATAACTTGATAATCTGCACCATCATCAATATCCACGTCTTCAAGCTCATCTAAAACATTATCATGCTCGCTATGTGAGATAATATGTTTTAAAGTAGCATTTTCATCACTTAATCGCTGAAGTTCTTCAGTTACTTCAGCAAGGATATCAACAATTTCACTGATAATTTTGGTTTCTTTTTTAGTTTCATCTAGTTGCATACCATCAAAAAGACCTTGAAGGTGAGCAGCACGTCTAGCGAGTGTCATAAAAATGCCTCCTTATGGGTGCGAGAGAAAAAGAGGGAATTAACCCTTACTACGCTCTAGATATTCACCTGTACGGGTATCAATCTTGATTTTTTCGCCCTGTTCGATAAACAGAGGAACTTGAACTGTAGCACCTGTTTCAACAACAGCTGGCTTTAATGTGTTAGTAGCAGTGTTACCCTTGAAACCTGGGTCAGTCTCGGTAACTTCAAGCTCAACGAATAGAGGTGGCTCAACAGCGAAAACGCTACCCTTGTAAGAAAGAACCTTAACATTCATGTTTTCAGTTACAAAGCGGAAGTCATCGCCAAGAGTAGACTCATTGATTGGCATTTGCTCATATGTTTCAGTATCCATAAAGTAATGAAGGTCACCATCAGCGTATAGGTACTGCATTTCCTTACGCTCAACGTGAGCTGGTTCATACTTATCAGTTGGGTTAAAGCTACGCTCAGTAACAGCACCAGTAATAACATTTTTCATCTTTACACGGACGAAAGCAGCACCTTTACCAGGCTTTACATGCTGGAATTCAACAACCTGAAGAACCTGACCGTCCATTTCAAATGTTACGCCATTTCTAAATTCACCTGCGGAAATCATAAATCTAAATCCTCCAAATGCACGATTTTTTAACAAGATTACAATTTT
>JAGHIZ010000119.1 GCA_017886875.1 Butyricicoccus sp. | reverse complement strand
ATGGTAATCATTATGGTACACAAAGTCCAGCAAAGGTATGGTTAGGTAGTGATTGGTTCCAAACAGATGATGCTTATTTTAGTGGTACTGATGGTGGGTATATGAAGTTCCCAAGACCAGCAAGTAATTCAACTAAGAATAGTACAACTGATGTAAAGACATTTTTTAGTCAACAATCAGTATTAAACCATATGTTATGGATAATTAAAGCGTCTAATGGTGTGGCAGATGGGTCACCTGGTTTAGGTAGTTTACAGGTATGGCAGTTACAAGCTGGTATTTATATTGATGTTGATGGAACACAGATGAATGGTACATATCTATTAACAGTAGAGCCTGGTATATATATGCCAATTGGAGAAACGTATACGGCTATGACATTAAGAGATGCGATGAACTGGAGTAATTTTTCATATGTAAAAAGTTGGGCACCTTCTGCATTATCATTATTAGCACAATCAGTAGTATTAGAGCCTGGTATGAATTATCCACAATTAGGGTTATCATATGTAGCACCAGAGGCTAGTATGGATAATGCTTATGTAAGGAATGAGGCTAATCATTGGAAGATGAGGAGTTCATATGGTATAGGTGCTTTTATGTGGTGGAGTGATATAGAGCCAATACCAGTAGTAAATTATTATTATGATTTAGATGAGGAAGATTTTACTAGTGTAGGTTTAAAAATAGAGTATGAGACTGATGAGAAAACTGGAGAGAAAACTGCTAAAGTAGTAGATAGTGAGGGTAATCAGATAACAACCTATGATTTAATGTATGAGTATGGGGAGATATTTGCAAGGAAGGCAGATAATGCAAAGAAAATAAGTAATACAAATACGGAATATACTGCCAAGGCTGATGATGGTGGGTATCAATTAGTATCTGGGTATATGACGAATAAAGAGGTAGTTGCAGGTAATTTAGATATAAAGAATAATAGTTTAGGGTTTTATGATATAAATGGTGCGGCTAATATAACTGAGCAATTAAAAAATCATACTGGTATAGCAGATTTAAGTGAGGAAAAGGTAAAAGAGTGGCATACATCACAGAATTTTGCAACAACGGTATTATCAAACCAAGCTGTGTCTGGACTTTCAAAGTTAAGGCATATAGAGCAAGATACAGATGGTGGTTTAACTGCTAGTTTTGGTAATGGTATAGGTAGTTTACAGGCTGTGTTTTTAGGGAGATATTAAGGATAATAGTTAAAATAGAAAATAGGTTTATTGGTAAGACATTCTCTAGTTTGGAGAGTGTTATTTTTTTGCCTATATAGAATAGATACATAGTTAAAAGGTATAGAGCGTTCAATTTATATGTTGGACGTGAAAAACGACATTAAAATATATGATGTATAAATTAAAAAGATAAATAGATTTATCAGAGAATTGATTTTCAAGGAGGTTCAAAATTATTATGCGTATTGAGTTAATTAACGGGTTCGGTGTTACTGATGATGTTACTGGGCATTTATGTGGTGCTACTTTAAAGCAAGAGATTACTGGTGATAGTTGTGGTGTGGAGTATCTATTAGATGCTTTAAAAAAGAGGAATAATTCATCAGATGCTGTCAATTCCGCTGTAAATGACATAGTTAAGAAAGAAGAATTTCAATAATATAATAGTGATACTGTCACTATATGTTCAAGTTTATAAGACGTTGAACTGTTTGCCATTTGTATATAAAAGCAGATGTATTCGTATGCATCTGCTTTTATTATTGCCTATATGGTTATTATATACATTTGTTAGACTAGTTGTAAAAAGTGTAGTCTGTAAGAGTTATAGACTAATACTGTTTATTAGTCATATTTGTATAAGATTATAGATTAAATATTAAATGTGTATTTGATATCAAATAGTTGACTAGTTTATAAAAGCATATAACATGGATATGGTAGTTAAAGTACCTCTCCCCTATTCATTGTAGGTAAACCAATCATATGAAAAGTATTAAGGTCATGATAGATATATACATATGAGATAGATTAGTTGTATTAAAAAATGGTTTTATGGTGTATTTATTTATTTCTAAGGAATTTAATTTTACAAAGATAGGTTTTTTATTGACCATTTGATTAGATATTTTGAAAATATGGGGTTAAAATAAGGATTTTGAAAAAAATAAAGGTATGTCCAATGTTTTGGTATATTGAACAGACCAATGTTTTAAGAATGGTGGATAGGAAAAGAAATTTAGTTTTAGGGAAATTTTAGAATTATAGCATATAAAATTGTATAGTGTATATCAATTTTGAGTACAGCATTATTTAGAGCATTTTTATATAAGGTATATAAATTTAAAAATGTGAGGTGCTGTTAATGGATAATATCAAACAGATTTATACACTTGATGAGGTTGCAACTGTGCTAAATGTTAGTGTTGATAGTGTTAAGGATTTTATAAACTCTAATGATTTAGTTGCCATAGGTAGTAATAAAGATAAGATTAAGAGGATTGATTTGTATAAGTTTATGGGT
>JAGHIZ010000058.1 GCA_017886875.1 Butyricicoccus sp. | reverse complement strand
TAATTTATTTTATAATATAAAAATATAAATATCAAAACTAACGGTCAATACTTTAGATATAAATAAAACGGATACCCTATCAACTAGAGTATCCGCTTTGTTATTTAAAGGTTTTCACCGTTTTCAGCTATGATATTTTTATACCAATAACCAGAGTCTTTAATAATACGTTTTTGAGTTTGATAATCTACATAAATCATGCCAAAACGTTCTGCATAACCGCTGTGCCACTCAAAGTTATCCATAAGTGACCAATGGAAATAACCTCTTATATCAACACCGTTTTCACTAGCCTTTTTAAGTTGTTTTAAATAGCTTTCAACAAAAGTTATTCTGTTAGGGTCGTGTACTTTTCCATCTGATGAAACCATATCATGGCAAGAAAGACCATTTTCAGTGATATAAATAGGCTTTTTATAACGCTCATAAAGAAAATAAGGTCCCCAGTATAGACATTCTGGAGTTACAGGCCAATCAAGTGCAGTTTTTGGGAAACCTTCATAACGTTTTACAACTTCTGATTTACCATCTACACCCATTTTAATACGGTTACCGTTATAAATATTTTGACCGTAAAAATCAATTGGCTGACTGATAAGTTTTAAATCATCTTTTTTGATTTCTGGAAGATAATCTTTATAAAGCTTTAAGCCGTCCTCTGGATACTCACCTAAAATAACAGGGTCACTCCACCAAGTAACATTCCAAGTCCAGTTTGAAAGGTCTGGATTACAGCTCATCAAATGAGTTCTTGCAGCTTCAATATCTTCTGGTTTATCGCTATCTGGATAACTCATGGAGCCAGTTGGAGCGATACCGATTAAAATATCTTGTTTTGCATTTTCACGCATTTTCTTAACTGCTAAACCGTGTGATTTTAGCACATTATGAGCCATAATAAAACTATCTCTAATTGGTGCTTTAAGTCCAGGGGCATGTACACCAGTTACAAATCCTAAGCCAATAAAACATTGTGGCTCGTTAAAAGTGAAAAATTTTGTAACTTTTCCCGAAAACTCTTTTACAATAAAAGCTGCATAGTCTGAAAACCATTCAATAACTTCATCATTTAGCCAGCCACCTTTTTTATAAACTTCATAAGGCAATTCCCAATGATAAAGAGTAATAAAAGGCTCAATTCCTGCATTTATAAGCTCATCAATTAAATTATGATAGAATTTTACGCCTAATTCATTTGCTTTTCCATAGCCATTAGGGAAAACCCTTGACCAGTTAATAGAAAATCTATAAGCTTTAATACCTAATTCTTTCATTAAAGCCACATCTTCTTTAAATCTGTAGTAATGGTCACAAGCTACATCACCGGTATGCCCTTCAAAAACTTTGCCTTTTTCTCTGCAAAAAACGTCCCAAATATCCCAGCCCTTGCCGTCTGTAAATGCTCCGCCTTCAATCTGGTATGATGAGGTAGCTTCACCCCATGCGAAATCCTTTCTAAAGCTCATTTTAATACATCACCTTTCTTTTAAATTTTCTATTAAATAAATAATGTATTCTGTGTTTTTCGCATAATTAGATACGGTTAATATCTGATTTTGCTCTATAACAATACCAACCGGTATATTCTCACCTTTTGAGTTTTCACAGAAAAATAAATCATTTGATACCGCTTTATATAACTCATCTGGCAAAAATTCCTCTAAATTTGCATATGCATCGTTTTTTTCAAACATTTCAACCGAATAATCAGACGAAAAAGCAACGTCAAAACCGCCATTAGTCAAAAGTGCAGAGAATTTTTGAATATTTGCAACAGAATCGGTGTCCAAACTTTGGTTTTCGGATTGGAAAAAGTCTTTGTAAATTACAATATCCTTTCCATCAAATATATTTTCCACCTGCTCAATCAGATGTTCGTTTGCGTTTACAAAAGCGATAGATATATCCTTTGGTTTATTGTTTTCTATAAAACTTGATATTATAGAAAACGCAAAAAACAAAACAATTATAGGGATTATAAAATACCATTTATAATAAGCCCAAATATATTCAAGCTTTTTTTTCATTTTTTCTTATTCCTCTCTTATGCATTTATTAAGAGCATTAAATATAAATGTAGAAAAAGTATATAAAATAAATGCAAAACCAATGATTATAAAAAAGAAAAGAGTAACTGCAAAAGCATATAACGAAGACGATGCTATAAATAATAAAGCTGCATGTATAACAACAAAAGTGAAGGTTATAGGCATATTTGCAAGACTTATTAAAATAACATTTTTCGCTAAGTGTTTGTCTGTATAGTCATAGCACGATAAAATCGGAAAACAATATAAAATAAAAGAGATAAGCACAAAAAATATAATCCAAGCTGGAAATTGTAAAAATAAAAATGTTTTATCTATAACAAAGAATATTATGTATAAATCGGAAAAAACAAACAAAAAGCCAAAGAGTAAAAACAACCAAACAACAGTTGATTTTTTGAAATTTTCTTTAAAGCTATTTACATAACTTGCTATAATAGAAGGGTTGGATTGTGTATTTATAACATAAATTGTCCTATACGCCGCTGAAAGTGAAGCGCCGATAGTAAAAATAGGCAAAGATGTTAAAATAATAACGAAATTTAATATAATTAGGTTACATATAAGCGTTAAAAGTTTGATTATAGGATTTTTCTCGGAAAATATATTTTTCATTTTAAACAACCTTTCTATGAATATTATACTAATAAAGTTCAGTATAGATTATTTTATTTGTTAAAAAAAGTATAGCTAAATAAATTCTCATTGCCAATATACAGACAAATATAAAGCAATTTATGTTTACAATATAGCAATAATTGTAAAGCATTTTTTCGAAAAAATGGTATTATAAAGTTACAACTTACGAAAAGTAGTTTTCTATAATGTTTTTAGAAAAGAGGAGGAAAATTATGAAGAAGAAGATTGTAGCTGCTTCATTATGTGCAGCAATGATGGCAACAACTTTAACCGGTTGTGGTGGAGGAAACGGTGGTTCTGCCGGTGGCACAAGCAACCCAGATGTAATTAACCTTTGGGCTTTTACCGACGAAGTGCCAACCATGATAAACAAATATGTTGAAGAACACCCAGATTTTCCTTATGAAGTAAAGGCTACCATTATCGGCACTACTGACGGTGCTTATCAGCCTGCTCTTGACCAAGCTTTAGCTGGTGGCGGTAAAGATGCTCCTGATATTTACTGTGTAGAAGCTGCATTTGCTTTAAAATACACACAAGGTGATGCAAGTCAATATGCAATGCCTTATAAAGATTTAGGAATTGATATTGATGCGAAACTTGATGAAGCTCAAATCGCTCAGTATACAGTTGACATTGGTTCTAACACCGATGGCGATGTTGTAGGTTTAGGTTTCCAAGCAACAGGTGGTGCATTTATTTACAGACGTTCTATTGCTAAGGAAGTTTTCGGCACAGATGACCCAGAAGTAATTAAGGAGAAAATCGGTCCTGGTACAGATAAATTCTTTGAGGCTGCTGAAGCACTAAAACAAAAGGGTTATGCAATAATTTCTGGCGACGGTGATTTATGGCACCCAATCGAAAACAGTTCAGATAATGGCTGGGTTGTTGACGGCAAGTTAAACATCGACCCTAAGCGTGAAGAGTTCATTGATATGTCTATGAAGCTAAAGGAAAACGGCTATCATAATGATACACAAGACTGGACAGACGCTTGGTTTGCTGATATGAAGGGCGTTGGTGATAAGCAAGTATTTGGTTTCTTTGGCCCAGCATGGCTAATTAACTATACTTTAGCTCCAAACTGTGGCGGCTCAACTGTTGGTGAAGGTACATATGGCGATTGGGCTGTTTGTGAATCTCCAATCGGTTTCTTCTGGGGAGGCACATGGCTGTTAGCTGGCAAGAACGCTGATGAAGAAAAGCAAAAGGCAATTGCAGACATTCTTGAATGGGTTACTCTTGATACAAGTGAAGAAGGTCTTCAGTACCGTTGGGCTAACGGCACACTATACGGCGAAGGCGGAACAAAAGACGTTGTAGCAAGTGCAACAGTAATGGAAAAATCAGATGGTGCAGTTGAATTCTTAGGCGGTCAGAATATGTTTGATGTATTTATTGCAGCAAACGAAAACGCTAACGGTAAGAACCTAACACCATTTGACGAAAGCATAAATACATACTGGAGAAATCAGGTGCGTGAGTACACTGCAGGAAACAAAACTCGTGAACAAGCTATAGCAGACTTTAAAACTCAGGTTGCTGATAACCTTGATGTAATTGTTGAATAATCTTAAGTTTTCAGGTAGGACGGTAGTTTACTACCGTCCTATTTTACTTTCATAGAGTGGAGATGAAAAAATGAAACAGAAAAAAGTTGGATATGATAGATATGCGAAATATGGTTATATCTTTAGTGCTCCATTTGTAATTGCGTTTTTAACCTTTTCACTATATCCTACAATTTACACAGCTGTTATCGGTTTTACAGATTTAAAGGGTATAGGTTCAACCGGTTTTAATTTCTTAACAGATGACCTGTTAAAGAATTTTAAAACGATTTTATCAAACCCATCATTTATTCAGTCTTTTAAAAACACTATTTTGCTATGGGTTTGTAACTTTATACCTCAAATTATATTAGCTCTTTTACTTGCTGCGTGGTTTACCGACCGCAGAAGCCATGTAAAAGGTCAAGGATTATTTAAAGTACTTCTTTACATGCCAAATATTATAACAGCCGCAACAATCGCTATACTATTTAACGCACTGTTTGGCTATCCAATGGGACCTGTAAACGATATTTTAATGAGACTTGGCATTACTGATGCACCAATAAACTTAATGCTCAACAAAAACGTTGCAAGAGGCGTTATAATCTTCATTCAAACTTGGATGTGGTACGGTTCAACAATGATTGTTTTAATCTCCGGTATTTTGGGCATTAACCCTGAGATTTTTGAATCTGCTGATGTTGACGGTGCGGGCAGAGTTCAGACATTTTTCCTTATCACACTTCCAAATATCAAAACTATTTTGACATTTACCCTTGTAACCAGCCTTATCGGTGGTCTTAATATGTTTGATATTCCAAAACTGCTGCAAAACGGCGGTCCTGATAATTCAACACTTACAACAAGCCTATTTATCTATAATCAGGCATTTAGCGGCAGCTATTTATATAACCGTGCAGCCGCTGCAAGTATGATTATGTTTGTAATTATCGCAATTTTAGCTGGTATAACCTTCCGTTTAATGCGTGATGACGATGAAAAGGAAGCAATAAAAGAGAAAAAACGTCTTCGTAAATTACAAAAGGAGGGTAAATAAATATGTTAAAAACAAAAGAAAATACCGCACTTAAAGTTGTAATTTACGTTGTTTGCATATTTTTAGCTATACTTAGCATTCTGCCTTTTTGGATTATGATTGTAAATGCAACCCGTTCTACAACCGAAATTCAGCAGCAGGCGGTTACGCTTATACCATCATCTTATATGATGAATAACCTCAAAATCTTAACTGGTAAAAGCTTTGACCCTATAACCGGTTTTTTAAACTCTCTTACAGTTTCAATTGGTGCAACAGCACTTGCAGTTTATTTCTCCTCACTAACTGCATATGCTCAGGTTGCTTATAACTGGCGTTTTAAAAAGCAATTTTTCAGTTTTATTATGGCTATTATGATGATACCAGCTCAAGTAACTATGATTGGTTTCTATCAGATGGTTTATAAAGTAGGTCTTACAAACAACCTTTCTATGCTGATTTTACCTGCTATTGCTTCCCCTTCAATGGTATTTTTCATGCGTCAGTATTTACAACCTACACTTCCAATGTCAATTGTAGAGTCTGCCAGAATTGACGGTGCAAAAGAATTTATGATTTTTAATAGAATTGTACTTCCTATTATGAAGCCTGCTATCGCAACTCAAGCTATTTTTAGCTTTGTAGCTTCATGGAACAACCTGTTTACACCTTTGATTCTGCTTACAAACTCCGATAAATATACAATGCCTGTTATGGTTAGCTTGCTTCGAGGCGATATTTATAAAACAGAATTCGGCTCTATCTATTTAGGTCTTACCCTCACTGTTTTACCACTTATTATTGTATATTTATTGTTATCTAAATATATTATTGCGGGTGTTGCTCTCGGCGGTGTTAAGGGTTAAACAATTAAATGGGACATATGCTTTTATGTCCCATTTTAAGTATTATCATTATTAAATCGGTTTCTATATTCAGTAGGTGAGCAGTTTGTAAACTTTTTAAAGCATCTGCAAAATGTAGTTGAATTATTAAAACCGGTTTGGCTTGCAATATTTGTTATAGGTAAATCACTTACTAGCAGAGATTGTGCGGCTTGTATCCTCTTGTGACACAGATAATTATAAAAGGTCGTTTTTGTATAAACTTTAAACAGTCTTGAAAAGTGAAACTTTGAGAAACCCATATAGTTTGCAACCTGTTCCAGTGTTAAATCCTGTGCATAGTTTGCATCTATAAAGCTTAAAAGACTTGAAAATTTATCAAAATATTCTAAGCCTTTTGAAACAGTTGATGTGTTTTGTTCTTTGATTGTTTCCTTAAAATGATTATGACCTATTAAAGCTATCATCTCTAAAAATAGAGAATATATATGTATTTCCCAAAAGCTTTTATTTTCAAAATATATATCAACCATTTTCATAAGGGAATTGTATATTTCCTGATATATTACAGGCTGAGTATTAGCCGTACAGAAAAACGGCTTCATAAGTATTGGGTCTATTGTTTTTAAATCATTGTAACATTTCAAAATATCTATATTTATTAAAAAAATAAAACGCACACCAAACTTTTCAAAACACAAATTATGCAGCATATGAGGCGGAATTATTATAATGTCACCTGCATTTAATTTATAGGTGTTGCCATCTGCTTCAATTACCGTTTCATTTTCCATACAAACTATAATTTCCATCGCTTCATGGTGATGAAAATCATAAGAACCTTTTTCGTTATTATACCAAATTCTTAAATGTGTTTGTGGTACATAGTCAACATCTTCTGTTGTGCCGGTTAAAACCCAATCTTCATAAAATTTTGCAGGTTGATTATATCTGGCAGGAGTAGGCCTTTTTTCTATATGTCTATAAATTTTGTACATAAAATTTTACCTCAAAATCAATATATTTATATATTAAACGCAAAAAAATAATAAGTCAACCAAATAAGGAGTGTGTAAAAAAATGAATAGAGAACTCGCAACAAAAAAAGCTACTGAGCTTGTTGAACAAATGACCATTGAAGAAATGGCTTCACAGCTTAAATTTGATGCTCCAGCTATTGATAGACTTGGTATACCTGCTTATAACTGGTGGAATGAGGGCCTTCATGGTGTAGCTCGCTGTGGTACTGCTACCATGTTTCCACAGGCTATCGGTTTAGGTGCTACCTTTGACGATGAGCTTCTTCATGAAATCGGTGATGTTATCGCAACCGAAACCAGAGCTAAATATAATGAAGCTGTAAAATATGAAGATAGAGATATATATAAAGGTTTAACTTTATGGTCACCTAATGTTAACCTATTCCGTGACCCTCGTTGGGGTAGAGGTCATGAAACATATGGCGAAGACCCTCATCTAATCGGTAAACTTGGCGTTGCTTTTATAAAAGGTCTGCAAGGCGATGGAGAATATCTAAAAACAGCTGCTTGTGCTAAACACTTTGCTGTTCATTCAGGCCCTGAAGCTCTAAGACACCATTTCAACGCCGAAACATCTTTAAAAGAGATGTGGGAAACATATCTTCCTGCATTTGAAGAAAGCGTTATTGATGGTGAAGTTGAATCTGTAATGGGTGCATATAACCGTACAAACGGTGAACCTTGCTGTGCTCACAGCTATTTAATGGACGAAGTTTTAAGAGGTAAATGGGGCTTTAAAGGTCACTATGTATCCGACTGCTGGGCTATCAGAGATTTCCATGAAAACCATCAAATCACCGAAAAGCCTGAAGATAGTGCAGCTTTGGCACTTGAAAGAGGCTGTGACCTTAACTGTGGTTGTACTTTTAATAAAATTATGTCCGCTTATGAGCAGGGTATGATTCCAGAAGAGCATATCAAACGTTCAGCTATCAGACTGTTTACCACTCGTTTCATGCTTGGTATGTTTGATAAGACCGAATATGATGAAATTCCTTACGAAGTTGTAGAATGCAAAAAGCACCTTGATTTAGCTTCAAAGGCTGCAAAAGAAAGCGTGGTAATGCTGAAAAATGACGGCATTCTCCCACTTAATAAAGATAAAATCAAAACTATCGGTGTAATTGGCCCTAATGCAAACAGCAGAGCTGCTTTAATTGGTAACTATCACGGCACTTCATCAAGATATATAACCGTACTTGAAGGCATACAGGATTATGTTGGCGACGATGTAAGAGTGTTATATTCAAGCGGTTGCCATCTATTTAAAGACAGAGAAGAACCTCTTGCAGTAGCTGATGACCGTCTATCTGAAGCTAAAACAGTTTGCAATCACTCTGATTTAGTTGTGCTTTGTCTGGGTCTTGATGAGTCGCTAGAGGGTGAAGAAGGCGATACAGGCAACGCTTATGCATCAGGTGATAAACGTGATTTACTGCTTCCTCTCTCTCAGATGAAACTGCTTGAAACAGTAATCGAAACTAAAGTTCCTTTTGTTGTGTTAATGATGGCAGGCAGTGCCATGGATTTAAATTTAGCAGATAAACATGCAAACGCTGTTTTACAAACATGGTATGCAGGTGCAAGAGGCGGCAAGGATATAGCTGATATATTATTCGGTGAAGTCTCCCCATCTGGTAAACTTCCAATCACAATTTATACCGATTTAGATGATATGCCAGATTTCACCGATTACACCATGAACGGCAGAACTTATAGATTTTTAAATAAAGCTCCTCTTTATCCTTTTGGTTATGGTCTAAACTATGCAAACACTCAGATAACCGAGGCTACTTGTAAGGATACATACAAAAATGCTTGTGAAAACGGCGTTAAGGTTACAGTAACCGCTGTAAACAACGGCGAAATGAAAACCGATGATGTTGTTCAGGTTTATGTGCATGTAAACAGCGAAAACGAGGTAAAACACCCTAAACTCGCTGCATTTAAGCGTATTTCACTTGATAAGGGCGAAACAAAACAAATTGAGCTTAATATATCCAAGAAAATGTTTGGCACTGTAAATGACAATGGCGAACTTGTATTTGATGGAACAAAAGCAGATATTTATGTAGGTTTTGGCCAGCCTGACGATAGAACAAAGGAGCTTACAAATAAAAACATTCACTGCATGACCATTTAATTTTAAAAATTTGAGGTGTATTAAAAATGAATGCTAAAAAATTGACCGCTAGTTTCTTAACCGCACTTGTTATGTGTAACAGTGCAAGTATGATTCCTTTTGCAAACGCATTAAACACCGAATATGTTTTAGGTGCGACCTCAGAAACACAAGAAAACACTAAAACTTATAGTTTAACCGAGTTAGAAAATTATAAATCATATGATTTAGAGCAAACAACCAATGACGGTAAAGTGTCTATTTCTTACTCAAAGCAGTATGGTGAAATATTCTATAAGCTTCCAAAAGATATAGACTCTTCGCTAATACAAACTTTAACTTTAAACATATCATCTGGTGATAAATCAACAATTGGTCTTAAATTATATGACCAAGCTGTTGAAGATTGGATTCAGGAAAATCAAGTTGATTATGGCAATGCCTCAATAAGCCCAGAAGGTAAATTTGTTGCCTTTGGTATTATATCAACATCTGAAAAGCCTTCTGCTATAACAGTTGACAGTGTAACCATAACTTTAGGTGAGAAAACACCTGTTGAAATTGAACACGATATACCGGACTGGAAAGACAGTATAACAAAGGGTTTAGGCTCAAATGCAATTGCTGGCACTGCGTTAAATGCTTCAAACTTAAATGATGAGACTCTTTTAGAGCTTGTAACAAAACATTTTAACGCTATCACACCAGAAAATGAGATGAAGCCTGAAAGCATGTTTGGTTATAGCAATGCAAAATGCCCAGGCACTGAAGAAGTTACACTAAACGGGGAAAAATTAACCGTTCCAGTGCTGAATTTTAAAAGTGCTGATACAATTTTAGATAAAATTCTAGAATGGAATACAAATAATCCAAATGATACTATAAAGGTTAGAGGTCATGTTTTAGTTTGGCATTCACAAACACCTGAATGGTTTTTCCATGTAGATTACGATAAAACCAAACCTTATGTATCGTCTGATGAGATGAATAAACGTCTTGAATGGTACATAAAAGCAAACTTTGAACATTATTTAGGTCAAGATAGCAAATATAAAGATTTGTTCTATGGCTGGGACGTTGTAAACGAAGCGGTTAGCGATAATGGCGGTTATCGAACCGAAAAAGAAAATCCAGCAGAAGATTTAAATAATGATACCCATGGTAAAAACTCCAGTTGGTGGGCTGTATATCAAAGCAATGAGTATATTATAAATGCTTTTAAATATGCAAATAAATACGCTCCTAAAGATGTAGAACTGTATTATAATGACTATAATGAATATTTAACCGTAAAACGTGATAGCATTGTAGAGCTTTTAAAAGCGGTTAAAGACGCAGAAGGCACAAGAATAAATGCAATGGGTCTACAAGGACATTATAATATGGACGCTCCAAGTGCTTCATTGTTTGAAGATGCCATTCGTGCATATGCAGGTGTTGTTGGTACAGTTCAAGTAACAGAATTTGACTTAAAGGCTAGCAACAGCTATGATGGCACAGATGCTACAAAAAATGATGAATACACCAAGCAAGCATATCGTTTTAAATCCCTTTTTGACACTATGAAAGCTCTTGACGCTGAAGAGGGTATTGACGTTTCAGGTATAACAATGTGGGGTGCAATAGATAGTAATTCTTGGCTACAAAATAGCTCAAATGTTGGCGGTGGCACTGATGGCACTCAAAAACAATGTCCTCTGCTATTTGATGGAGATTATAAAGCAAAACCTGCTTTTTGGGCATTTGTAGATAGTTCAAAACTTGACCCTCAAATTCAAAAAATCAATGTAATTGAACAGGTTGGCAATAATTCAAATAATAGTTACTCTTTCGGAAGCGGTGACTGTACTGTTAAATTTATACCTATGTGGAGTGGAAACAAACTAAAAGTACATATAGATGTAACCGACAAAACGGTTGATGCTAATGATAAAGTTACATTATTTGTTGATGCCGACAATTCAAAATCCGAAAATATAAAGCCTTTAACTGTAACTGTAAACCGTTCAGAGGCTACTAAAACCGATAATGGTTATAGTGCAGATATTGAGCTTGAGCTGTCTAATATTGCAGTTGCTAAGAAAATCGGCTTTGATTTAAGAGTAAATGACGGAGATACACCGATTTCATTTAATGATTTGAATAATACTCAGGATACAAATAGCAAATACTATGTTGAGGCTGTATTTAAACCATATATCACAATCAATAAAGGCACAGCAAAAATTGACGGTGAAAAAGATGCTGTTTGGACTAATAGCAAATCTGTTCCGCTAACTATAAATACAGGTAGCTCTAAGGTTACAGCAGATGCTAATTTGCTGTGGGACGAAGAAAATCTTTATTTATATGCTCAGGTAAATGATGACGTGCTAAATGATTCCAGCCAAGATGATTATCAAAAAGATTCTTTTGAAGTCTTTATTGATGAAAACAATGCAAAAGCAGATAGCTATGAGCAAGATGACAAGCAGTATAGAATAAGCTTTAAAAATGCACTTTCATTTAATGGCCCAAAGGCTAATGTTGACAATATTGAATCAGCTACAAAAACAACTGAAAATGGTTATGTTGTAGAGGCTGCATTTAAATGGACTGATGTACAGCCTAAGGCTAATACTAATATAGGCTTAGAACTTCAGGTAAATGATGCCGATAATTCTGGCAGCCGTATCGGTACACTGAGCTGGTTTGATGAAACCGGTATGGGTTGGTCTGCTCCTTCCGTATTTGGTACTGCAACTCTTGTTGATAACAATAGCAATACTGGCTTTACTGATGTTCCAAACAATTATTGGGGCAAGCAAGCTATAGATTTTGTATGTAATAAAAACTTATTTAATGGCACAAGCGAAACCGAATTTAGTCCAGAAGGTAAAATGAATCGTGCAATGATTGTTACAGTGCTTGCTCGTCTGGCAGGTGTAGATACTACCAACGGTTCTACTTGGTATGAAGCAGGTGTAAAATGGGCTAAGGAAAATGGTATTTCCGACGGCACAAATCTAAATGCATCTGTGAGCCGTGAACAGCTTGCAACTATGCTTTATAGATATGCGGGCAGTCCAAAAGTTACAGGTTCTATAGATGGCTTTACTGATACAGATAAAATTAGCTCTTGGGCTACTGATGCCATGACTTGGGCTATAAGCGAAGGTCTAATCTCTGGTATGGGTGACGGTACTGTTAATCCTCAGGGTGAAGCTACCCGTGCTCAGGTTGCTACCATTATTCAAAGATTTGTTTCTAATGTGAATTAATAATAATCCACCGGCTAAGCCGGTGGTTTTTCATATGCGGGCAAAGCCCTATAATACTGGCTGCGTCTTAAGACGCATTACGGTCTGACACTTGCAAAAGACTATTACTTGCTACCTGTAAACGGGTCTACATATTCTTTTAATGTCATTTGGTCTTGTATCATATCCTCTTTTAATTGATTTCTTATGTATTCTTGTATCTTTTTTGCATTTTTTCCTGCTGTATCTACATAATATCCTCTAC
>JAGHIZ010000057.1 GCA_017886875.1 Butyricicoccus sp. | reverse complement strand
TGCCTATCATATCCATTATGTCCTGAAATATAAACTATTTCAGTTGCATAATCTTTTAAAATCTTTCTAATATACTTTCCTACATCTACACCATTCATTTTTTTCATTTCAATATCAAGATAAATTAGCTGAAAAAGATTGCCTTTATTCATATATTCTATTAAATCTTCTCCACTAAAAAATACTAATACTTCAATCTTTTGCATAGATTTTTCTGAATATTCTAATAGAGTATTTTCTATTTGAGTACAAATATTTTTGTCATCATCACAAATTGCAATTCTCATTCTTTTCCCCTCTAAATTATTCTTTAATTTTATTATATAGTATTTTTATAATTACAACCATCCAATGTAATGAATGGTATGTTTTGTTGTAATGAATTGCTATTATATTTTTAATCCATAGCTATAAAGATAAATTTAAATAAACTACCTAATACAAATTAATAGTTTACAAGTTTATAGATTAACAACAAGTCAGACCGTACAGAAAATCAGTTATTTATTACTATTGCAAGTATCACAAATACGTAAATTAAAATACAAAAGAGGACAACAGCAGTTAATAGTTGTTATCCTCTAAAACATACAAAATGGTAGATGCTATTCTACTCCTAGTTCAGAAAGAGTATTTTGTAGATGACGCCATTCATTTAGCAAAACTTCTTTTAACATAATGATATTATAACTCCAATCAATCCGATTAAGCCTATAAAAATAAGAGGAGTTGTAAATGTTTGCCATAAAGATACAAAGCTAGTTATTCTAACAAGAAAAGAAACTATAAAAACACATTCAAACAAAATAACAAATGATGTAATATATATAGTTTTCCAACGTATATTTTCTGTTCTGACTTTAACCAATGCAACTATTCCTATAACAGTTGAAACCATACCCATTAGCTGATATAGTCTGTATGCAGCAACACTATTCCCCCATTTTTGTGGTTTAAACCAAATAATTGAACCTAATAAACGTATTACGAATAAAAAACCGGTTATATATACTATTAAGAAAAAAAAGTCAATATCTCATGCTATTGTAGAATAATACTATCTAATTTAAGTATTGTATTATTCTAGTGACACATTTAAATTTAAAATTAAGGTGTTTTATAATATCATAATAATTCCGCAAAACCGTGTAAAATACAATATTTTATATATAACTCCAAATCACTAGCTGAAAAACTATAATAGCCACCATTTTTATATTTACCAAGACTTGCAACATAATCCACAAATTTCTCAGTTCTCAATACTTGCTCTAAAAAATCTAAAGTCACAAAATCATTAAGAATAACATAAACACACGAATACACAGCCGTCCCAGCGGGAGAAAAAGTTATCTTCAGGTCATGTACATCTTTAATAAGCATACTTACAGCAACCTTATCAAAATATGTATCTTTTATAGCTTGTGTTCGACCAAATGAGTACCATTTAGAGTTCTCTCTAATATCTCTATTATATAAGTGGTATTTATTATTTAATAAATACTTATAGAGCAATTCGTCCTTCTTTAATATATCCTCTTCTATACATACACCATTTTTGTCATATGGGAATATTATTTCTTTATCCAAACCAATCGATCCTTTTATGGCTCTTTTTATATAATTACTTTCAAAATCAAATTTTTCTGATATGAATACACTATCAGCAAGAGTAGTCAAACCATATCTAACCTTAATATTGAACTGTTCTGAACATTGTATATCTGTAGTTAATATTTCACTGAGATTATGGAGAGTATTCTTATCAGAGAAGAAAAATTTATCAGTCAAAAAATACTCATCAGCAGATAAAGAGTCTATATATACATATTTTTTTTGATATTTGTCGTAGATTAAATAATCTATGTTCTTTCTATTATTTCCTTTTAATAGAATAGACACAGCTACATATGTAGTTGCATCAAACAATTGATTATGCTTATAGTCTATAATCTTAAATAGATAATTATTATCAACAAAATCAGACCTCAGAACATACCCTGTCTTGCTATTAAAATAAGAGCTAGGTGTTAAATATGCTAATAATCCATTGTTTGATAGCATTTTCAAACCTATCTCGAAAAATATCAAATAAGCATCTGCAGTACCTGTCTTAACATAATTAAACACTTTAATAACATCTCTGGAGTGTTTTTGCATATTATGTATTTTCACATAAGGCGGATTTCCTACCACATAATCCATACTGCCATTATACTCATTAACAAATAGAGCATCTTTATTTAATAAATCCCAATTCAAGCTATTTAATCCATATTTAAATACTATATTATTAAGATTATCTATACACTTATCTAATTCTTCCGAATTGATTTCTATTCCATGTATATATGTTTCCAATTCTCTTTTCATATCTAGAATAGGAACATTATTAAGGATACATTCCTCACAGTATCGATTGACAATTTCCATTAAGAAAGAGCCATTTCCACAACTATTATCCATGATATGTTTTTTTCTTATATTATCAGTACCAATAACATAATTAATTTCGTCCATAATATCTTTAACCACTCTTATTGGGGTATAATACTTTCCTAACTTTTTTTCTTCAGTTACTTTTTTTTGCATAAAAAAACCTCGTTTTTTATTTTATTTTATGCAAAATAAAAATTAACTAATTTATAAATATATTACATAAAACTAACCACATTTTATATGGCATAATATAAGTTACATTGGTATTATTTTTTTTAATTATTAACATTTTTAATGAAAGTATAGTATAATATGTACATATGCAAAATTTTAATATTAAAGAAAGAAGTTATGCCATGTATTTAAAAAATAAGCAACAAGTAAATATTCCTGTAATTAAAAATAATGCTAAATTATATTCATTATCTTCTGCTTTATTTAATACGTCATCTTCAAAAAAAATTAGAGATATTTTTAATATTAGAAATAATTCAAAGCTTTATCAACTTATAAAAAAACAAGAAATTTATAAATTAGAATATAATTTAATAAATCTTAAAAACGAATTGAAAAAACTAACACCTACTTCGAAAAATCCAATATATGATACACATTTATATTGGTCACAAAAATCATTTAATGTTATTGATTCTCTGATATCAAACTTATCTAGTGAAGGTGATATCATTTTTGACCCATTTATGGGTTCTGGTGTAACAATACTTGAATCTATTAAAGATAAATATAATCGCTGCGGAATAGGCTGTGATATAAATGAAATGCCTAAATTTATTGTTAATAGCATTGTTAATAATATCCCCAAAAGTGATTTAAATACTATCTTTAAAAATTTCAATACAAAACTAGCTGAACTAGAAAAATATTATGAAACTAAATGTCCAAAATGTAATAAAACTGGACGAATAACAAAAATAGTATTCGATAAACCTGTTAGAACTGAAAATAAATTTATATTAAAAGCAATATCTTATACATGCCTTAATTGCGGTAAACAAATAAAAACCGCTGATTTAAATGACTATGAAAAATTCTGATGATACTGATATTTTAAATTATCTTTTAATGTCAATAATTCACTTAGCTAAAATAACTGATACTCATTCAAATTCACAATGGCCCTTGTGGATACCTAAATCTAACTGTGTAGAAAAGAATATCATTGATTTATTGAAACGTCGAATGACAAATTTACTAAAAGCACAATCATTTATTTTAAAAAATTATTCTAAAAGCAGTATTGTTAATAACTTTGATAATTTAAAATCCAATAAAGCATTAATACTAACAAAAGGAAGTCAATTTATTACATCAACTGATATTCCAGATGATTCAGTTTCGTTAATAATTACTGACCCACCATACATGGATCAGGTTTTATATTCAGAATATATGCAACTTTATAAACCATTTATAGGACTTGATTTCAACCTTAAAGATGAAATTATTGTTTCTTCTGCTGCTGAAAGAAAACGTAAAAAAAATGAATATTTTCTTCTTTTAAATCATGTATTTAAAATGTGTAGAGATAAATTAAAAGAAAATCATCTTATGTGTTTATTCTTTCATGATAATAATTTAGAAGTTTGGGTAAAACTTATTGATATTTTAGAATCTAATGGTTTTAGATTCATCTCTCAAGAACATATAAAAAAAACTAAAACTGTTAAAAATATATTGAGTCCTAAAAAATCACTTAGCGGCGATGCTATACTCTTTTTTGAAAATACACGAAAAAAATTGCCTAAATCTACAACTTCTATTTCAGTAAAAGAAATAGAACACTTTGTTTTTTTAGAAGCAAAAAAATTACTAGAAAAACATGGTGATTTATCAACACCTGAATTGTATGATTTAGGTATTATGGAAATGCTTATAGAAAATGGATGGTTATATAAACTTTCCACAAAATACAAATCCCTTGTAGATATATTTGAAAAATATTTTGTTTGGGAAAAAGAACATGTAAAATGGCAACTTTACTCATGATAGGTGTAATTTAATTTATATTTTTATGTAATTTAGTGAACTACCCCCACTTATAGAAGTGGGGGTAGTCTGCCTATGATTTGATAAAAATCTCATTGTGTAACAAAATTTGTTCACAAGAACTAATTACAGAATCAGATATGTTTTTTATATTAGTAAATGATAGAGTTTCATTATGTGACATACTCCCACCGCCTATGCAAGCATAGAGGTGGGGGCTTCTCGTTCAAGTGTTCCAACGAACACAGTATCAACGAACTATTCCCGTGTGTCCCACGGTTCAGTATTGGTTATGCGTTTACTA
>JAGHIZ010000056.1 GCA_017886875.1 Butyricicoccus sp. | reverse complement strand
CCACATATTCGCACCAGAGAGCCATTCATTCCTTTCCCAAAAATAATCCATTATAATTTGTTCATTTGGTGATAAATCAAAAATCATTTTATCTCCACCTTTCATTATTTTACTATTATATTACTACCTACTTGTAGCAATTGTCAAGATGTTTCAATATAAAAAATAAAAGCCCTATATAGCTATAAAGAATATCATATTCTAAAATCACTATATAAAGCTTTTTGTAATATTTAAAATTCGTAATGTGTCCACAAACTAATAATTTTTACTGTCTGTTCTCCTTCAAATACTTCATAAACAAGGCGATGTTTTATATTTATACGTCTTGAATATGCCCCCTGTAAATCACCTTGTAATTTTTCATATGGTGGCGGTGTTTGATAGGGATTTTCTCGTATAAGTTCTATTAAAGCTTTTGCTTTTTTATCTAACTTTGCTGATTTTAAGTTTGGTATATCATTTACGGCCTTTTTTGTATAAACAATAGAGTACATTTACCATTCCACCTCATTTTCTGGTATGCACTCATCAAGCGGAGTATTCATTCCATCTATTAATTTTTCTTTCATATTTGGAATAGAGGAAAGATATAGTGTTTCCATTAAACCGTTGTAATCTTCTTCACTTATTATTACTGCATTGCCTAATTTTGTGCTGATATTAACAGGTTCATTGTACTTTATTGTCTGCTCTAGTATACCAAAAATATTTTTTCTGAAATTTGTAATATTAGTGTTGAGCATTTCTTTCACCTCCTTCCATGTACAGTATAGTGTACACTTTTTTGTTTTGTCAATAGAATTGTACATTATTATGTACATATTTTAAAATTGTATTCTAATTTTAAATGTAAAAAATTTTATTGTTGCTTTTAGGCTAAAATAAGCTCCTATGCAGTTAATCTCTACATAGGAGCATTTTTTATACTTAATATAATTAGTTTAGCTCAAGTTTTATAACATTTTTGTTTGTAAGCTCTTTTGTTCTATCGTCAGGTTGACCAAAACCTACATAAATATTTGCTTTTGTGCCATCGAATACAAGTTCGCCGTTTTGGTTTATAGTGCCGAACATTTTCTTAGAAACATTAAGCTCGATTTGTTTTGTTTCGCCTTTATCAAGTGAAATACGTTTAAATGCTGCAAGTTTTGGGTGTTTTACCTCGTTTTCACTGTTTACATGTAAATAAACCTGAATAACATCATCTGTTTTCATTTCGCCATTATTTACAGCGGTTACAGTGATTTTAACACCGTTTTCACATGCATTTTTGTATGTATCCTCACAAATAGCATCGGTTATCTGAGTGTTTGCATAGTTTAGACCATAACCAAAAGGATAAAGAGGAGCTTTATTTAAAAATCTATAAGTTCTGCCGTTCATGGTGTAATCGGTGAAATCTGGCATATCATTTAAATCAGTATAAATTGTGATTGGAAGTTTACCAGATGGAGATATTTCACCAAACAATATATCAGCTATATCCTTGCCACCTCTTGCACCTGCATACCATGTTTGTAAAACAGCATTTGCATGTTTATCTGCTAAATTTAAGTCCATAGCACTGCCTGCCATCATTAAAACAACAAAAGGAACTTTGGTTTCGATTACTGTTTCAAGCAGTTTCATCTGAGAGAGCGGAAGCAGTAAATCACGTTTATCACCTGATGCATAAGCGTTGCCTGTATCGCCTTCTTCACCCTCTAGGGACTCATCAAGACCTAGACAAAGCAAAACTAAATCAGAGTGGTTACAAACGGTTTTAGCCTCAGATAGACGGTCATCAGCTACTGCAAGAGGTTCTTCTCTGTCTTTAAATAGGTGGCAACCACTTGAATATAATACTCTTACGTCATCACCTACATAGTCTTGTACACCCTCAAGCACAGTTATATATCTTGATGAAGTACCGTGATAGTTACCAATTAAAGCAGCTCTGCTGTTTGCATTAGGGCCAATTACGCCAATAGTTTTGATTTTATCTTTATTAAGTGGGAGAATACCGTCATTTTTAAGCATTACAATGCTTTCTTTTGCTGCTTTTGATGCTAAATTAAGATGTTCTTTACATTCTACAACTTCATAAGGAATGTTGTCATATTCGGTTTTATCAAACATACCAAGCATAAAACGAGTTGTAAACAGTCTAATAGCTGAACGTTTTATATATTCCTCTGGAATTAAACCTTGCTCATAAGCGGACATAATTTTATCAAATGTACAGCCACAGTTAAGGTCACAGCCTTTTTCAAGTGCCAAAGCTGCACTTTCTTCAGGTTTATCTGTGATTTGATGATTTTCATGAAAATCTCTAATAGCCCAGCAGTCAGATACATAATGACCTTTAAAGCCCCATTTACCTCTTAAAACTTCGTCCATTAAATAGCTATGTGCACAACAAGGCTCTCCATTTGTGCGGTTATATGCACCCATTACCGCCTCAACTTCACCATCAATAACACTTTCTTCAAATGCAGGCAGATATGTTTCCCACATTTCTTTTAAAGATGTTTCAGCATTGAAATGATGTCTAAGAGCTTCAGGTCCTGAATGTACTGCAAAATGCTTAGCACAAGCCGCTGTTTTTAGATATTCTCCATCGCCTTGCAGACCTTTTATAAAAGAAACTCCAAGTTTTCCAATTAAATGAGGGTCTTCGCCATATGTTTCATGACCTCTGCCCCAACGAGGGTCACGAAATAGGTTAACATTAGGTGACCACAAAGTTAAGCCTTTATATATATCTCTATCTTCATATTTTACAGCTTCATTATATTTAGCTCGGGTTTCGGTTGAAATTACATCACCGATTTCATGTAAAAGCTCATCGTCAAATGTAGCACCTAAGCCGATAGCCTGAGGAAACATGGTCGCAGTACCACAGCGAGCTACACCATGTAGCCCCTCATTCCACCAGTTATAGGCAGGAATACCCAGTCTTTCAATAGCTGGTGCATCAAATTTAAGCTGTGATGCCATTTCCTCTATGGTCATTTGCTCGACAAGTTCGGCAGCTTTTTTGCTTGCTAG
This sequence comes from Butyricicoccus sp., assembly GCA_017886875.1. Taxonomy (GTDB): domain Bacteria; phylum Bacillota; class Clostridia; order Oscillospirales; family Butyricicoccaceae; genus Butyricicoccus_B. The sequence continues at coordinate 26,724 of JAGHIZ010000056.1, read as the reverse complement.
TTCTCTATTCATTTTTAACACACTCCTTTGCTGTATATTGGCAAATAAATTTATTTAATTACATTTGTCAAGATTATAACATTAAGTAAAATATGTTGCTTTACAATAGTTGTCATTTATTATACAAATATTGCTTTTATTTTTGTTTTAATTTTAGTGATAAAAATCATAAAAATAAAATGCACAAAAAAATAACAAAATATAAGGTTAAAATTCACAAAAAAAAGTTATATTTAATTGCTATTATTGACTTTTGTCGCAAGTAATGATATAAATAAAACAGATTTTAAAAACACATTTACAAAATAATATGTAAATATAATTAAATTTTCAAGCAATATTTGCATATTAAAATTAATAGGAGGAAAAGGACATGAAAAAAATTTTATATTCAAAAAAAGCTGCTCCGTATATCTTTATACTGCCATTTGTCATAACTTTTGCGGTGTTTTGGCTAATACCTATTATTAAATCAGGTTATATGAGCACACAAAAAATTCTACCTGGACAAAGTACATTTATAGCTCTTGATAATTTTAAAAGATTATTAAGTGACAGAGTGTTTTTTGTAGCAGTTGCAAACAGCTTTAAATATATGATTTTAACTCTTGTTTTACTTATTCCAATACCAATCTTGTTTGCTTGCCTCATAAATTCCAAATTTGGAGGTTCAAAATTAACAAATTTTTTCAAAACAGCTATGTTTGTTCCAGCATTAACCTCAGTAGTTGTTGCAGGTACAATATTTAGATTGATTTTTGGCGAAATGGATACATCACTTGCAAATCAATTTATAGGTTTATTTGGTGCAGAACCAGTTAAGTGGTTAAAAGAATCATTCACAGGTTTTGCCGCTCTTTTATCTCTTGCTTGTTGGAGATGGTGGGGTGTAAATACAATGTATTTTATAGCAGGACTACAAAATATACCTGAGGATTATTATGAAGCTGCATCTATTGACGGTGCAAACACATGGCAAAAGTTTATAAACATTACAATTCCTCAACTTAAGCCTACTATTGTGTATGTTTTAACTATAAGCATATATGGTGGCCTTGCGATGTTTAATGAAAGCTATATGTTACATCAAGGCAATAACTCACCTAATAATATAGGTCTAACCATTGTAGGTTATCTGTATCGCCAAGGTATAGAAAAGAATGATATGGGATATGCATGTGCAGTTGGTATAGTATTATTGCTTATCGTTCTGATTATAAATATACCTCAGCTTATGGCTACAGGAACTCTAAAGAATGGAGAAAGATAATATGAAAAGTAAAAAATATTTTGTAAGCAAATTATTTATAACTTTACTGTTTGTTTTGTTGTCAATAGTAATTTTAATTCCATTTTGGGCAATTTTTGTGGGCACATTCCAAGAAGGCAGTATGCTTATAAGAAACGGCCTAAATTTAAAACTTGATTTTTCAACTGCTAATCTTGATAACTACATAACACTTTTTACTGACTCAGGTGAATATTTTAACTGGTTTTTTAACAGTATGTTATTAACTGTAATACAAGTTGTATTAACGTTATTCATTAGTGCTTTTGTAGCTTATGGCTTTGCAGCATATGACTTTAAATTTAAAAATATATTGTTTATTTTTGTATTACTTATTATGTCTGTACCATTTGAAATGCTTATGCTTCCTCTTTATGTACAGATAAATGACATGTCTCTTTCAGATAACTATGCAGCTATTTTACTTCCATTCCTAGCTCACGCATCGACCATTTTCTTTTTTAGACAATATCTTACAGGTGTACCTAAGGAACTTATTGAAGCAGGAAGAATTGATGGTGCGTCAGAATTCGGTATTTTCTTTAGACTCATTATGCCAATTATGAAACCATCTTTTGCAGCTATGGCTATTTTAAATGGTATGAATAGTTGGAATAACTTCCTATGGCCTTTACTTGTACTGCGTTCAAGCGATAAATATACACTTCCAATAGGCTTAAATACTCTTATTACACCTTATGGTAACAACTATGATTTACTTATTGTTGGTTCTTTCTTCTCTATTATACCAATTTTAGTATTATTCTTATGTTTCCAAAAATATTTTATCGAAGGTATGACAGCTGGTGCTGTTAAGGGATAAAAACAATTTAAGAAAGGATATTATTAACCATGAAAAAAGCAAAAATGATTGTAGACAAAGCTTTTAAAGTAGGGGACGTTGATAAAAGAATATATGGTTCATTTATTGAACATCTAGGCAGAGCTGTGTATACTGGCATTTATCAGCCTGAGCATGAAACTGCAGACGAGAACGGTTTTAGAAAAGATGTATTGAAACTTGTAAAAGATATTGATGTTCCTATTGTGCGTTATCCAGGCGGAAACTATGTTTCTAATTTTTTCTGGGAAGATAGTGTAGGTCCTATTGAGCAACGAGCAAAAAGACTTGATTTGGCTTGGAGAACATTAGAGCCAAACACATTTGGACTAGATGAGTTTGCAAAGTGGTCAGAAAAAGCAGGCTCTGATATTATGATGGCTGTTAACCTTGGCACAAGAGGTATTGCAGATGCTTGTAATTTACTTGAGTATTGCAATCATCAAGGTGGTTCAAAATACAGCGATATGCGTATAGAGCATGGTAGAAAAGACCCATATAATATTAAACTTTGGTGTCTTGGCAACGAAATGGACGGATCATGGCAAGTAGGTCATAAAACCATGGACGAATATGGCAGACTATCTGAAGAAACAGCAAAGGCTATGAAGTTAATTGACCCATCTATTGAACTTGTTTCATGTGGTAGCTCATCACTTGATATGCCAACATTCCCAAAATGGGAAGCAACGACCCTTGAATATAACTATGATTATGTAGACTATATTTCAATGCACCAATACTATGGAAATGCTGCAAATAATAGCAATGATTATCTTGCAAAGTCAGATGATATGGATAAATTTATAAAGAGTGTAATTTCAACATGTGACTATGTTAAGGCAATTAAACGCAGTAATAAAAAAATCAATTTAAGTTTTGATGAATGGAATGTATGGTTCCACTCTAAAGAGCAAGAAAATGATATAACCACAAATCACCCTTGGCAGATAGCTCCTCCATTACTTGAGGACCATTACAATTTTGAAGATGCTTTAATGGTTGGTCTAATGCTAATAACACTTCTAAAAAATGCTGACCGTGTAAAAATCGCATGTCTTGCACAGCTTGTAAATGTCATTGCTCCTATTATGACTGAAAAAGATGGTAATGCATGGCGTCAAACAATCTATTATCCATATCTGCATGCTTCAAAATACGGCAGAGGAACTGTTTTACAGCCTATACTTGAAAATCAGCAGCACTTAACAAGCGACCACGGAATGATTGACGATATTGTAAGTGTAACAGTTTATAATGAAGAAGCTGAAGAACTAACAATTTTTGCAGTAAATCGTAATTTAGATGAAGATTTAGAGCTTAATCTTGATATCAGAAGCTTTGATGATTACAAGATGAAAGAACATATTGTTATGACAAATAACGATTTAAAGGCTGTAAACACACCAGAAAAAGAAAATGTTTATCCTGTATATGCTGAAAATGAAGCTATTAGTGATGGAAAAGCGAATATCATTCTGAAGAAGGCATCATGGAATGTTATTCGTTTTAACAAAAATAAATAATAAATACATTAGGAGGAGTAAAAATGAAAAAGAAAAGAATGTTAGCACTTGCGTTAAGTGCAGCTTTAGCACTTGGTTCTCTTGCAGGTTGTGGAGGGCAAAAAGACAATGACAGCCAAAAATCTGCTGATGATGGCAGCATAGAATTCTGGACATTTGTTGAAATGCATGGTACATTCTATGAAAATATGGCAGAAAAATGGAATAAAGAACACCCAGACAAACAAATTAAATTGAATGTAAACGTTATGCCATTTGATGATATGCATAATAAATTACAGATTGCTTTAAATTCTGGTACAGGCACACCTGATTTTGTTGATATTGAGTTAAGTAAATTTGCAAACTTTACACAGGGTACTCCAGCACTTATGGATTTAACAGAAGTTGCTGAACCTTACACTTCAACTGGTAATATTGTTCAGTCAAGATTGGATATTTATTTGAATAATGACAAATTATATGGTATCCCAACTCATGTTGGTGCAACAGTTGCATTCTATAACACTGAACTTTTAGAGGCTGCTGGTATTGATTACACAACTATTAAAACTTGGGACGATTTCAAGGAAGCAGGCAGCAAGTACTATGAGGCTACTGGCAAGTATCTAGGTACTATTGATACAAGTGCTTTATGGATACCTAACCTAATTATGGCTGAGCTGGGAAGTGACTACGTTACAGCAGACGGCAAGGTTGATGTAAATAACAAAGACCTGCAAAAAACAATGGAAATTATAAAAGATTTACAAGAAGCTAATGCAGTTCAAACTATGCCAGGTGGTCAACCTGATAAGGAAGAGGCATATGGTGTTATAAATAGTGGTGAATACGCTTGCGTTATTATGCCAATCTGGTATATGTCCAGATATACAAACTATATGCCAGAACTAAGCGGCAAAATTGCAATTGCTCCTGCTCCTGTTTTAGATGAAAATTCAGAAGTTAAATCTGTTGGCGGTGGCGGTACTGGTACTGCTGTTGTAGCTGACAAACCAAATGCTGACCTTATTGCAGAGTTTGTAGCTTATGCTAAGCTTTCTGATGAAGGTGCTGCTGAGGTTTGGAATCTTTTAGGTTTTGACCCATGTAATAGGGCTGTTTGGTCTGATGAAACTATTACAAATAATCCAGATAATGAATACATCAAATATTTTAAAAACAATCCTTTTGATGTTCTAAAGAGCATTGAAGATGGTATTGCTGGTATTGAATCTCAGTCAACTACAATATATCCTTCAATTAACAACACTCTAACAACTGTTACATTAAATGATATATTTGAAAACGATGTAGATATTAAAACAGCACTCGACCAAGCTCAGCAGGATTTAAAAAATGAACTTGGACAGTAAAAACTAATATTAATGGCTGCATTTTCATATGTTGATGCAGCCATTTTTATATATTTGTTGTTGAGATATGGATTTTTTATATGTATTATATAATAAAATGAGTTTATTTGTATACAAATCAAAGCATATAGAAAGGATAACTATTATGTTTAGAAATATCCAGACACGCGATATTCCACTTCATTATCAACAACCAACAGTTGCAAAACCTGACTGGACATTAGAAGAATTCAGAGAAAATGTCGATTATATTCCTCAAAAACATGTGAGAATTTGGTACAATAACGAAAAAGGCTCATATGATTTACATTATCATGATGCCATTGAAATCATTTTATGTGTAGAAAATCAAACCATAATCAAAACCACAGATAAAACCTATATTTTGAATGTAGGTGATATATTATTTATACCTTCTCAAGAACTGCACGAGCTTATATTTGAAGACTGGGGAATTAGATTTATATTTTTGCTTGATACAAAATTTTTGACATATTATGATGATTTTAAACTGTTGGATTTAATTTTCATAAAACCACGTTTATTTACTAGTGATACAGAAATATATCACGAAATATACAATAATTTAATGCAAATGGTTGATATATACTTTGAAAATTTACCTTTTTGGGAATTAGATATACATGCAAAATTTATGATGTTAATCTCTCAGATAGGTAAATATTATCAAAATTGCAAATTATCAGACGATAAAATTCCGAAAAAGCAGAAATATAACAATATGCAGACTATTTTAAATTACATAGACTCAAATTATACAAGTGATATATCACTTGAGGAAACAGCTTCAAAACTTGGGTTCTCTAAATTTTACTTTGCACATTTATTTAAAAAACATACCAATATAACTTTTTATAACTATTTAATCCATAAAAGAATACAAAAAGCACAAAGTTTATTAAAATATGATGATTCAATAACAGATATAGCTATGCAATCTGGGTTTAATAATTTAACGACTTTTTGTAGAGCTTTTAAAAAAATAACAAACTATACACCTTCAGAATATAGAAATAAATTTTATAATCATAATATTTAAGGAGAATGGTTATGAGCAATTATGCAAATTCAGATATAACTTTACAAAACATAACTATTTCAGATGATTTTTGGAATAAATATGTAAAGCTTGTTAAAGAAGTTATAATTCCTTATCAGTGGGATATTTTAAATGACCGTATAGAGGGAATTGAAACAAGTCATTGCATATCTAACTTTAAAATTGCAGCTGGTGAGGCTGAAGGAGAATTTCAAGGAGCAGTTTTCCAAGATACAGACGTTGCAAAATGGTTGGAAGCTGTTGGTTTTGCCCTTAGTTTTGGTAGAGATGAAAATTTAGAAAAACTCGCTGATGAAACCATAGATTTAATAGGCAAAGCTCAACAGCCTGACGGATATTTAAACACCTATTTCACTATAAAAGCACCAGATTTACGCTGGACTAATCTTATGGAAGGACATGAGCTTTACACCGCTGGACATATGATTGAAGCAGCAGTTGCTTATTATGAAGCCACTGGAAAAAGAAAATTTCTTGATATTATGTGTAGATTTGCAGACTTAATCTGTAATACTTTTGGAAATGAGCAAGGTAAAATTCATGGTTACCCAGGACATCAAGAAATTGAGCTTGCACTTGTAAAGCTTTATAAGGTTACAGGCAAAAAAGAATATTTAAACACAGCTAAATATTTTATTGATGCTCGTGGTCAAGGCGAAAATTATTTCTTAAAAGAAGAAAAAAGCGAAAAATATAAACGTATTTTCCCTGAATTTGCAAACTATGACACCAAATATTCACAGTCACATATACCAGTAAGAGAACAGAAAACCGCAGAAGGTCATGCAGTTCGTGCAGTTTATATGTATAGTGCTATGGCAGATCTTGCAGAGCAGTTTAATGATAATGAGCTTTTAGAGGTTTGTGACACTCTTTGGAATAATATTGTAAATAAAAGAATGTATATAACAGGTAGCATTGGTTCTTCTGGTCTTTTAGAGCGTTTTACAACCGATTATGATTTACCTAATGATTGCAATTATTCTGAAACCTGTGCAAGCATTGGTTTAGCAATGTTTGGCAAAAGAATGGCGAATATTAAAAAAGATGCGTCTTATATGGATACTGTTGAACGTGCTTTATATAATACATTGCTTTCTGGCATTGCAATGGACGGAAAAAGCTTCTTCTATGTAAATCCGCTTGAAGTATGGCCTGAAAACTGCATAGAAAGGACTTCAAAGGAACATGTAAAGCCAGTTCGTCAAACCTGGTTTGGTGTTGCGTGTTGCCCACCTAATATAACAAGAACACTTGCTTCATTAGGTCAGTACATCTACTTTAAAGAAGATAATCAAATTTATACAAATTTATTTATATCAAATGAAACAAAAACAGAGATAAATAATATTCCTTTTACATTAAAGCTAACTGGTAATTTCCCTTGGGAAAATAAAATCAAGTTTGAAATAAATGGCGAAAGTGAAACAAATGCTGTATTTGCATTTCGCATACCAAACTATGCTAAAAACTTTAAAATCAAGCTAAACGGAGAAGAAATAAAATATAAAACCGAAAATTCTTATGCAAAGCTTGAGGGTTTATTTAAAAATGATAAAATAGAACTTGAATTTGACGCACCACCTACATTTATTTATGCAAATTCCGAGGTTAGAGCAGATACAGGCAAAGTTGCTGTTTTAAAAGGCCCTATTGTATATTGCTTAGAGGAAGTTGATAACGGTAAAAATCTTTCTTCTATTTTCATTGCTACTAATAAGCAAATTAAATGTAAATTTGATGCTGATTTATTAGGTGGTAGTGAAGTTTTAGAGTTATCAGCACAAAAAATAAAATCTTCATCAAATAATTGCTTATATTCAGAAAATAAACCACAAAAAGAACAACTAACTATAAAAGCTGTTCCATATTGTTATTGGGGAAATCGAAAAACAGGAGAAATGTCTGTTTGGATTAAAGAAATTTAATAATAAAATCAAGCTGTCAGTTCATATTGGGCTGATAGCTTTTTGTTTAATTTTTTTAGCATAAAATAATATATCTAAAGTATTGACCGTCACCTTTATACCAAATTAGACATGGTCTGCTGGTACAGCTCAATCCCCTGGTGTTCAAACTTGTGCATATAATAAAAAAGATAGATACATGGCAACAAAACCATAATCTATCTTTACAAGATGGATTCAGCCTAACACTTGTTTTAAGTATTCTCGTATTGGCTTATCCTCAACATAAATTATTGTCTTTTTTGAGCTCTTGTTAATAAAACTCAATACGCATTGACTATCATTTTTTTCATTTCGGTATCAATATCATACTCTTTCATTATAAGATCTGGATTTTCTTTTCTAAATTGTTCTGGATATATACTATAAAAGTGGACAAGTATGATAAAATAAAAGACAAGTAAAATAAGAAAGGAAAATTGAAAGATGTCAGGAAAAAATGGTCAAAGAAAATATAGTGAGGATTTCAAAAAAACGATAGTAACGCTGTATGAATCAGGAAAAACATATTCAGATATCAAGAAAGAATATGGAGTTTCCTCATCAGCCCTATCTAATTGGGTAAGAAAATATTCACAAGTTAAAATTGACGATGATACAGTTTTAACAGCTCAGCAAATAAAAGCACTTCAAAAGCGTAATGCAGAACTTGAAGAGGAAAATCTCATATTAAAAAAAGCGATTGCAATATTCACGCCACACTCAGACAGAGATTAAAAGCTATAGAAATTCTATCTAAGCAACATAAAATATCTATTCTTTGTCGTGTTTTAAAGGTAAATCGTAGTACTTATTACAAATATATAAATCATAAACCTTCAAATAGAGAACAGGAAAATTTAATTCTTAGACAAAAAATTCTTGAACTCTATGCTAAAACTGATAAGCGTTTAGGTGTAAATAAAATTAAAATCTGTCTTCAAAATGAATATTGCTTATTCATCAGTACTGGTCGAGTGTATTGTCTGATGAAACAAATGAATCTTCCTAAAATGAGTACTGTAAAACCTCCTAAATTTAAACATAAGAATACCGAAAACCTAACTCTTGAAAATAAATTGGCTCAAAATTTTAATGTTCCTGCTCCAAATCAAGTCTGGGTTTGTGATTTTACTTATGTTAAAATTGGTCAGCGTTTTGGCTATATTTGTGTTATTCTCGATTTATATGCCAGAAAAGTTATTGCTTACAGCATTTCTAATCATATTGATACTAATTTAGCTATTAAAACTTTACAATCTGCTGTTGAATCCAGAAAAGTATCCAATGGTATTTTATTTCATACTGACAGGGGTTCTCAGTTTACCTCTTATTATTTTAGAAAATTAATTGATTCTCTTAATATGATTCAATCTTTTTCAGCCAAAGCTCACCCTTATGATAATGCTGTTATGGAATGTTTCTTCAAATATCTTAAAAAAGAAGAGTTAAATCGTCGTTCTTTCACATCTATCGACCAACTCAAACTTAGTTTAGTCAAATACATTGATGGCTTTTACAATTCTATTAGACCTCATTCTCATAACAATGGTCTTTCTCCTAACCAAATGGAATCTCTATTCTTTAGTTAATTTTACTTGTCCACTTTATTGACTATAATCCAATTTTTATTGTGTTACCAGAAAAATCATATTGTGATGATGATTTAAAGCTTATATTTAGGCATGAAATTGTCCATATAGGTCGAGCTGATAGTTTATCTAAATTTTATCATGTATTTTGCACTGCTGTTTGTTGGTTTAATCCGCTTATGTGGCTTGCAATGAGAAAAAGTGCAGACGATATAGAACTTAGCTGTGATGAAACAGTTTTACTTGATGCAGATGAACAGACAAGAGCAAGATATGCAAGCTTGATACTTGAAACCGCAGGAGATGAACGAGGTTTTACAACCTGTCTGTCTGCAAGTGCTAATGCATTAAGATATAGACTAAAAAATATAGTTAAACCGAATAAAAAATTTTCTGGTGCAGTTGTTGTTGGTGCGATATTTATTGCTCTATGTATGACAACTGGTCATACTGCTCTGGTTTATGGTGATTATACTGGTGAGGATATTATTTTTTCAAATGCTGAGAATTTTAAATTAAGTTATGTAGGGTTTAAACCAGATAATAAAAATTATATATGCACTGATGAAAAAGCGTTAAAAGAATATCTATCAAATTTAAGAATACAAAATATAAGCGGTGTTTATACATTTAAAGATGAAAAAAAACATTGGGTTACAATATCTTATGAAACCCCCGATGATTTTATAATTATAAAGCTATTTAGCAACTTTATCGAAATACACCCACGCATTTCAGATTTTGATTATTATTATTTACCTGATGGTGTTGATTTTGATAGATTACATAAGCTTATTATAGAAAAAACCTGAGGTTAACCTCAGGTTTTTAAAAAATTTATCTATTATCTACTTTTTCTGGGTACATATCATGTTGACTTAAACGGTTAAATGCAACATCTTCCCATTTTGTACCTTTTCGACCATAATTGCAATATGGGTCTATTGAAATACCACCTCTTGGTGTAAATTTCCCCCAAACCTCAATATATTTAGGGTTCATTAGCTTAATTAAATCTTTCATAATTATATTAACACAATCTTCATGGAAATCACCATGATTTCTAAAACTGAATAAATATAACTTTAAAGATTTACTTTCCACCATTACTTTATCTGGTATATAAGAAATATAAATTGTTGCAAAGTCTGGTTGACCTGTCATAGGACAAAGACTTGTAAATTCAGGGCAATTAAACTTTACAAAATAATCATTATCTGGGTGTTTATTAGGAAATGCCTCTAAAACTTCAGGCGTATAATCAGATTTATACTCAGTTTTTTTATTACCAAGTAAAGTTACACCTGTTAATTCATCTTGATTTCTCATTAGTTTTCACCTTTAATTGTGTTTTTAGGATAAAGAACTTTTTCAAGTGCTTTTACCAGTATAACACCGCATATAGCAGGAGTTATTTGACCTATACACAGACTTAGAGCTAAAGCACTATAAGGCATATTTAAAAGGTAAGATAGCCAAGTAGCAACACCAAGTCCTGGAACTAAAATAATAGGTAATATCATCAACCATTTATTTAGGTTTAATCTACGGATTTGAACAATCAAACCAGATGTAACTATACCAACGATACAGCCACCGACTATATCAAAGATACCCATTCCACCCATAACCATATTAGAAATGAAATTTGCTAAGCCAAGCGGTACTACTAGGAACGGAAACAAATAAGAAAGAGCATACATTGCAGTAGCAATACGGATTTGGTAAGCACCAAAAGCGAAACTTTGTGTAAAAAACATAATAACAACGTATATTGCAATAACCATTGCAGAGAAAGTCATTTTTTGTGTTTTGCTCATATTCTTCATGTTTTCTCACCTCCAAAATAACTAGCGTAAAACGCTGTACAACAATAATTTTTATATTGTTCCTAGTTTTGTTTACCGACAGGATGGTTGCGAACTGTCCATTTCTATTATTTAGAAGGTATTGGTTGTGATAACACACGGTTGGTATTATAACATTATTATTCTAAATTTTCAATATGAAAATTATATTAAATATTCATTTTATGTATAATATTGTATAAAAGCAAAAATATGTTATAATTGAATTATTATGAATTTTAAATAAAGGTGGATAAAATGAAAGCGTTAGTATTATCAAGTGGTGGTTTAGATTCAACTACTGCACTAGCATTGGCTGTAAAAGAATATGGACATAAAAATGTTATCTCACTTTCTGTATCATATGGACAAAAGCATACTAAAGAGTTAAAAGCTGCTGAAGAAGTTGCAAAATATTATGATGTAGAGCATATGTTTGTAGATTTAACTGCTATTTTTAAATATAGTAATTGCTCATTACTTACAGGTTCAACCGAAGAAATACCTCACGAAAGTTATGCAGAACAAATAAAAAAAACAAATGGTCAAACACCTGTAAGCACATATGTTCCATTTAGAAATGGTTTATTTTTATCCGTAGCTGCAAGTATTGCTCTTAGCAAGGATTGCCAATATATTTATTATGGTGCTCATGCAGATGATGCAGCAGGTTCTGCTTATCCTGATTGTTCTGAAGTTTTTAATAGTGCAATAAATACCGCTATTTATGAGGGCTCAGGTAAACAATTAACAGTAAAAGCACCATTTGTCGGCAAAAACAAATCAGATATAGTGGCTATTGGTCATAAGTTAAATGCACCATATCACCTTACATGGTCTTGTTATGAAGGCGGTGAAAAACCATGCGGTAAATGTGGAACTTGTATTGACCGTGCTGCGGCATTTAAAGCCAATAATTTGAAAGACCCTGCACTATAAAAGAAATAAAAGCATTATTGATAAATATTTATAATTTTCTCTCCTCATTTTTAAAAGAACCTCTCACAGTATATTTTATTATACCATGAGAGGTTTTTATATTTTATTTTTTATAGCTGATTTTAAATTTTAATGTCATAGGTTCATTTGCCTTTAATCTATAACGCTCTTGAACAGGTGCACCCCAACTATCATCACCACCAACACCCATTTGTTTAGCCATTATTCTAACCCAAGTGTAATTAACGTTTGGTAATTCATTTATATGCATAGCGTTTTCAAGCTCAAGTGAGCTATAAGGCAGTACACTCATAGAAAAAGGAGTGTCTATCGCCTCAAAATGTAAACCCGTGTTACTATCCGAATAAACATCAAAATAACGAACCTGTTCACGGTTTCCGCACTCTTGAGGTATTAAATATTTTGAAAAGTTCTTTTGTGCTGTGCTTTCATATACTCCAAGTTTTGCCCCACATTTTCTATCAAGATAATTTTCTTCGCTACCTAAACCATAATATTTAAACTTATGATTATGTTTTTTAAGCTTAAAATCCATTCCAAACAAAGGAATATATTCTTCAGCAGAAATTGCAGGATAATTTGCGGTTATATAAACCTCACCTAAGCGATTAACTTTATATTCGACAAGACATCTAAACTTTTCTGGATATTTTGCTTCAAATTCAACTGAGAAATATAAATAATTATTATCATTTGAGATTTTAAAGCTATCACTAACTATTTTTAAGCCTTTAGTTGCAGCAAACCAACCGCTATTATCATAAAATGCAAGACAACCTTTATCATTATCAGTATAAGCTCTATGGAAAGTCAAACTAGGTGTACGGGTTATATATTCCTCACCATTATAGACAAGTGAAATTATACCGCCCTCACCTTTTGAAAATAAAACTTCAAAATTCTTGCCCTTAACTCCAATATTTACATCACCATATGTAATTGTAAACGGTGTATCTTGTGAAATTTCGGTTTTTCTTTCGCTCCAAGAGTTAATTATAGCTTGACCGAAAGCAATTTCATAACCAGCATTAGCATATAAAGTATTATGTTTAAGCGTAGCTGAGATATTAACTGTATATTCATCAGTTAATTTTGGTAGATATTCGGTTATATCTATTGTTTTTTGCTCTCCTGCGTCTATATTTATATCCAAAATCGCTTTATTTAGAATATTTCCCTCTTGCTCTACGGTTAAAATAAAATTATAGTCTCTTAAATCTATAAACAGATTTTTATTTTTTATAGTTGCTGATGTATTGTTTATATCTATTATAATATTGGAAAATAGCTTTTTAACCTCTTGCATTTTTGGCGATGGGGTTCTATCTGCATAAATTATGCCATTTGTACAGAAACAGTAATCTGTTGCACGCTCGTCAAAATCTCCGCCATAAACAAGGGTTTTAACTCCGTTTTCAGTTTTATAAATCGCTTGGTCAATGTAATCCCAAATAAAACCGCCTTGATATTTTGCATATTTGTCTTCAAGCTCAGTGTATAACTCCATTCCGCCCAAAGAATTGCCCATTGCATGCATATATTCACAACTTATATATGGTTTTACTCCGCCATTATCTAAATATTCACATATATCCTGTGGTTTTGCATACATGCGACTTTCCATATTGCTTATATCATTGAAATCTCTGTTCCAGAACACACCTTCATAATGTACAAGCCTTGAATTGTCCCTTTTATGGAAAAATTCACTTATAGCAAGTATATCTTCGCCAGCGTAAGACTCATTACCACATGACCAAATTATAACCGATGGGTGATTTTTGTCACGTTCTAACATTGATTTAGCTCTATCAAGTACACATTCTTTCCACTCTGGCAGTGATGCAGGCACATTCCATGATGGTTCACATTTGCCTAGCTTTTGCCATGAACCATGACTTTCCATATTTGTTTCATCAATCACATAAATTCCATAAATGTCGCAAAGCTCATACCAATAACTTTGGTTTGGATAATGTGAAGTTCTAACCGCATTTATATTATTTTGTTTAAAGAATTTAATATCAAAAAGCATTTCTTTTTTTGTTATTGCTCTGCCTTTATCTGCACTAAATTCATGTCTGTTTACACCATGAAAAACTATTCTTTTTCCATTTATACACATAATATTATCTATCATTTCAAATTTTCTAAATCCTATATTTTGACAGATAAACTCATGTGTTTTATTATTCTCATCTTTGACAGTTATTTCAAGAGTGTATAAATAAGGGTTTTCAGCCGACCAAGAGTTAATATTTTCTATAATAAATTCTGTGTTTAGCTCATTTACAAGAGTTTTTTGTGCCTTAATCTCACCGTTTTTATCTTTTAAAACAAGCTCCAAAATAGCATTTTTATTTTCTAAAAGCTCGAAATCTATATTTAATACACCCGTTTTATAATTATCTGTTAAATCAGCATGTATAAATATATCTCTAATATGAATGTCTGGCACTGCATATAAATAAACATCTCTGAAAATGCCTGAAAATCTCCAGAAATCTTGGTCTTCAATCCAGCTTGCACTACTGCGTTTATAAACTTCAACACAAAGTTTATTTTCACCAGATTTTAAAAATTCGGTTAATTCAAACTCTGACGGTGTAAAAGTGTCCTCTGAGTAGCCGACAAACTCGCCATTTAACCATATATAAAAGGCAGTTTCAACGCCTTGAAAGCTGATAAATACTCGTTTATTAAGCAAATTTGGGTTTAAAGTAAAGTGTTTTACATAAGAACCAACTGGGTTATATTCATTGGAAACCATAGGCGGTCTTAAATTTTCTCTGCCGTCCCATGGATACATTGTGTTTATGTATTGACATCTGTCATAGCCCTCAAGTTGAATATGTGCAGGAACCTTTATTTCTTTGAAATCATCTAAATTAAAATCAAGTTTATAAAAATCTGCTTTTCTTTCCGATGGTTTTTCAGCATATGAAAACAGCCATTTTCCATTTAAATTTTGGACAAAAGAACTTTCATTTGCATAAAATTCATTTACTGATTTAAAAAACTTATGGTCAGAATGTGCTTTACATCTGTTTACTTGAAATATTTCTGTATTTGATAGCCAATCAAGTGTAGGTTTCATATTCTTTTCATCTCCTAACAAAACTTTTATAGCTCCCCCAAATAAAAAACGGAGGAGCTATTTTTATTAACCCTTAACAGAACCTGTCATGCCTGCAACAAATTGTTTTTGCATAAAGAAGAATAACAGAGCAGTTGGCAGAGTTGAAATAACAACAGCTGTCATCATCATACCATAATCTGGTGTACAAGACGAGCCCATAACTGAAAGAATTAGTAAAAAAGTTTTTTAATTCAAAACTATAAAATAACATTTTAACTATAGTGTGACGGTTGTGATGATTTTTTTCGAGTTTCTATAAAAAATATTTTTATTTTATGATTTATATGATTGTTTTGATTGTTATGAACGTTTTAACTTTTTTTTCGCCTAGAAGTTAAAAAAAACTATCACAATTATCACAGTGTTTAACAATCTTATTTTTATTTGATTTAAATAGTATATTTTCTTAGTTTTTTAATAAATATATAACTTTTTAAACTAAAATGCTGTGATAGTTTTTATTTTAAAATCATCACAAAATTATCACAGATTTTTAAAAATCATCACAGATAGGAATTATTATCATTTATAAAAAGTGATTTCAGGCTGAAAATCATCACAAAAACCGTCACAGATAGGAACCGTTATCATCTGTGATAGTTTTTTCTTTAAAATCATCGGAAAATCATCACAAAAAATCATCGCGGATAAGAATCATTATCATCTGTGATAGTTTTTATTTTAAAATCATCACAAATTTATCACGAAAATCATCACAGATAAGAACTATTATCATCTGTGATAGTTTTTTCTTTAAAATCATCACAAAATTATCACGAAAATCATCACAGATAAGAACCATTATCATTTGTGATAGTTTTTCCTTCAAAATCATCACAAAATTATCACGAAAATCATCACGGATAGGAACCATTATCATTTGTGATAGTTTTTTCTTTAAAATCATCACAAAATTATCACCAAAATCATCACAGATAGGAACCATTATCATCTGTGATAGTTTTTATTTTAAAATCATCACAAATTTATCACGAAAATCATCACAGATAGGAACTATTATCATCTGTGATAGTTTTTATTTTAAAATCATCACAAATCTGTCACGAAAATCATCACAGATAGGAACCATTATCATCTGTGATAGTTTTTTTCTTCAAAATCATCACGAAAATCGTCACAAAAACCGTCACAGATAGGAATTATTATCATCTGTGATAGTTTTTTCAGCCCTGTGATAGTTTTGTGATAGTTTTTTTTTCAAAATCATCACACTTTATTTAACATTTTCACTATTTATATTAAGCCTATAAAGGCATAAAAAAAGAACACCGTAAAAACGATGTTCTTATATGCTGTCATATCCATAGACTTCTTGGAACTCTTTTTTTGTATTAAGCGTTAAAGTTAAATCTGTTAACACATCTCCGTCTATACGGTCATGTGCTATTAAATCGTCTATATCTCTTTTATAATAGCTTGCAAATTCATCATAAAATTTATTGCGTCCGATTGGTGTATAACACTGTACTTGACACCATGCTTTATACACTAAATATACTTTAGCTTTTTTACATTCACGCTGTCTACTTGGGTGACATTCAGTTATACATTCTTCAATAAATCTATATACATTGTTATTTTCTATTTTATATTCTTTTAATGCTTTGATTGATGATATAGGTTCATCAAAATTATATTTATTATCTATAACTTTTTTTAATGCAAGTATGCATTTTTTTACTATTCCATCACGTTCGGCATATAATTTATCTATTAAATGTTTATCTTGTTTTTCTTTTGGAATAACGTTATTACATTCAATAAATGTCATTCTATCATAAACCCAATCGCCTTTATCTCCGCCAAATCGGGGTTTTTGGTTTGAGCAGAACCATAATAGACCATTATAAGTAAACTCAAAACCGTCAATACCTTTTCTTTCACCAAATAAAGTATCACCGCCAGTAACTTTTTTAAAAGTTCTAAGGTCTTTCACGTCCATAAAACCCATATCACTAGAGCCAGCTAAACGTTTATTATGTAAATTTGCAACACCGAAACGCTGTTCTAAATCTATAAGGTCAATTCCTGTAAAGTTGCCTTTGCCTATAAGCATTTCAGTTAAGGTTTTTAATTGGCTTTTGCCTGTGTTGCCATCACCAACTAAAAACAATGCTTTTTTCATACGATAGCCCTTTACATTGCTTATAATTGCCCCCATAAATTGTTCTATAAATCTACGTTTTTGTATATCTCCATCGGTTAAAGTGTTTATAAAATTATCATAAACAGGGGTTTTTATATCTTCATCAGACCAGTTGCACGGTATTTGTATAGTAGAAAAATATTCTGGGCTGTGCGGTTTGGTTTCCATAGTATTTAAATCTAGTATACAGTTTTGAAAATTTATAATATTTTCATTGTTATTTAATAAATCGCCATCAATAAATTTTAAATCGGTTGTGATATCAAAATAAGTTTCATTGATATCTTTCATTTTAATAAGCTCTTTATTATATTTATAGATAAATGATTTTATTATACCTTTAAGCTCATCACTGTTTACAAGCTTATAACAACCATTATTATAAAAATAATGTTGTACTGCACCTGTGGAAATATCTTTAATAAAAAGATAATTTGTATTTTGTCTTATAAAGTCAGCGAAAAGTGGAGGACTTACACTTTCAAGTTTTTCACCATTTCTATTATATTTTATCTTTATAAATGGCAAAGTATTTGATATTTGTTTAACTTGTGGTTTGTTTTCACGTTTTAAGCCTAAAATATCATATTTAAAATACTCAACGGCTTGGAGTTTATCCATCTTTTCAACTTGCATTAAAAAGCTAATAATGCTGTTACCGCCTGTTTTGGTAGAAAAACAGTTATATTTACTACCAGTGACAATAAAATTATCATTATGTCCACAGATTGGGCAAGGATTAAAGCAAATTCCGCTGCCTTTATGATAGATTTTATCAAAAGAATATTTAGTTTTAAGCCAAGACGCCAAATCAAAATTTTCTAATGCATCGGTTAAATCAAAATCATTTTTTGGTTTATACTGAATTGGTAAAACTTCAGTTTTAGAGAATAAATCCAGAAAAATCTGTTTATTTGTGGTGTTATATAAATCCACTGGTTTATATAAATTTTTGTTAGTGCCCAAAAAACGCTGAACAGCCGCCACAGTAGCATTATCAGTATTATCACCGAATAATGATTGATAACCTTTGATTATTTTTTTATATTCATTACAATCAGTTATGCGTTCAGAAAGAGCTGTGATAACTCTAAACCTTTCGCCTTTTTCTCCATGAGAATACGTGTAATAAATAATATTAGCGGTTATATTGTTTTTATTTAAAGTATCAAGCACTTCATTTACGGTTAAAGCTCCATCAAAATCCAAAGCTACAATGTCACTGGATATAAAATTTTTATCTGAAGTGCCATTTTCTGCAAAGCTAACCGAAAAAGTATAACCATTTGTTATATAATTAGAAAGAGTGTCAAGAGAGATTTCCTTGACATTTTCGGGTTTACACATTCTTTTAGTTATACTGCCCATTTCGCTTCCAGATGGTTTGGTTTTATAACCTTTTTCATCTATAATAAGCTTGACGAATTTTTTCGTCTGTGGTATAGTATTACTACTATTAGAATGTTTTTGATTGATAGTCATAAAACATAGCCTTTCAGACCGTTGTTATTGCCGTAACAGCGGTCATTTTTGTATTTATTTTTGCCTGTGCTATTGCCGTAGCATAGGTTTTATTTTTGTTCGAGTTGTTTAATCAGCTTGTCCAGAGTTGGACGGCTAATATTTAGCTTTTTTGCAAGCTCAGTTTTAGAAAATTCTCTTGTTTTATACCTTTTATAATACTCTGGGAAATCATCTATAATTATTTTTTTTCTACCTTTGTTTGTAGTCTTTTTAACTTCGCTATCACTTGAAATTTTCATAAACTACCTCTTAATAAGAATTGTTTTAAGTATAGCATTTAAGAAAAACAAAAGCAAGCAATTTTTTTACGAAATGTAAAAAAAATAATCGGTTATTGGTTATAAATCATAAATAACTATTATAAAACGACAAAAAAGTATAATTAGTGTATAAAAACTTTACATATAAATAAAATTAAATATATGCTATGACGTAATGACATCATATAAAAATCTATTTGTAAAGCATATTTTTATAAAATATTATAATACTAAAGTACTATAAATTTTTAGTACTATAATACCAAAACACTATAAATTTATAATACTAATAAATCCAGTCTTTTTCTATTGTGGTTTTTAGCTGGTGAAAAAGCTCTAAATATATGTCGTTGATTTTTTCTATAACTTCTAAAGCGGTTTCAGAGTTATAAATATGTGATGCTTCATTCCTAGATTTTAATGCATTAAGCCAAGCTTGTTCATTTTCAATCATATTAAACCTATAAGCTTCTTTTATAATTATTCTAGGTGAACCCGTGGCAGTATTTATTCCGTTATTTTCCATACATTCTTTCATAGCTTTCCAAGCCTGTTCAAAGCATATTTGATATAGAAAAACTAAGCCTGTCAACACTACATTATCATAAGGCGGTTTATAATTTTTTATATCTTCAAGATTATTTAAAGCCTTGCAAAAGTTTTCAAATTTTTTCATAAATTACAATGCCCTCATTTTGTATATTTTTTAAAAGTTCATCAGAGATACTAGAATTTAAATCAATGATATCATATTTTAAAAGTGTGTCGGTTAGCTCGTCCACATCAAAAGCAAATTCAGCTATATTTTCACCCAGAACAGCTAAATCAATATCACTTTTTTTCTTAAAATCGCCCCTAGCACGAGAACCGAAAAGTATAACTTTTGTTATATTTCTTTTTTTAGCTAAATCTATAATTTGTTTTAAAACTATATCATTTAGACCAAATGAATTTTGCATAATAAAACACCTATTCTAAATTTAAAGTACTATAAATTCATAATACTTTAAAATTAAAGTACTAAAAATTTATTATTTTCTATATAATTCTAAAGCCTTGTTTATTATATCTGATGGTTTAATATTTTGCTTTTTTGCCTCATTTTTGATATATAAATAGTCATCATCAGTTAAATCTAAAGCTATATCAATACCCATACGAGCAATAGCCGATTTATCATTTTCTTTGACTTTTTCGGCACTTTGCAGTCTTAAATTTTTTGCTTGCGTCTCAGTTAAATAAATTGAAACTTGTATTTTCTTTTCTGGTTCTGGCTTGCGTCCTCTGCCTGTTTTTTCAGTCGGTTTGTTGTCTATTGCAGAGATTAAATTTTGAAACATACTATCTGTATCTAAATGATTTTTTTTCATAGTTATCACCCTTTTAAAAATTCTTCTATAAATGCTAAATAATCGCTTGAAACTGTGCTGTCTTTTTTGTAAGTAAAAATATCTGTTTTTCTAGTCTGAGACTCTTCTATCACAACAGAGTTTCTAATAAAAGTTTTATAGATAGGTGCATTTATATATTCACCAAGTTTTTTTATTAAGTTTTTCATATCCTGATTATTATTAGAACGAGGGTTAAATTTAGTTATCAGAATACCTTTAATTTTAATGTTATCATTGCAATATTTTTTTACATTGCGGATTGTATCATAAAGCTGAGTTATACCAGACGCTGAAAAGATACCAGCAGTAGTTGGAATAATTACCTCATCACAAGCGGTAAAAGCATTTATAGTTAGCAGTCCTAAAGCTGGAGGCGTATCTATAATTATATAATCATAATTTACATTTGCTAACATTTCTTTTAAACGCTGTTCTTTTCCAAGGTCAGAAATAATTTCTTTTTCCAGACCTGCAAGCATTATATTTGATGGTATAATATCAAATTGATTTGTGTGCTGAATTACCTCTTGAATGGAAACTTGATTTTTTAGTAGCTCATAAACAGTTGGTTTTTCTCTGTTATCAGCTCCAACATTGTCTGATAAATTGCCTTGTGGGTCAAGGTCAATAGCCAGGACATTATAACCTTTTAGCTTTAATCCAGCAGCTAAAGCGGCAGAAGTAGTGGTTTTTGCAACTCCGCCCTTTTGATTGGATATAGTTATAATCATAACTTTACACCTACATTTATAAATTTTTAGTACTAAAATACTATAACACTATAATACTAAAAATGCAATATTAAGTCAAGTTTTTTTTATCTCTATATAAAATTATAGCGAATACCAGTTTATGGTATCCACTTTTGCTTTTAGTATTAAATTTAACTTGATTATAAAAGGTATTAAATTTTTGATTTAATTATTCTAATAATATAAAAATATAGTCTCAAAATTAACATCCATTAAATCTAATACTCTAGAATTTTACTATTATCAAAATAATAAAATATAGTTTTAATATTACATATATATAGGTTAAATTAAATATAAAAAATCATCATTATTAAGCCTTTTTGGATTGTATAAAAAAATAGATAGGTTGGTGGTAAAAAAACACCAACCTATTTTATTTTTTTATAATCGACAATTTATTATATAATTTACATTTAAATTCAACTTTCAAATACTTTTAAATTATTGACTTTGCTAATTATTAGAATTATAATTATAGATATTGATTTTATTTATCATATAGGAGTTTAATTTATGAATTCAACATTTTTACAAAGAGATGATAATGTAATTACTAACATAGATAAACTAGAAAAAGAAATAAAGGCAGAATTGATAACTGAACTTATAAGAACTAGAAATAAATTAGGTGTTTCACAAAAAAAATTAGAAATTTTATCTGGTGTAAAACAACCAATAATAGCTAGAATTGAAAAAGGATATGTAAGTCCTAATATAAGTACTTTGTTAAAATTACTTGTACCTCTTGGAAAAACTCTCTATATTGATGATTTATATGAAAATGATTAAAAAATAAAACAAAAGACCGCTGTTATTCGCAGTAACAACGGTCAGAAAGGAAGTGTTTATACAATGATAAACACAAACAAATTTACTGATACAAGTGTATCATATCAAAAAAAGCTAGTCAAGATTATTATTGATGAAAAAGGGTATAAAAACAAACCAATAAATTATATGGGTGCTATTACAAAACGTATGACAAACCCTAAGAACATCTATGAGATTGATTTATTACAACTATCAAGTTATATAATCAAAGGTCATACTTTCTCTATAAGCTATGCTGAAGGTGGTATGAGTGATAATAACTTTATATCTGCTGATTTAGTTGGTTTGGATTTTGATGGTGAATTAACAGTTAATCAAGTTCTTGAAAAATTGAAAGAATATAATATTCCTGCAAATATCGTTTATTATACATATTCTCATGGAGAAAAAGGTGAACGTTTTAGAATTATAACAGCTTTAAGCGAAACTATTACAGATAAAGATGAATACAAGCAAATTATAAAAGGCTATCAGTCCATTTTTGGATATGATACAGATAATGCTACTGTTGCAGCTGTTCAGCGTTTTTTAGGTACAAACAAGGGGCTAGCCAGTGAGGTTGACACTCACAGTACAGCAAATAAAAATATTTTTTTAGATTTATATAAAAGAACTTGTAAAACAGTTGAATTTAAACCCGTAAAAACCCATATATCTAAGGCTAATATATATAATTTTGACTTACAACAAGCAATAGATAATTATGATTTATTAGATTATATAAGGCAAACATATCCAATAAGTGAATTTAAACCTGCTAGTGGTGGTGTTTTCGTAAACCCTTGTCCATTTTGTGGGCATAATGACCATTTACATATAACTGGTAATAAATTTCATAGTTTTGGCGATAAATCATGTTTAGCTTTAGGTGGTATAGGCATTGTTCAATGGTTACAATATACCGAAAATCTTAATTTATCACAATCAATATCAAAATTTAAATATCAAATATTAGGTATTGATGAGAAAGAAGATAAAAAAGCCTATATAGAAGAAATAAAAAAAGCTAATAGACAACAAAATAAACCGATATTTATAGAACCAATTTTAAACCGTAGTGGTGAGCAAATAGGAGAAAAAGTTATTCCTCCACTACTTGCAAAACACATACGAAATAATCTGCACTATTTCTTTGTAAAAGATGATGCAATAAGTGATGTTCAACGTTATGTATATAAAAATGGTTGTTACTGTAGAGTTACAGACGATGAATTTAAAGGATATATCAAAAAATGTATAACTGATTATAATGAAAAGTTATTAAAAATGAAAGACGTAAATGAAGTTTTTCAAGACCTCATAACTGATATAGTCTTTATAAAAAGCGATTTAATAGATACTGATGAAAATATTATAAATTTCACAAATGGTATATTAAAACTTGATA
This sequence comes from Butyricicoccus sp., assembly GCA_017886875.1. GTDB lineage: Bacteria > Bacillota > Clostridia > Oscillospirales > Butyricicoccaceae > Butyricicoccus_B. The sequence goes on along the minus strand of JAGHIZ010000056.1, from coordinate 2,834 downwards.
CAATGACCTTAGAACCCCACAGTCCAGAAATAAAAAGTACTATACAATTACCTTGCGAATGGTCATTTGAAGATATTGAAACACCTGTTTATGATAATTTTATCAAAACTTTAACTGATGGGGATAAAAAAATACAGCATTTTTTGGAACAATATGCAGGAGTAGCTTTATCTAATGTATATGGTTATAGAATGAAAAAAGCTCTTATTATGGTTGGTGCTGGAGATTGTGGTAAAAGCCAATATAAACAACTTTTAGAGCAAATTTTAGGTAATCAAAACTATTGCAGTATCGATTTAGAAGGATTAGAAAGACGTTTTGGTACAGCAAGTCTATATAGAAAACGTCTTGCAGGTTCGTCAGATATGGGTTTTATGAAAATAAACGAGCTGAAAATATTCAAACAAGTTACAGGTGGCGACTCAATTTTTGGTGAACACAAAGGTAGAGATGGTTTTAGCTTTAAATATAAGGGAGTTTTATGGTTTTGTGCAAATCAAAAACCACATTTTGGTGGTGATAAAGGCGATTGGGTATATAATCGCATGGTATTTATAGATTGTAAAAATGTTATACCAAAAGAAAAACAAGATAAAAGATTACTTGAAAAGATGTATGCTGAAAGAAAAGGCATAATCAGAAAATGTATACTTGCTCTAAAAACGGTTATAGATGCAGGTTATGATTATGAAGTGCCAGAAAGTGCTGAACAAAGCCTTAATAAATTTAAAAAAGAAAATGATAGTGTGCTTATGTTTATTGATGAATGTATAGTAAAACGACCAATAGAAGGCTTTGTTGACAATTGTACCACAAAAATTATGTATGACGTATATAAAGAATGGTGCAAAGAAAATAGGCTGTTTGCTGAAGGCAAATACACATTTAGAGATACTTTTATTACTCATTTTGGTTATGAAAACCTAAAAGATGCAATTTATAAAAATAGCAAGTATACTTATTTTAAAGAATATACCTTAGCAACAGATATAAAAGAGGAATATACTCATATTTATGGTCACGATTCCATACTTCAAAAAATTAACTAACAAAAAGAGGGTTTTTACCCTCTTTTTTTTAGTGGAAAAGTGAGGTGGAAAAGTGGAAAAGTGAGGTGGAAAAGTGGAAAAGTGAGTGGAAAAGTGGAATTCTTACATTAAGTTTTCCACTTATTTAAGCTTATTTCTTACTTTTTTTAGAAAAATTAGAATAATAATCCTTGAATATTAACCATAACCTTAATAAAAATAAGGTAAAGGTTAGCATAAAAAGGTCATAACTATATTGAATTTTCCACTTATCTAAGCTTATTTTTTCCTTTTTATGGAAAAATAATGGAAAAGTGAGTGGAAAAGTGGAAAGGTTAAATCAAAAAATAGAAGTATCACATTAAGTTTTCCACTTATCTAAGCTTATTTTTTCCTTTTTATGGAAAAATAATGGAAAAGTGAGTGGAAAAGTGATACTTAAAAGCTAAGATTTTTATCACCTTCAAGACACCTTTTTCTTACATTCTAAAATTATAAAAAATGTTTATAAAAGTATAAAAAAATCAATAAATTATCCATAAATAAGATTAAAAAATATATTTTTTTATTTTTATACTTCCATTATTTTTCCTTTTTATGGAAAAATAATGGAAAAGTGAATGGAAAAGTGGAAAAGTGAATGGAAAAGTGAGTGGAAAAGTGAAACGTAAAAAATGAATTTTTTAGTATATATAAACACTAAATTTTGTATAAATATTTATTTTTTAATAACTTTTTTTTTAAATAATGGAAAAGTGGAAAAGTGTTTTAATTCCTAAGACCAGAAAATAAAAAAAAAAAATGTATATTTGTAATATAAAGAAATTAAAAAAGAATTCCACTTTTCCATCTTTTTCCGTATTATGGAAAATTGAATACAACATTTTAACTATTTTTTAGATTTTAAATTAAGTCTATTAAATTAAACATGCACTCATGGGAAATATTTTGTGTCCAAATTGAGCACAAATCAAAAATTTTTTATAATTATTGAAATTTTTATAATATTTGACATTAAATACGAAACATATATAAAAATAGGTGTCATAATGATACCTAGATTGTTTTTTTATATTTTTATGCTATAATGATTAAGTTGTCGCACCCAATCTGGCAACAGAAAGGGGGTGTCAGCATTGGTGTATATTACAACTCTTTTAATTTCTGTTATGGCAAATATTATAAGCTATTTTATTTGCAAATGGTTAGACAGAAGCAACAATGGCGACAGCTAACCTAGCGGATGCTCAACCGTATAAAATGAGAAAAACGCCCCAGAGCTCGGAACTCTGGGGCGTTTGCTTTGTGTCAGCTTGGTTTATTACAACTCTTTACCAGCTACTTTATTCTAGCATATGTGAGTAGCTAAATCAAGTATACCCTAAAAATACAAAAATATTATTTTAACCGCATTTCTTTAGGAATAATATTCAAGGCTTTAGTATGCATGAACAATATTTCCCAGTAACCAGACCTATAATTTGCTTTAAAATGCGGTGTAAACATTACATTATAATTTTGCATATTATCTCTGAAATTTATATTTCTCAATAGTTCTTCAAACTTTCCATTGAATATTTGAGTTATACCTATTTTACCGATAAGCCAAGAATTATTATCTTCATGGTTAAATAGTTCTTCTTGTATCTGCTTTTTTGCTTGTTCTTCGGTGAAATCAATAGAATATTTACTTTGTATAACTGTTTGCCAAAGAATAGCTGTTTTTAAGCGTGTTGAAGTGTTAGTTTTAAATCTATATTCTTTTTCAGTTGATGAAATTACAACATAACCTGTATGTTCTTTTTT
>JAGHIZ010000055.1 GCA_017886875.1 Butyricicoccus sp. | reverse complement strand
TTAGTATTGAATTTTATAGACAAATATAGTATAATGAAAAAGTCAAAACGCTCTCGTAGCTCAGTAGGTAGAGCACCTCCATGGTAAGGAGGGGGTCGCCGGTTCGATTCCGGCCGTGAGCTCCAAATTCTAACAGCTTACGAACTGTAAAGGTTTGTAGGTTGTTTTTTTGTTCTCTTTCTGGAAAGGAGGAGAATTTTTATGCTTAAATTTATTTGATTTCGGTTACCAACATTAGTAGACCATGTAGATTTAATAGCAATATGTATGAGCCAGAGTAAATGATCTGGTCTTATATAATACTAAAGATAATTATGAAAAATTTGATAGTATGTTAAAAGATATAGAAGAAGAATATAGAACTACACTTATAAATTTTGGAAATTATAAGCTTGTAATGTTTGCAATGGATTAATATATGGAAATGAAAACAATAGAACAAAATAAACTAGCATTGTACTTATTTAATATAGTAGAGTGCTGAAAACTAAGCTATAAGAAGGTTTATTTTTGACAATTTTATGTAAATATGATATAATTATAAATGATGTAATACTTTGCAGTACTCCGTTACATCAATAACTATCCACATTTTGAAACGGGCGACTGCCCAAGGAGGTAAACTATGGCTTACAAGACAATCGAAGAACTCATCAACGACTCTATCCGGGTCATCCCTGGAATGATTGCGGTTTACCCGCAGTTTTCTCAGGAAGAAGTTATCAACGTGTCGGAAATCGTTCCGAAGTTCCCTGGTCGCTATGCGACAAATAACTCAACGCTCGCTTTCATACACAACGGAAACTTCTTTGTAACTCCGTACACTCGTAGTGCAATGACTGTTCTGGCTGCTAACGGTTTTAAGGAGGCATACTTCTATGTACCGTTTAGCAATTGGGATTATCCCAAGTTTGAGCAGTTCAAGTGGAACGCTCTTAGTGAAAACGCTCGTCAGTCCTACAAGGCAGATTTTGTTTCTGACTGTGAAGCCTACTGTGATGAACGTCACATTGGGTCTATCAGCGAGGAAGCTCTCGCAAACTGCTTTGAAATGCCTGAAAATGGTGTCAGGGTAAAACACCTCTATTTTGAGGATACATATTACCCCATTATGAATCAGAGCTGTTTGGACTGCCACTGCGGTAACCTTGGACACTTTTGCTGCAACAATGGCCGTGTGGTATTTGTTTACCGTAACGGAAAGACGTACGTTGCTAAGGGGTACAAGATTCTGAGAGAGCTACGTGCTGCTGGGTATACTGAGTCTGGTCTTTTCGTTCCGTTCTCGAACGGTGAAGAAATTCAGGACTATGCCCTGAGAGTACGTTGGGAGTCTATCACCAAGTAAGGTTTAGCCTTCCCAAGACAAGCATTACACGTCTTGGGACATTGGGGTCAGCTTCGGCTGGCTCCTTTGTTTTTTTAAATTTTGAATTAAATCTTGATTTTTTTTCAATAATCTGTTAATCTATATATAACTTGATTGATTATTGTATCAACCGTTAATGAGAAAAAGAGTTGTAAATAACTACGACACCCGCTCCATATACATATATTTTTTAGGAGGTATTAGTTTTATATGATAGAAATAGCAGAAAAAGTAAAAATTTCTTATGAAAGGAAACCTAAAACTTTGCATTCATTTTTTGCATTGAAATTCCATGATGGTGATAAAGATTGTAAAAAAATTGAAGCTATTGAAACAGCTCTAAATAAAGCAGGAGTTGAGATTACTTTAATGGCAAGAGATGTAGAAAAGTGGGGGAATGCCAATATTCCTAATGGAAAAAATTTAATGAAAGACTATGCCTTTCCTGCAATGTTACAATGTGATTGCAATATTATTGAATTAAGTGAAAAAGGTGTTGGGTTAGGTATAAATGGTGGGTTTTGCTATGCAGTAGGTAAACCAATTTATGTAATTGCAAAAAAAAATAGCGATATTTCTAGTACAATAGCTAATATTGCTACAGAAATTATTTTCTATGAAGAGCCAGATGATTTAATAGAACCATTTACGAGAATTGTTAAAAATTTCCCACGTGTAATTTTAGCTTCTAAATCTGCAGTTCGTAAGCAACAACTTATTGATAATAGTATTCCATTTGAAGTAATTGTTAGCAAAGCTGATGAGACACCGGATAAATCTAAATCTTTCAAAAATCAATTAGCAGAAATTTCTATGCGTAAAGCTCAAACTGTTTTTGAAATGACTAAAGATAGAGGGTTAAGACTTATTATTGCTGGAGACCAGAACATTGTATTCAATGACATTATGTATGGAAAACCAAAGTCTATTGATGAAGCCCGTAATCTTATTCGCAATATGAGAGGATCAGATGAAGTATATGCATATACAGGTAATGCAGTATTACTTGCTGAGAACAATAAAATTCTTCAAAGTGTTAATATTACTGATGTTGCAAGATTAAGTGTTGACGATATTTCTGATGAAGAAATTGAGGATTATTTAAAAGATGGAAATTGTTTATCTCTTTGTGGAGGAATTTCAATTAATAGTGCTTTATTTGTACATCTTAAAGAAGGACGTTTGTCAACAGCTAAAGGTATGACATTAGAGTTTGCAAAAGAAATGATGTCAAGCCTTACAGAATATTAATATATT
>JAGHIZ010000054.1 GCA_017886875.1 Butyricicoccus sp. | reverse complement strand
TTTATTCCTTTTTTCAAATCTGATATTATAATCTTTCTTATGTTTACTGGCACCATTTTTCTCACCACTTGGTCTTTTTTTTATTATACCATATAATTTCGCTATCTGTCATGGAATTGCTCTAAGTTCTAGATTTAGTGATTATCAAGATGACCTAGATGAAATTGTAGAGCTTATGGTTGAAACTGTTTGTGCTAAACGTGATACTATCCGTATTGCAAGCAGTAATTTTCCACATGAAGTCGTTCGTTCACGTTTTCTTAAACTTACAAGTGAACATATTGATTTTGTTATGCATTGTATGCGTAAAAATACTACAGAGGTGAGAAATATGAAGCAATATTTATTAACAGTTCTTTTTAACGCTCCAACAACTATGAATAACCACTTTACCGCAAAGGTAAGCCATGATATGAACGGAGGTAACTGGTAAGAACAAACTAAACTCTCAAACAGATTAGAGTTTAAAGCATGATTAAGCGTTTGTTACATATTCGTTCTCCACCGTCAAAAACTTTCTGAAAAATAAGATTTATAAAATAAAAATTTTTACAGGAGGTTTATTTGATATGAAAATTAACAAGAAACGAATAACAGCAATGCTTATGACATTTGCTATGCTTTCTTCAAGTGTTCCAGTGGCTTATGCAGGACAGCAAAATTCCTATCATGACCCAGCAGATAATTGGCTTGAGTCTGCAAACCGAACGGAAGAACTTGATGTAAACTCAACGGTTACAAAAGAAACTTTCCAGTGTTATTCATGTGATGCAAAAAGGCTTTTCACCGTTATGAGAACACCAGAATACACCAGAGATGGTCAAACCGCACTTAGCCGAAATGTAAGATATTCGGACGGTACAATGACCGATGGTGAAACTAAGGGTTCAATTTTAGACGGTACTCCAAACAAAGATGCCACCTACTCAGGGTATCATTGGACAAAGTCAGTTTGTGATACTTGTGCCACAATAAACGGCAATATGCCAACAAATGACTATGGTTTTAATAAAAATGTGTATTGGCTGTACGATTGTGCCGAAGATTTTATGCAGGAACTTGAGCAAACAGTAAGTTATGCATATGCAGATGACACATATCACACCAAAACTACAAAAGGCGGCTCATATTGTGGATTTTGTTATGGCACACACTATGACAATCATTCAGAGCTTGAACGCCACACACTAGAGTCACAAGTGACACCACAGCCAGCAAATGGACGTTTTGCAGACGGTGAACATTGCACACTTTGCGATTATGATAATAGCCAGTATGTAGCTGCTAAAAGCGTTATTGCAGATTATTATGGCATTGTGGACGGTAAACCGCACACAGTAACCGTTACAGATTTATCTGAAACTGGAGTTACAACTCAAATCAGATATGGTAATTCAGCCGACTCATGCACTTTAACTTCTGCACCTAATTACACCGAAGAAGGTCAATATGCGGTATATTATGAGATTACTTACACATACAAAGATGTAAGTATGACTGAAAATGGTGTTGCTTATGTTTGGTTGAGAGATGAAAGTGAATGTGGCTGCACAAATCCAGATTGTGACTGCAATGACCCAGACTGTGACGGCAACTGTTGCCCAGATGACACCGAAACAGGCTGTAAAGGTGAGCATAAATATATTTTAGCTGAAAATGTGCCTGCAACTTGCACTACTTTGGGTTATGACAGATATGTTTGCACTGAATGTGGCAGAATTGAAAAGCGAAACTATGTTGAATCACTAGGTCATGCTTACCAAGGTGTTGTAGTTCGTGAGGCTACTTGTGAAACCGATGGCAAGTTAATGGAAATCTGCTCAAGATGTAGTGATGTGAAAGTTACTTCCACTCCAAAAAGCGAGCATAAATATAAAACTTATCCAGTTGAGGCAACCTGTACAAGCTCAGGTTATACGGTCGAAGAATGTACAGTTTGTGGAGATAGACATATAACAGATATAACTTCCACTCTTTCACATAACTTTGAGTCACATACAACCCCAGCAGGCTGTGAAACAGGTGGTCAAACACTTCATATCTGTCATGGCTGTAATTCAAGTTTTATAACAGATTACACTGAGCCATTAGGTCATAAATGGGACGAAGGAACATTGATTACAGATGCAACTTGCACAGGTGAAGGTGTTATGGAATACCGCTGTACACGTTGTGATGCTCATTACTTAGATGGTAATACAGCAAATGGTCATGTAGCTGGAGAGCCTGCAACATGTACAGAGCCACAGCTTTGTACAAAATGCGGTGCAGTTATCCAGAAAGCTCTAGGGCATGATTATGAAAAACAGGTTACAGAGCCTACTTGCACAGAAATGGGTTATACAACATACACCTGCATCCGTTGTGATGATACTTACAAAGGCGATTACACTCAGGCAACAGGTCACAAAGAAAGCGATTGGATTATAGACAAACAGCCTACAACTGATACAGATGGCAGTAAACACAAGGAATGTACTGAATGTGGTGAAAAGCTAGATGAGGAAGTTATTGAAAAGCTGTATAACCAAGGCATAACCGACTCTAAAGGTGAAGCAACTGTTGGAGAATACCTTGTAATTGTAACTGATACAGATACTAAAAACCCAGTCGCAAATGCCACTGTAACACTTAAAAATGATAATAGCTTTACTGTGGTACTTCCAGATTCAAGACTGCTAGATTTTGCTGACCAAATCACAGTAACGGTGCTGATTAAAGCAGATAAAAGTCCTGTTCCAGATAGAAAAATAGCTGTAAGTGATAAAAATGATAATTATTCCGCAGATATTACAGATAAACTAGGTCAGATTACTGTTCCAACTGGTTCAGGCAGTACAAACGGAGATGGAAATTCAACCGTAGGCAATGAAAATGATAATGGTGAAGAAATTACATTAACTGTTAGGGTTGAGGATTATGAAACCAAACGACCAATAGAAAACTGTGAAATTAAAATCGGAAACAGCGGAAATATACTTGTAAAACTGCCAGATGGCGTGGATATGGACGAAAATAACCGTATCACAGTAATCGTTACAGATAATAAGAAAACTCCTCAAAAGGATATGACTGTTATTGTTGAAAGTGATTTAGGCAGAAAAGAAAACGGTAAAACCGATGAAGATGGTAAATTAACCGTTCCTCCTGTTTCTGAAACCGAACATCATGCAGCCTATGTTTTAGGTTATCTAGATGGTAGCTTTAAACCAGAAAACAGTATGACAAGAGCTGAAGCTGCCACTATTTTTGCAAGATTACTTGCTGAAAAGCTAGGAGAAAGTATACCAAGTACAGCTACAACAAAGTTTAAAGACGTTCCAGTTAATTCATGGTACTCTGGATATGTAAAGTATCTTATAAATTATGGTGTTGTTTATGGTGTATCTGATGATATGTTTGTACCAGATAAGGCTGTAACTCGTGCTGAATTTACTGCATTTGCTGTTAGATTTTTCGAGATTTATGGCGAGGGTTCAGAAGAAATTATGAACAAATATCCAGAATTTACTGATATATCTGACGCATACTGGGCAGCAGAATATATAAAAGACGCTGCAATTCATGGTTGGATACAAGGCTATGGAGATGGTACATTTAGAGCTGATGACCCAATTCGCAGAAGTGAAGTAGTAACACTAACAGGCAGATTATTAGGTCATTATGCTGATGAAAGTTATGTTGATGAAAACATAAGAAAGCTAAATCAGTTTAATGATGTTAGTAAATCTCACTGGGCTTATTATGAAATAATGGAGGCTGCAAATTCTCATACAGCAGATATGCAAAATGAGGAAAGCTGGATAAAGTAAACAAGAGGTTGTTTTACTATGCAAGAAGAAGTAGAAAACAGAACTTTAACATTAGTAGTAAATGGTACTAAATTTACAGCTAGATTGTTTAAAACTGCTATTTCTAAGTATCTTGCATACCGTAAGGAGAAAAAACTCCAAAACAGTCGAAATTCTTCTGTTACACCAAGGGGCAAGCAATCTGTAAAACAACTTATTGGTCAAAATCAAGGTGTTTCCAATATTGAAATTACAGACCCGTCAATTAAAGATTTTGATAGAATTGCCCGAAAATATGGTGTGGATTATGCAGTTAAAAAGGATAGCAGTACAAATCCACCTAAATATTTAATTTTCTTTAAAGCTCGTGATGCAGATGCTTTAACCGCTGCTTTTACTGAGTATACTCAAAAGAAAATTAAAAATCGTCCTTCTGTACTAGCAAAACTAAATCATTTTAA
>JAGHIZ010000118.1 GCA_017886875.1 Butyricicoccus sp. | reverse complement strand
TATCATTTTTAAAGTTCAAAAATCCTTTTTGGTCTATATATGTGAAAATGTTTTCTGTTCGTTCAAGCGGTATTTTAAACTCTCTATTCAATTTTAGAGTGTAAGCCTTTGCCATTTCCCTACTCATAACTCTTATGCAAGAGTTGTAAAACAATAGTAACAGCTTGTCCCTCATTTCAGCACCAACAGGAGCATTTCTATAAGCTATAAGCCATTTTATAAAGTCTATACGTTTATGATTAAAAGCTATATAATCATTTTGTATATTTGCTTGTAAAGATGTATTTTGAGCAAATTTTTTAACTCTAGGTATTGATTGATTAAGTTCTGAAAGGTCATATTTTTCATAATTTTGTATTTCAACAACACTTCTTCTGCCAGTTTTAGTGTTATAAGTTTCAAATAATCTAAAAAAGCCGACTAGATTTTTACTTATACCATCTATGTTTAATTGTTCAAATTCCGTATATTCTTCTTTTAAGGTTTCAAGTGTATCAATAATTTTTTCTACAGTATCTTTGTATAAAAAACTCCAAACACCAGCTATTTCTTCAAGACAATACCACAGTTGTAAGCCACGACCTGTAAAATGTATAATGTTAAATGGAGGAAGTTCTAAATCTCTTTTTATACGAAAAAGAAAGTCTTCTAATAATTCATTTCTATCATAGTCATCTAGTTCAGAATTATGACAATCAATGTCAATAACTATATTTTTAAGAGAAAAAAGGTTTTCTGTTTTTCGGTCTTTTTTAGTTAGAGTATTAGCCGTTATATAAAAATCACTATCAGTTTTTATGTTAATTTTATTGATATCTATTTTGCTAGATGGTATGTAAGCATATGTGATAATTCCGTCTTGACCTTGTTTGTGGCGACCTATGCAAATAACGCTGTTGTAATCTGACTCACCAAAGGCGAGCTTTAAAGCTTCATGAGCTGACATAAAAAATGCCCCTTTTCTTAAATTGATTTTTAAGATAAGGAGAACTCAAGAAGTTTGATTATCATACTTCTTAGTACTTGATTTTTTATGTATTACATGGTAAAATTAAGCACAGAAATGAATAATCAATTGTACTTTAGATTAAAATTTGCTGTTCGTTCAAGAGGTATTTTAATTCAGTGTTTTTTTCTTGAGTACTCCGAAGGATAGGTATTGGCGTACCTATCCTTTTTTCTTTCCTTAAATTTCCTTTATTATACTCTAAAACGGGTTAGAAGTCAACTGTGCCCCAAAACGGTTCCTAATATACTATATCTATATTCCATATAGCTAAATTTCTTTTTTTTTCCTTTTTTTTCTTTAAGCAGACACAGCTTTTTTTTTAGGCTTGGAACGGGTTAGAAGTCAACTGTGCCCCAAAACGGTTCCTAATATACTATATCTA
>JAGHIZ010000053.1 GCA_017886875.1 Butyricicoccus sp. | reverse complement strand
TTCCTCAGCAATTATCCAAAAGTACATCGAAAACCAAGGATGATGCGTCGTTACGAACAGGGCTCCTCCCACCGCCTAAAGGCAGTGGGTTTCCGCCCAAACTATGCTGAAGGTATTTTTATGAAACCTTCACAGTGCTGGATGGAATCGAGTTTCAAGGGAAAAAACTACAATCACGAAAATACTCTCCAGACTTCATGCTCTATTTCAAAGACGGAACAGTTAAGGCGGTAGAGATCAAAGGCAAAAAGATTCGACAATGGCAGAGAGAATACCCTATTAAGCGACAATTGTTTATCATGCGGCACTGTATTCCCAAAAACTGGATATTTGAGGAAGTGTCAAGCGAGGAACTGACAGGGTAAATCCTGACAGTTTCGCCGATTGGCGAAACTGGTCACAACGCAAAGACGGAGACATGCTCTCCGTCTTTTTCATTTTCGCCGATTGGCGAATCTCCCAGGGAATAATTCACAACAATGTCTGTTTCGCCGATTGGCGAATTTGAGTTTGTAGTATCTGTGAAATACGACAGGATATATATTGTATTTTTATGAATGTTTTTTGAATATTTGTGTAAATAAAATTTAAAAATATGTTATAATGTTTTCAGAGATATTTGGAGGTGTTTTTATGGCACATATAGTAGCGATTGTAAATCAAAAAGGCGGCGTAGGGAAAACCACTGTATGCAGAACCCTTGCCTCCATGTTGAGTCAAAAGGGAAAAAAAGTTCTTTTAATTGATATGGACGCACAACAGACGTTATCAACCATTACTGGCATTATGAAAGATAGATTTGATGAAGAAACCCCATCTATCTATCATGTACTGATGAATCAAATTCCACTCAAGGATGCAATTTTACATGGAGAGGATTTTGATTTTGTAAAATCCGACTACCGACTATACAGTTATAGCGGCACACCATTACTTACAAAAGAACAGGCCACTTCATTCCAGGGTGATCCAGACGGTCTATATGATTTTGTAATGCAGAATCTACGCAGGCAGAATGACCCAATGACTGATGACAGACATAAACTGAGAAGAGAATTGGATTCTGTTTCCGAATATTATGACTTTATATTACTTGACACAAACCCGGATCTTGATGCTGCTTCTGTTTCTGTTCTGTTAGCAGCCCCAAAAACCCATGTTCTGATACCAGCATTTCCAGAAGAAAGTTCCAGACAGGCTATTATTGCACTGTATAACACTATTCAAACCATTCTGGAAAACGACTTGACACAGAGAATCAACATTCTGGGCATTTTGATTTCGAGATTTGAAAGAAATAATATCTCGAAACGATATCTTTCTTATTTGGATGCCACAGCAAAAAATATGAACACTATTCTATTTGAAACACTGATTCCGAAGAGTGTATTGATTTCTGAATCTATGGCACTGAAACAAACTATCTTTGACCGAAAAAAATCAGCTCCAATCATTAATGAATACTGGGAATTCTATAATGAATTTATGGAGAGAATTGCACTATCTGAAAAGGAGAATTAAACGAGAATGGCAAAGAAAAGCGATTTTGATATGCTGGATCAGGAAATTGGCAGCGACATACGCTCTCTTTCTACATCCGGAAGAAACCTGAAACCAGCTCAATTTGATCCAAAATTCCTGGAAGAATCCAAAGCAAAAAAAGCCGAAGGATTATATATGATTCCCGTGGAAGACATCATTCCATTCCAACAAAAAGGAGGCGGTGATTTTTCTGAGTGGGACGAAGAAGAGCTTGAAGATATGGCAAAAACTATGGATGATGAAGGCTCTTATGAACCAATCCTGGTTCGACAATGTACAACCCCTGTAGATGGAAGTGTTCGATTTGAAGTGCTGGCTGGAGAACACCGTGTAAAAGCATCCAAAATCAAGGGACTAAAGACTATCAAGGCGATTGTATTCCGTGGATGTTCTGATCAGAAAGCAATGGATATTTTTCTTCTGACAAACCTTCATAGAAGAAAATCGAAAATATCAGATGCTATTTATGGTTGGTCAATGTTCGATAAGGCACATCCAAGAATTAAGTCTGCAAAAGATTTTGAAAATGCCATCTGCATCTCTGAATATGCAAGTGAAGGAAAACTTCCGATGCATCTCGGCCAATACTACCGTTATGTAAAAATGGCGAAGTTAAACAAAGAAATTATTGAGATGCTTGATGACAATAAGATTTCTTTTCGTGTTGGTTATCAGTTATCCAGACTCCCAAGCCACGAACAAACTTATTTCATGCCATACATGAATTTATTAACAGAGGCAAAACTACAAGAAATCATCCAAAAGAAAAAAGATAAAGAAATTGAAATAACACCGGAATATATTGAAGAATATTTTTCAGAAAAGAAAAAGAAAGAGAAAAATGGTTATGATGGGAAACTAAGAAAATGCATGAAGTCTATTCGCAGTAGAATAGAGAAATCTATTAACCCAGCATATTATGATCAAATGGATGAAATATTCGATAAAGCAATTGAAGAATACTTAAAATCACACCCGGATCTAAAATCCATTCAAAATGAGGAATCATCATGAGTCCTAAAAAACATATCATCAATAACCCATATGATGGACAATTATCTCTTGATGATGATAAGGATACTGTTTCTGATGTAATGTCGTTTGTGTCAAATTTTGACAAGGCGACAAATTCAAATGTTGTCCTAACAGAAGAAACAGCAGAAACCAATCGTTCTATTGCCCCAAGTGTCAATATTCAGACAAAGGACAAAATATCCATTACACTTTTGGATAAGAATGTAGTCAATAAGGGCGAACAATTTTTGAGTATGGAAAGGAAAGGCAGTCCTGTCCCAATTACCACAAAATTAAATGTATCCCTTGACGTAGATGCCTTACTAAATGAACATCCAGAAATCATAATTATTGATAACTATGAATTTGATTACTTTGATAAATCAGTATTCGATTCATTCTGTTCGTTAATTTCAGCTGGTAATCCTTATGTAACATACGCCATGATCGCAAGAAATATATTGGGAAAACCAAGCAATCATCACCCAAGTGAAAAGATGATTAAAAATGTTGAAGAATCTATTTTGAAAATGTCCAGAACAGAAATATGTATAGACCTTAGTGATGAATACCAGAACTTCCCAAGCGTCCAAAAATCCCTTCAAAAACAAAATGACTCCCTATATATTCAGGAAAGGCTTTTGAATATCCGTATTGTATCTGCCAATATCAACGGAAAAAATTTGAGAGTTTTACAACCAATGTCAACCCCTGCTCTACTTCAGTATGCTATGTTGAAAAGACAGATATCTACTTTTAGTAATGAAACACTGAATACCCCAACAAATAAAAACCGTGCTTCCATCAGCTGTCAAAAATTTCTCTTGCAGCGAATTGGTATGATAAAATCATCACAAAAAATTTCAAGAGCCATACTTTTTAGCTCAATTTACAAAATATATCCAGATTACGAAGAAAAAAAAGATGATCCTACTGCTTTCCGTAGTTTAACCAGAGCAACACAACGTAATGTATGTGCAATTTTGGATTATTGGAAAAAAATAGGATTTATAAAAGATTATAAAATTATTGGTCAAAAAGGCATAAAATATCACAAAATTGAAATTGATGCATAAAAGCTCCCTCAACCTCACGGTTGGGGGAGCTTTGTCTTTATCTTAGTAAGTAAAATCCTTCTTCATGAACTGCTGAATCAGTTCAGGATCGATGATCCCATCACGCAGAGTTTCCAGGTACTCCGGATCATTCATGCCTCCATTATGCTGCAAATTATGCTGCAAATTATGCCGCTTCAGGCTGCTCTTGTGTTTTGCCCACTGCTTATAGTTTTTGCTCTGCTGCTTCCAGCACTTGCGACCATAAAGGTTGCAAATTTTGTTATCGATGGAAAAGTCCGCATCGACAACATTGTGTCGTACTCGCGGTTTGCACTGCTGAATCTGCTTTGCGGTAAGACCCAACTCATACAGATCCCCTTTGTCTTCGCACTTAGCTGCTGCCACTTGTGTGGCGTGTTGAATCATCATTTTGGGCAAATGATGATAATGACCATGCGGCTTTGCTCCTTCCAACGCCGGCTCACGACGGAACTCAGGAAGATGATAGTCAATGTCCTTATTGCCATAAGGATTAACAAGGCCAGATTCGATCATCCGAATTTCGTCTGTCCAAAGACGAATATCCACAGGATGACCAAAATCGTCCAACACCTGATACCGCCGCTGGACATTTACATAATCATGCTCTTCCGTCAGCAAACCAGTAAAAGGACTGATAAAGTATTTGCCCGTCGGCATGAACTTTTTCACAACATCCTTTCCGGTGATGTTCAGGGCACGGAAATCAATCTTACGCCCTTGGAGAAAATGTTCCTGAAAACGCCATGCCAAAACACCGTTCACAACCTTTGCCCAATGAACGAGCAAGTCCATTTTAGTGACAAACTCCTTGACGGACTTTTTCTCCTGCAGATCAATGAGGTAATACATAATTACTGCTCCTTTGTTCCAATTTTGATACATCCTAAGTAGATGATGATATATTATATGCAAAATTTCTTTTACTCACTGTTTTTTAAGTTTTTGAACAGTAGCTTACATCGTAAATCTGTCCAGGGACATCGTAAATCTGTCCAGGGACATCGTAAATCTGTCCGGGGACATCGTAAATCTGTCCAATCATTTACTTTTTATAATCATTTATAAAGTTCTTAATTTATTTAAAATTCAAAAAAATAACGATTTACATCAAAAAAATATACAAAAATTCTCTATTTTTAAAAATCTCATTTCCCAGGATATATTATTATATATTTATATATATTTTTATACCAATCAAGCAATATATCAAAAGTCGAAAATACAACCAAAACCCACAAAAAACACGCTTTTACGCATGAAATGTCGAAAAATAATAAAAAATATCACTTTTTGTGTTTTCTGTTAATCCATCATTTTTTCTACATCGTAAATCTGTCCATCAACATAGTAAAACAATCCATCCACACCGTAAATCTGTCCATCATTACATAAGGAATGAATAAAACATATACATTTCCGGACAAATTTTTTATAAAATCCACAAAATATCATGAGTACCACATCAAAAAAATTCAAAATTTCAGACGTTTGACAAATTTACGTGTCTTGTGTTATCGTATTTCCCAAAGAGAGCAAATGGAGACAATATTTATGGATGATATAGAACAACTAAAACCCTTTTTATCAAAATTTCTACAAGAAAACTATGGTATCACAAATTTTAATAAAAACTTTCGTTGTATTGCGGGGACCCATCCTGATAATCACCCATCTATGCATTATCATGCAAAAGAACATTATGTAAAATGTTTTAGCTGTGGATTTACAGGTAATATTGTCACCGTAGCTGCTCATTACTGGAATATCTCAAAAGCAGAGGCGGTTAGAAGGTTAAAAGAACAATATCTTGGAATTTCTATGCATTCCAAAACCACAGATCCAATGGAGCAATTTCTAAAAAAACGTGGATTATCTGAAAAAACAGCAAAACATTTTAATTTATCTTTTATAAAAAATTTCAATCCAGAAAAAGAAGGAACAACACGAACAAATTATATATTACATGACGTAATAAAAATACCTGCAGGGGAAAATAGTGAATCATACATATTGCGATCTATTCATCAGAAGAAGTTCTACAAACCAACAGGTATCGTTGAATCGCTCTTTTTTAAAGAAGAATTATCCCAAACAGAACCAGTGTTTATCACGGAATCGGCTATTTGTGCTATGAGTATCTGGCAATGTGGAGGTCATGCAGTTGCACTAAATGGAACCGGATATAATAAATTACTGGAACAACTCAAGAGAGAAAAAAATCCGCCAACGTTAATCCTATCCTTGGATAATGATGAAGCAGGGAAAAAAGCATCAACAGCTTTATACGAAGAATTGTCCGCAATGAATTTATCTGTTGTAAATTTTCCGGTATCCAAAGACAAAAAAGATCCAAATGAACTGCTAATAGAATCAGGTAAACTATTGGCAGAAGAGATTCAGAAAGCAATTCATGCAGCAAAAGCTACACAAAAACCAGCAGGTATGATGTGTGATTATATTGCGTATTCTTTCATCGAAGATATTCTGACTCAACAAAAAAATGCTCAAAATAGATCCACAGGTTTTTCTATGCTTGACCAAAAACTAAATGGGTTTGGTAGTGGTCTCTACATCTTTGGAGGAAGACCCGGCATTGGCAAAAGTACATTCCTGGATCAGATCGCATATACTTTATCCAAACAAACTCCTGTTATTTATTTCTCTTACGAACAGCAGAAACGTCATTTCGCAGCCAAACAATTGAGTCGATTATCTTTTCTAAAAAACGAAGCCCCGTTTAAATCTTCTGATCTTCTGGCAGGGAAGTTTAATAAAAATGTGCCAAAAATCATAGAACAATATCTCAATGAAAATCCAAATCTGCAAATGTATTCAGATGTATTTACTCTTGACGAATTGCAGGAGAAAATACAGATATACGAACAGCGTTCTGGAAAATCACCAATAGTCTTTGTCGATTTTATTCAAAAAATCCCAGTTTCGGTAAAAGGATCTGCCAAGGAAACAGTAGATGCAGTCGTTTCATCTATGGAGAAATTCACACACAAAGAAGATAGAACCATTGTTTTAGTATCATCTTTTAATCGAGGCGGATATTACAGTCCAATCTCTATGGATAGTTTTCGTGAAACCGGAAATCTGGAGTATGCAGCCGACGCACTGATTGGTCTTCAGTATCAAATTGTAAGCAGCAGTCATATCTTTCAATCGGATACACGATTTTCTGAAAAACAACTGCTTATCCGAAAAGAAGAACAAAAAACGTGTAGAGAAGTGGAATTTTCCTGTGTTAAAAATCGCTACGGCTCCCAGTTCACTATGCCATTACTTTATTATACAGAATATGATTGTTTTACAGAGTCGACAAAGAAAAGTGCAGGGAGAATTTGATATTCATCATATTTGTTTATATATGATGTTATAATAAAATAATTCCCCTGCGATCCTTTTAGGACAACAGGGGAATTATTTTAATTCGGTTTCCTGATTTTATAAGTACGTTCTTTTTGACTGGTGATGTAAGATTTAAAATACTGTAGTTTGTCACTACTTACACCAGCTTGGAGAACTTGCAAAAACATTGTACCCACAGATTTTTCGTTCTTGGCAATACGGCGATCTCTTCGAATTTGCTGCAACCGTTTTGCAGAATTCAGCATTTCTTCATCAGAGAGACCAGAGAGAAGTTCCAAGAAATGAAGTTCATCTGAAATCCGTAAATCGCACTCCCGAATCTCTTCATCAACCTCATTCATGCGATTGGTCCAACGCTGCATAAGAGCCTGTACTTCTTTGACTTGACGAATTGAATCCAAAATCAAAGGTGTATCCATAAGAATATCTGTATTGTCACCTTTTAAGTACACAGTATCTGCTTTGGGGGCAGACCTGCAATTTTGGATACTATCCAAATATTCACAATAGGTCACTTGATTGGATCCATTTGAAATTTTCGGTAAAGGATTCTTTGTATATTCTTTATAAACGATATCAGGTTCATCAAGAACATCTGGAATACTGGAAGAATCTGAAGAACTTGAAACCACCTGTTTTGTGGGTTCGGAAGTTTTTCCAGTATGAACGCAATTATCTTGAGTTTCTTGAGCATCTGGAAGCTCCTGAATCTTGAGATGATTTTTCAGTGTTTTTTCACTGATAATCTGAACTCCTTTTGTAAATTTCTCATGATTCATGGTAGCCTTTGCATCATAGATGTCATCAAAGAATATCAAACTACCTATGTTGTGTTTGGCATTCTTTCTTGGAAGCCACATTCCACCTGTTCCATAGTAGGCATTCAAGTTCTGATTGTAAATTACATACAATAGATTTCACCATCCTTTATTTGAAACGTATTGATTCAACGGGATTCAGCTGTTTACAAAACATGAACAGCTATAATCTATTATACGCATTTTGAAGTCAAATTCGACAACCAGAAGATACATACCAACAAACGATGCAATCAAAGTCATGATGGAAATTTCCATAAATCCGTGAAACCTATGCATAATTATATGTATATTTTGTTGATTTGCCTGTATATTTGTGTATATTATTCAAATTTTCCAAGGAAATTCTTTTTGTCGGCTCTTTTATTGCAAAATAACCCAGCAAAACACTTCTTTTGCCGGCTTATTTTGCACTCTACCCGTCTTAGGAATCGCTACGCTATTGCTTCGCTCTTCCCTGAACGGGTAGAGTTGCCCCATGAACTAAAAGGTCATGAGATCCCAACTCTTCAAAAGACAGCAAAAAGTAGGTTGCACTTACCTGTAGCGAACGTCGGCTTGTATCTGAACCTTCACCTTAGAGCACACATGGAATGCTCATTCGCCACCCCTCTCCTCTCGGAGTCAGAGTACCACCCCAGCTAATTTATATACCGATCAGCTGAACTCGGTTAAGGAACCATCACGCAGGTAAGTGCTCATTGCGTTAAGCAGGATGATGACCCCCGTGGACTTATTGCGGCGGCTCCACGAGACCCATTCTTCTTCGTATCGGGTGAAAAGAACAGCTTAGAAAAGACCCACCGCTCAATTAGACTTTGCCTAAGTACGGTCAATATATAGCCACAGGAACCAATGGCAAACCGTAGTCCTGTTTCCGGAGAACTGTGTTACCTGTGTATGTCATTGACCTTATTGTATGCAATTTTTTTTGAAATATACAGATAGACAAAAAAAAAGACGCTCAAAAGAGCGTCTTTTTTGCTGGCTGGTATCAGAAGGATTGCAGATCAACTTTCGAATGTGTCGGCAATCTCTTTCGACACAGAAAGCAGAAAAGATAGGTCGTCTCTCACATCTTCTGGAATTAGATCCATGGGATCCAGTTCTTTTGGTTCCTCCTGCTTCACATTTTTCGGCTGCTGGTTAGGGTGATTCTTCTTACTGGTATGCACTCTGTAGTTTTTATTCATCTGTATAAAACCACCCAGAATAAAGGGCAGTTGCCGGGCGGTCACTCCTTTTTGTATTTCATAGACCTTTCGGATGCATTGTATTCTCTCAATGCTGAAGTTCTATGACTTATTATATACAAATAAGAACAAAAACGGACAACAGGAATGTATTTAATATAAAATAATGCATATAATAAAGTCGAGTCTGGTTATTTTTTAGTTTGATGGTAATTTTTCAGGATGGGAGGTGAGACAAATGGTAATGATTACGGACGGTATTATGAGAATGATTGAACAGGTAAAGAAAAAACTTAATTCCTCGGACAGGCTGGAAATTTTGTCGTTGGTTTGTAATGAAATGGAAATCCGTTATCCTGGAAATTCGTTGGAATATCATTTATCACAAATGGGAATCAGAACAACAAACGATATATTGGACGCGATAGATATATACTTAATTATGATTGAGTTAGAGCCAGACACAACATTTGAAAAGAGAACCAAGAAAAATTCAAGAAAGAAAGCTAACTGCAATTGAGAATATAAGACCAAAAGATCCCATGAGGGCCAGACAAATACCAATAATGAGTAAGCCAGAAATAGCTTGTTGTCTTTTGACAGGATTATCTCCAGATTTTGAAAGTTTTGTTGCACTTATAACGAATAGGATTACGAGGGTAACAACGGAAAACATAATTGCAACTGTGATATATCCTCCAAATTCATTCAAAAATTCGATAATTCCAGGAATTGCTTTTTCCAGTCTTTCTGAGTTAATGCTGGGAGCAGTTGCGATAGGATAATTCATATCTATCCTCCTTTATTATTATATGATTGGCCATTGCCCGTGTGGAAATGGCCTTTTTATTTTGGGATTTGGTTTAAGGTTTTTATGTGAAATGTTTGCATAATATATTATATGCAGGACACTAAAGAAAGCAAAAGGAAGTGATTGTGTGAGTATGCGTCGATTGGAAGAGATGATTCAGCAGCTTATGGATTACGCAAGACAAAACCCGGAAGACAAAGAATCTATGACTGTAATGAATCGGAATATATTTCGTGAATTGTATCAGTTCCAAGGTGATGTCATTTGGATATTGGCGGCATCACGCAATTATCCAGATGAAGCAATAGAATCTAAGGCAGTTCTTCCTTATATTCATGGAATAGGGCCCGATAACACACTTTTATGCATTTGTATTTTTTCTGAAAAGAATTTGGCTGTAAATTATTCGTTTGATATTGGTCTGACAGAAAGAGAGTGCATTCCAATATCTTTCATCGAATTTACAAAGCTAATGAAATACTGGTTACTTCGTGGAGTTTATGGAATCATTCTCAATGATGGTGGAAGTTGGGTATCTATTTCCATTGTTGAATATCTGAAGATGCTTTCTGAAGAAATTTTGCAAGATCCAGAAATGAATAATGAGAGTTATGGAGCAGCTATCATGGTTCATTCTTTAATGGAATCAAAATATCCGATGGAATATGCATTTGATGATCAATCAATTACTTTACAGAGTACAACAAATAGGTTGTGCCATTCCATTGGAGATATTATTAAACAAGAAGATTCTATTTCTGTAAAAATACAAACAATTTTCTGTGGAGAAACAACTGTTCATGATATAAAAAGGCTTGAAAAAGAGTATATTTCTGGAATTGATAAGTTTATCGATGTTTCTTATGATTCAGAATTGGACTTGCCTATTCACAATTTCCAGGATATTTCTTTTGTTGGGTTGAATTATTCTCCCAAACAAGAAAATGTTGAAGATTTACTAAACAAGGAAGAATCAGAGATAGACTATTTTTCTGGGTATCAACATCCAGACAAAAAAAGGGATCAGAGATAGAAGTTACGCCATTAGAAATGGATGACATTGAAGATGATGCTATGCTCACTATCGCAGAGGAAACTAAAGTATCTCAGTTAGAACCAATGAAACTAACTGAGAATGAAGAATTGTTGGATGGTAAAAAGACAGATTCTGATTCTGTTGTGGAAGGATTAGAGCCGGCAAAAGAAATTGAAAGAAATGATTTTTTTGAGGATTTTAAGAATGCTGTGGTATCAATAGCAAAATATAAACAAAAGGCATTTTCAAAAATTAAGGTGGCATGTGAAGATTTGCTAAGAAAATACAGACAGAAGAAAAAGTCTCAAAAAGAGGAACAGGTAGATCAAAAGGAATTAGTAAAAGAGAAAGATTCTGGCAGAAAATCTGTCAAGTTGATTTTTGGAGTATTGTTTGTTTTCTCTTTGTTGGCAATTATTTGGCTATTTATTCTTGGACCGTCCAAAACAGGATTTCAGGAGGCAATTGAAAACGAAGATTTTGTTTTAGCTGCCGAGATATACAATAAGGAAATCAAGTCGGATGGCAATGGTTTTCTGTTGGAAGCAGAGCCAATTCTTCAAGGAAAGATTGA
The DNA here is from genome assembly GCA_017886875.1 of Butyricicoccus sp. Taxonomy (GTDB): domain Bacteria; phylum Bacillota; class Clostridia; order Oscillospirales; family Butyricicoccaceae; genus Butyricicoccus_B. Next base: position 5,398 of record JAGHIZ010000053.1, on the reverse strand, counting down.
TGACATTCTTCTGGACTATGCCGCAAATAATATAGATGCAGTAACGACATCCGCAAAACTTCTGGAATTTGAAAAATTCCCAGTTGTGAACAATTATACGGAAAAAGCAATGCTAAAAGCAGCCGCCTTGGAGAAGTCCAAAAACTCCTATGTTTGGGGAATTCAATCATTTGAAGAGAATCAATATCTAACTGGTCTTTCTTATTGGATGGAAGTGTTGGTTGATGATGTCAATTATAGAATGGTTTCTTCAATGATAGAGGATAATGAATTGGTATATGTATCAAGTGGTTTGTTGGAGTGTTCCGTTTTGAGTCAGGAAGGAAAAATAGAGGAATACAAGGAGGGTCTGAAAATCCTGTTGTATTGGTTCCCTGAAAATGAAGATATAAAAAGAGCGTGTGAATCAACAGGAATTCAGACTTCTGAAAAGCCAGATACCAATGATGTTTTTTCTGATGAATATGATGCATATCCAATTTTGATTACAAATCTATCATGTTCAATGCCAGAATCCAATGGTACAGTTAATCTTTATATTGATTGGGTAAATCAGACGGAAAAGGTTATCAAGAAAATTACATTTATGGTACAATCTTTGAATGAGTTTGGAAATCCTGTATATTGTTACAAAGGTAATTATTCTATGTATGTTGCTTCTGCCTCTGGTCCATGGAAATCAGGTGATGGAATGAACCACGAAGCAATGTATTGGAAGAATGTTTGGTATAATTCCTCTATTAAAGAGGTAAAATTGCTAAGAGTAGATGTCGAATATTCAGATGGGACAATTGAATCTATTACGGATTCTGAAAAATTACAGTCTTTGTTTGCTTCTAAAAATCAATGAGTAAAAAGAGGAGACTCCCAGAAGGGAGTCTCCTTGTTTGTTAAAGGGTGATACGGGTGGTACGAAAAGTGCTTACAAACTCAAACTGAACATCCAGGTCAGTGAGAACATCATGGATAATGCTGTTCACAGTGACATACTCCCACCGCCTATGCAAGCATAGAGGCAGAGGCTTCTCGCTCAAGTGTTCCAATGAACACAGTATCAACGAGCTATCCCCGTGTGTCCCACGGTTCAGTACTGGTTATGCGTTTACTAATCGCATTCCTTCATTTCTGATATTGATTGCAGCATTTACATCTCTGTTATGATGTGTTTTGCAGTTTGGACAATCCCATTCTCTAATAGATAAGTTTCTCACTTCTGAGTTTTTGTAACCACATACATTACAAACTTGAGAACTTGCAAAAAACTTATCAACCTTTACAAGTTGTTTACCCATATCTTCTAACAAGATGATAATGCAATAAAAACATAGAATGAGCATTATTGTCTAATTTCACAACTTATTCAGCCTTTCTGACATTATCGACTGAATTTATTATATAATATTTTTTATATGTTTTCAACAAAAAAAACAACGCAATTCATCCCACCACTTTAGAAGTGGGGGAATTCTTACGACTTTTAGTTAAAAGCAATAGATTTCCGTTATTTTGCATGATTATTGATTAAGTTTACAATTTCAGAAGCCAGTTCAAAATTCAGAATCGATTTTGCCGGATTGTCATGGCAAGGAATATATTCCGGAACATAAACCGAAACCGTCTTATGCTGACAGATGGCGCTAACTTCGTCTTTGTTCTGAATGTTGACCATATAGTAGATGCATAATGCATACTGACCATTTGTAGGCAGAATGGAAACAAGCAACTCTGGTTGAGCAACATTTGTGTCAATACCAGTCATCTGCATTATTTGCTGTGCAATCTGGCCGTCCACATCCACATAGTAATTTACATGGTCGGTGCCGATTGTTCTTGCCGGAATTCTGGCTTGTCGCTGTTTCGGTTGGTATCCAGGCATTCCAATTTTGACCATTTTGGTCGAATCAATAGTGTAAATCTCCATCATAATTGTGATTCCTCCTTATGTAGTGATATGATATTATACACAAATTCTTCCCATGATTTATTTTTTTGCCGGCTTTGTGATAAGACTTTATTTGCATATAATAGGGTATTGGAATTCTAAAACAAAAGAAAGGCGTGATTTTTAAATGAAGCCGAGACATAGAATCAACCCTAAAACAGTCATTAAGATTGTTATTGGATTGCTGGCATTTGCGGCTATTGTATTTTCGATGTTCGCAATGATGAAGAGTGGAAATATTGGTAGTAGTCAAGGAATTAACATTCCTGGAATTTCTACTACACAAGCTGAAAAAGAAGAAGCCGACAAAAAAGAAGTTACTAAGGGAGATAATGTACTGTCAGACTCTGATGAAGAGCAGAAGGCGGATTCAACAACCCAGAATAAAGAGAATACCAATGTATCTTCGAGTGTAGAACAAACAGAAAAACCGGAAAACAAAGACCCAAACAATACTTCTAATGAAGCTAATGAATCTTTTGCACAGAGTCAACCAGAAAAAACAACCGAAACTGAAACAGAACCTGGAACAACAGAAGATTCTGAAAAAGGTGAAACTTCTTCAATAGAAAATACTGTATTATCTGCAGATACAATCTGGAATGGAATTCAAAAGATGTTGACAACAACAAATGCAAATATGACTTTGAATAGTAAGAATCTTTCAGAATTGTATGGTATTGATGCGTCATCATGCAAGGAGTTTGTTTTAAAAAAATCAGGAACCGTAATTTCTCCTGAAGAGTATCTAATTGTATGTGCAGAGCCGAATGTTCTGAGTGCTGTCGAACAGGCATGTCAGGAGAGACAGACGAAACTGATTGAACAATGGGACAGCAAAAAGTATCCAGAGGGAAATGCGATGGTAGCAAACTATAAGCTCTTGATTTCCGGGAACTATTTGTTCTTTGGTATTTCTGAAAATATTGATCAAGTTGTTAGTATTTTTCAGGGCTTGACCATGAATATCTAACATTTGGGCACACTTCACTGTGTGCCCAAAAAATTTGTGAAAAATTTATGAACAACTGTCTTTTTTGACGAGTATTGGCATACAATAAATTGCAAACAAAAACAAGAGACGCAAAGCAATAAGTCAGTAAAAACTATTGACAAAGAAAAACGGATGACGTATAATGCAGCAACCGAATATTTGTTCGAGTAAATGCAAGCAAGTAATATGCACAGGCTTAACTCGGTGAACGAAGGTGGTAGTCACACCTCCGAGAAACACTGGAACTTCAGATGCGATTGGAAGGGATACCTTTCTATTGAATCTGTTAGAAACAGCGATGTTTTCTGTGAAGGAAGAAAAATCTTCCAACAAGAAGGTGTTGTGCCAAGTGCTATAGCTCTGTAAGGTACGGTGCTTCTGGGGTCAATAATAGACGCTCTCTGTGAGAGAATAACCCTGTGACCTATTGGTTTGGCCGCCATTAGTGTAGCAGGGAATGCCAAACAATGACCTTCGCTTTGATACCTAAGAAATTAGGTGTATAACAGAAGTCTACGGTAAAAGTAGCCCAATAGCGTAAGTAAAGAATTTTTGACATTGAAATCAATTTTCTTTTCTGAATGACCGGGTGAAATTTATGGGTAAACAATCCCATACGAGATATGGTTGGTCCTATTTAGGACAGACTGGGGCAAGAAGTTTGTGGGCGACGGCTTGCAGGCTCAGACTTGTCTCCTCGGTGGTCGAATAACAGAGAATATAGTGGAGGTAGGGCGAAAGTCCAAGCCTGTGCGTATTAGTTGTTTGCATTAAACAACTCAAATATCTATGGCTCCATGGTCAAGCGGTTAAGACACAGCCCTTTCACGGCGGTAACACGGGTTCAAATCCCGTTGGAGTCACCACATGCCGATATAGCTCAGTTGGCAGAGCGACTGATTTGTAATCAGTAGGTCGTCGGTTCGAGCCCGTCTATCGGCTCCAAAATGCAGATATGATGTAATTGGTAACATCCCAGTTTTCCAAACTGGTTTTGCGGGTTCGAGTCCCGTTATCTGCTCCATAGCCAACAGAAGTTGGCGAAAATTCAAGCACTGCCGCCGGGGATCGCCGGTGGCATCGAAAGCATCAAAAGGACGTGATGAACATGTGTGGAATTAGAGACCAGCCCTAACTTTTCTTTTTTAGAAATTGCTAATAAACTGATAAAATACTAAATTTTCCCCCATGAATAGTCCTCCATGGGGGATTTTAACTAAAAGTCGCAAGAATTCCCCCACTTCTAAAGTGGTGGGATGAATTGCGTTGTTTTTCTTATATCAAAAAGATGTGTTATAATAAATCAGGTATATAACAAAAATATATCAAAGACCAAGGTGAAAAGATATGAACAAAGCCTATAAGTTTAGAATTTACCCAAATACAGAACAAAAAGAGTTACTTGCCAAAACATTTGGCTGTGTTCGTTTCATCTATAATAAAATGCTTGCCGATAAGATTGAGCATTATAAAAATACAGGTAAAAAACTTAATAACACACCAGCTCAATATAAAAAAGAGTTTGAATGGTTAAAAGAAGTTGATAGCCTTGCACTTGCTAATGCACAACTAAATTTGCAAACGGCATATAATAACTTTTTCCGCTCTAAAAGTGTTGGTTTTCCTAAATTCAAGTCCAAGAAGTCCAATCATAGAAGTTACACAACCAATTGTATAAATGGCAATATAAAACTTATTGATGGTTGTATCGTTCTGCCTAAACTTGGCAAGGTAAAAATAAAACAACATCGCAATATACAGGCAGATTACAAATTAAAATCTGTAACGGTCAGTCAAAGTCCAAGTGGTAAATATTTTGTAAGTATTCTTTTTGAATACGATAGTGTAATAACAAAGAAAGAACCTAAAACATTTTTAGGACTTGATTACTCTATGCATGAACTGTATGTGGATAGCAACGGCAATGAGCCTTGTTATCCTAAATATTATCGTAAATCAGAAAAAAGATTAAAAAGAGCACAACAAAAGCTGTCTAAAATGCAAAAAGGCTCTAAAAACCGTGATAAGCAACGTAAAAGGGTTGCAATTCTACATGAGAAGATTGCTAACCAAAGAAAGGATTTTCTGCATAAGCTATCAAGGCAGATAGCCAATGTCTATGATTGCGTATGTATTGAAAATCTAAATATGAAAGCTATGTCACAGTCTCTAAACTTTGGCAAATCCGTACATGATAATGGTTGGGGTATGTTTACCACGTATCTTAAATACAAATTAGAAGATATGGGAAAGCAACTTGTAAAAATTGATAAATTCTTTGCAAGTTCTCAAGTTTGTAATGTATGCGGTTACAAAAATACTGATACAAAAAAACTATCCGTTAGAGAGTGGGACTGTCCAAACTGCAAAACACATCACAACAGAGATGTAAATGCTGCTATCAATATCAGAAATGAAGGAATGCGATTAGTAAACGCATAACCAGTACTGAACCGTGGGAC
>JAGHIZ010000052.1 GCA_017886875.1 Butyricicoccus sp. | reverse complement strand
TGATACTAACAAATTCTATTATCAGGTCGCCGTTAAATATAGAGATTTAAGGCAAGAAAATATACCAAAAAGTTTAACAAATTTAAAAACAAAAAAGTGTATAGCCTATAAGGAATTTAATGACCTTGACAAAAAAGTTGTTATTAAGTTTTTTACCTGTATTTTTATAATGCTCAATCTTATCGGCAAGCATTTTATTATAGATGAAACGAACACAGCCAAATGTTTTGGCAAGCAACTCTTTTTGTTCTGCATTCGGGTAAATTCTAAACTTATAGGCTTTGTTCATATCTTTTCACCTTGGCTTTCGATATATCTTTTGTTATATATTTGATTTATTATAACACATCTTTTTGATATAAGAAAACAACGCAATTCATCCCACCACTTTAGAAGTGGGGGAATTCTTGCGACTTTTAGTTAAATCTCTGTATTTAACAGCTACTTGGTAATAGAATTTGTTAGTATCAAATTTTTCTATGGCTTTTTCAGCGTCTTCATATGTTTCGTAAATTATATCGCCTCGCCAATCAATATTATTTGGTAATCCTTTGCAATCGCTATTATCCATTGCTATTTCATTACATTTTGCAAAAATTTCTTCCTTGCTTGTTTTTATAGAGAAGTCTAATTGTTGTATGATATGTCCCATTTATTATAAAATCCTTTCTTTTTTAGTATTCATGCTATTTGCTTTAAAATACTTGTCTTACTCCACCAAAAATACCTTTTACACCAATGGTTTCAATAGTAGATGTGTTGTGAGATACATTTACCACATAGGCAGATGTTCTTCCAAAATTTAGGTCGTCTTTTTCATCGTTCCAATTCTCAATATTATTGCCTATATAAAGTAATATGTAACAAAGTCCTAATTCAGAATTGTTTTTTATAACATGAAAAACTAAAATGTTATTAGCATTTTGAATGTTTTCGACTAATAATTTTTCTTCATTGTTTAGCCAAAATAGAGTACCAATATTTTCTGATAGGTTGATTACTCCATTCTGAAAGTCATCAATAACATTTGGATGTACATTTAGTATTTTTAATCGCTGAATAGCTTCTGTTTTTTTTTGTTCTTCATTATTTACCATTTTTTCATCTCCTTTATTAATAAGTTTTTCTATACTAATTAGAATATATTTTATATTATGCAAAAATAAAAAACACACTAACAAAAGTGTGTTTTTTGAAAGGTATTACAAAAAAGTATCACCTTTTTCTTGTTTTATTACATTTAAATATTAGTCTTTATTATATATTGTTGTTTTTATGGAATAAATTAGGGTGTTTTTGCTTGAAAATTTGGAATTTTTCGATTAACATATGTTCAAAATCTTTTTTATACATACCTTTAAATGGATAGCAGCTAAGCCAATGATAGATAGTCTGTGTTATGGAATTACCATTTTTGTCTTCAAATTTAGCATTTAGGTATATATAGTCATAGTCTCCATAAAGGTACAATATTGTTGTATTAATAACAATTTTTGCTATAAGAGTATTAGTTTTGGATATATATTCGTCTTTGTGAATTAAGTCTTTCACTTCTCGAATTATATCATATATTGGATCTGGTGGGGATTTTGTAATTCCATAGTATTTCGCAGTATAATTGACAGGTGTTGTTAACATAATATCATTCCTTTTTTGCTTTGTTTTAAACTTTTTAATGGTCTTATTTTATGCAAAAATAATTAGCATATAGTGAAATAAAATATTGTGAATAGTTTTTTAATATTAATATTTTTAAAATATTTTATTAAAGAGTACTTTAATTATTATCTTATATTCAATTATAATTATAAATATTAGTAATTTTTTGTTGTGCTAGACAAAAAGAACTCCAACAATATTTTATTTGTAGAAAATACAAATAAAAAAAGCACATAAGAAATGTTGAAGTTCTAGTACGATGATAACATTAAAATAGAAAATTTTGAAGAGTTTATTTTAAATATATGTGTAACAATTGATAAATTATATAAGAATTTTGTTTTAGATAATATATCAAAAATTTAAATAGTAAAATAAATTATAATACTTTTTATAATACAAATACTTTTAATATTGAATATTTAAGTGATAATTTTGTATTTTTAATACATTATGTTGTTTTTGAAAACATACTTCAAGTTTAAATTGACAATATATTTTCTTCTTTATAGAGGAAATATTGAAATGAAACATGATATAAACTTAAACATTCATTATAGTGCACCTAAAGAAATTTGGGAAAAAATTTATATGGTGTATGTTTCAATGCCATATTGGTCAGGAGATAAAAATAGACCTCAATGGATAGGGAAAGATATAAATTTATGGGCATCTGTTGAACCAAGTGGAATACAGATTGCTGGAACAATGCCTGAAGATATTTGGGAAAAATGGTTCGATTCGCTAAAAAGAAAATTAACAGAGCTTTTAGGGTACGAGATTGGTGAGCCTGAAGATGGGTATGACTTTAAATATTTTGATTAACTAGATTCCAGTTTATAAAATTAATACTGTATTGAAAACTAAATAATTCGCTGCACAGACAGGTGAAAAATTGGATAAAGAAATCTTGGAGGTTGAAAATAAAGATATTATAGGTTTTGTTCCTATTATGAATTTAACATCAGAATAACTTTCACAAATTTTAAAACCATAGCAAATGAGCAAACAATATCATAGTGAAATTGTATCAATATAATAAATAAATTTTACTTTAGAAAAAACATCAAATATGAGGATATATTTAGATGTTTATGCTTAATTAAACTCCAAATTTAACTAAAAGTCACAAGAATTCTCCCACTTCTAAAGTGGTGGGATGAATTGCGTTATTTTCTTATGTAAAAAAGATGTGTTATAATAAACCAAGTATATAATAAAAAGGTATATCGAAATAGAGATGTAAATGCTGCAATCAATATTAAAAACGAAGGTATGCAATTAGTAAACGTATAACCAGTACTGAACCGTGGGACACACGGGAATAGCTCGTTGATATTGTGTTCGTTAGAACACTTGAACGAGAAGCTCCCGTCTCTATGCTTGCATAGGCGGTAGGAGTATGTCACGTTGTGAATTATAAATATATCATATAATACGTTAATATGTAATTATGAAATTTCATAATTAAAATTTCTATTTATGTATTAAAAAAGTAATACAACTAATGTTTTTTAATATGATAAAATAAAATAACAAAAATAGAAAAATTTTGATGAAAAAAATTTTGCAATATGATATAATACCAGTATATACGATAGATAATCTTAAATTATCTTATTAAGATAGTTAATGAGAGAAGTTTAATAATTATCACATAAAGATAGTTTTTCAGATATATAGGAGGAATTACGTTGGAAAGAAACTGTTCAATTG
>JAGHIZ010000051.1 GCA_017886875.1 Butyricicoccus sp. | reverse complement strand
TATATACGATAGATAATCTTAAATTATCTTATTAAGATAGTTAATGAGAGAAGTTTAATAATTATCACATAAAGATAGTTTTTCAGATATATAGGAGGAATTACGTTGGAAAGAAACTGTTCAATTGAGGACATACTAGGACAATCTGCAATATTCAACACAATTACAGAAGATGACAATATCTCGGCCAGCTATCTTATTGAAGCACCATCTGGAGGAGGTAAGCACTATTTATCTGAAAAATTAAAAGAATACTATTCTAACCAATCAGGAATTAAAGTTCTAAATTGTTGTATTGATAATTCAAAAATAGACTTCACTTGTGATTTTGCACCTTTTATGGCAATGCTTACTCAGGAAGAAAATGTTGCAAAAGTTAACCGTATAAATATAAGTAAATCATTTGTTGAACTTATTCCACATGTTGGGAAGTGCATTTCCCAATTGATGTCTCAGAAAAAAGTTTATCCTGCAATATTTAATAGCACAGAGGTGGAATTATTAACACGGATTGATCGTACAATAGGTGTTAAAAAACCTGTATTTATATGTGAGGAAATTGACCGCTGGGACAAGGCATCTATTCGCTTTTTGCAAAAACTATTGACGTCGCCTTTCCATGCGAAAAATCGTATTTTCATTTGTACAAGTACTAATAAAAATTTAAAATTGCCTGTTGAACACACAAACTTTAGTAGGTGCTTTGAGATTGGGATAATTACCGAACAAAATATGGTTCATGTAATGAAAAACCTGTTTCATAGTGTAGATCTTTCACCAGATTTACTACAAAAAATTTATCATTTATCAGGTGGAAATATTGGAATTATATGTCAGCTTGCTGATTTGATTGGAGAAAATGAGTCTGGTCTAGTCAATATGAGTCGAGTATACCATGACGTTATCTTGCAAAAGCTACGAGAAAATTTAAATCCATTGCGGTATGAAAGAGCTGTTGAGATGTTGGACAAAGCTTCTCTTATTGGAGAGCGAGTCTATCGAAAATTGTTAGTACACTTTTTACAATTCGAGCCAGCAACGTTCACAGAGAGTGTAGATGATGTAGTGACACAAAATATTTTGACACAGGATGTTGAGTTTTTAACCTTTACATATAGGTCTGTTTGGCAATCATTTTATGAGGAAAACATGAAAAACAAGAAGTTCCATTATGAATTAGCAAACTGCATACGTGAACTGATGCCATCCAACTATGCTTATATTGCTGACGAACTATTACAAGCAGGTGAAGATCGAAATGCTGCAATTTATTACATATTAGCTGCATTGAACGATTACCACACCTATCGTGCAATGCCAACACTACCTGATAAACAAATAAAATTATTAGAACGATGTGGTCTAATAATTGACTATAAACAATTGATTAATTTATATAGTAGCGTTTTTGCAGAAAATTATGTTGCTACCAAACAAGCGATATGTCGATGTAAAGATCAACAACTTGCATTTGAAGTTGACTACATCAAAGCTGTGTCACAAATAAACGGATCAATCCTACAATCTGTATATGCTGAATCACTGGTAACACTCCAAAGTTGGGTGGAAGATGATAACTTCCGCTTACAATCTCCCTATCAATGGATGCGTGCAGCACTACTTGCTGTCAGTGCTCAATACGAATTACACGACAGATCCATGACTAATCTAATCAAAAAAATCGAACAAACAAGGAGAAAATATGCTAGGACAGATCGTGGAATAGAGCTACTGCAATATGATTTCCTATCCAAATGCAACTATTGTTATACAGTGGATACAGCCTACCTTTATACCAAAGAAGCTGTACACTTTTTTAAAGAGAATTTATTGCAATTTCCAAGTAAATATCCTTACTATATAGCCTTGATCAATTGTGGTGCCAACTCTATAGTGATTGGAAAATATAAAGAAGCCATTGATTTTTTGACCGAAGCATTGATGATCACAGAGCAAGAATTTATATCGCATGGCATAGAGGATTCCCTAATAAACAATTTGCTAATTGCTGAGTTGTTGGGTGGACAAATCCAAACCACAGAAGAAATTCAACTAGCTATAGAGCAAATGGGTCACTTAATTGAGGTGATGTCTGAAGACATCATTTCTCAGATTCTTCTAAAAAACAACCAAGCAATCATGATGTGTTATAAGGGGGATGTGGGTACAGCAGCAGAAAAGATTTGTAAGCTGTATTCAGAAATACAGTACATTGATGATGTTGATGACTACTACACCTATATTGTAGGCAATAACTATCACATCATAAAATACCTTGCAGGACTATCTCCAATAGATTGTGATTCACTAAAAAAAATATTCCAACTTCATCCATTGGATCATGACCACAAATATTTTACTGCACGCCAACAACTTATACTTGAGTACATTGAAAATGAGAAATACCCAGATTTGCTGACACCAGATTGGAATATTCTGTCTGTTCCTAAGGTTGGTCCAGCATGGACATTTTGGGGTAAGTGGCTCTTATTTAGTGATATGCAAATTTGGAGTGATTAAATCATTCTGTTTCCAATCAACACCCCTGCAATGTCTTTAGGATCTATATCTAAAAGCTCTAAACTTTTGAGAAATGAACCACAAGTATTAATACAAGGATCATTATTGATATCAATAACATAATAGTGTCCATCCGCATTGACACGGAAATCAATACGCATATATCCACTTAAATCCAACAAGTCAATAATTTTGCGGGCTGCATCTTGCAAATTAGCAGATACAACAGGCATCACATTAGAGAAATCGTACAAAGTGTAGTTATCGTTGAATATCGTATCATAATCAAAGAATCGATCTTTGTGATACAATGTTCCATTGACTGCCAAGCCGATTGGCGGAAGCACAGCTTGGAAATGTTGATTGATCAAAATTGGCACTTCCACTTCATAACCGCTGATAAACGTCTGTGCAATTACTTGTTGATCATAATCTTGTTGCAGTTGTTCTGCTTTCATTGTAAGGTTTATTCCATCATGAATCATCACGTTGTCAGTAGATAAACCAATACTTGCACATTCATTGTTTAGTTTTAAAATATATTTTAGGTTAACAGGTGGCTCTACTAGCCAATGACTATGGGAAAAGATATAACTTTCAGGTACAGGCAATCCATTGGCACGTAGAACACTTGTCCACTGATACTTACTAGAGCACAAAATACAAGAGGTTACATCTGATCCTAAGTGTGGATAGTGGAGTAGATCACACAGTGCAGGAATTAGTGCATCACGACCTCGGCCATTTCCTTTTGAGCTGCTTTCAAAAATCATGGTGGGTTGAAATGTAAGCGTTTCAGCATATTGTGATTTCAAAAAATCCTCTACATCAGTATAAATCTCTAAATAAGCACAATATTCACGAAATGAAGCAATAATTTCTTCCAACTCATGTCTAGCCAGATAACTGGTTTTAACCGAGTGTAGATCATAATCAGACCAATTCTCTGAATGTTCCTGCATACTTGCAATGATGGCTATGTAATTAGTATTACGATTCTCTCTTGCACATAATATCAACTTTTGAAGTTGATTTCTAAGTTCTTCTTTATACATAAACATATCCCCTTTTGCTGTATTACAGCATATAATTTAAGATTATCTATCGTATATATTGTGCTTACGCATGAAAATGCAAAAAGCACTTTAATGAAAAGTAATAATCTAATAAATAATGATAGGTTTAAATATCATGCTTTTATAGTGTAATGTGC
>JAGHIZ010000050.1 GCA_017886875.1 Butyricicoccus sp. | reverse complement strand
ATTTAGTAGAATGTTTCTTTCATAAATTAAAACAATTTCGTCATATCGCTACCAGATATGATAAACTTGCTGTGTCCTTTTTATCTTTTATTTATATCGCTGCTATTACCATTTTGTTAAAATGACAGTTAGCATAGACTTTTCAGATACGACCTAACTTTTCACAAAAAATTAATGTTTATGAAATACATTATATTATTTTAAATCATATATATTCAATGAATAAATTAGTTCTTTGTACTAGATAAGGCATGTTGTATATAAATAGAAAACATGATATAATAAAGCTGATATTTTAAAAAATGGTGAAAGTTTATGACTATTGCACAAATAGCTGAAAAAGCAGGTGTTTCAAAATCTGCAGTATCACGTTATTTAAATAATGGATATATCAGTGAAGAAAAACGAAATATAATTCAAAAAGTTATAGAAGAAACCGGTTATATTCCATCTACACAGGCTCAAACACTTAGAACAGGTAAAAGCCGTATGATAGGTGTTATTGTGCCAAGAATTGATTCTGACTCTATAAGTCGTATTGTTGCAGGTATTTCCGAGGTTTTAGAGGAAAATAATTATCGCTTATTGCTTGCAAACACTCAAAATCGACCTAAAAAAGAACTTGAATATTTAGATGTTTTTAAAAATGGTAATGTAGATGCGGTTATATTTATAGCAACTATTATAACAAATGCACATAAAAAAGCCATAAAAAATTGTAATGTACCTATTGTGCTTTTAGGGCAACAGATGAATGATATAAGCTGTATTTACAATGATGATTTTGGGGCAGCTTATGAGCTTACAAAACTATTTATAGAGCATAATAGAGATAAACTTGGATATATAGGTGTTACAAATAAGGATAAAGCAGCAGGTTTAGAACGTTTTTCAGGTTTTAAAAAAGCGTATGATATAACTGATGATTATATAGAAATAAGTGATTTTTCACTTGATGGAGGATATAATGCTGCAAAAAGGCTCTTGAGTCGAAAAAGTGAAATAAATGGCCTATTTTGTGCAACCGATACCATAGCTATTGGTGCAATGAGATTTTTAAAAGAGCAGAATTTAAAAATTCCAGATGATATAGCGGTTGTTGGTATTGGTGATTCTAAACTTAGTCAAATTGTTTCCCCGCAACTTACAACAGCTAAATATTATTATTATGATAGTGGTAAACAAGCGGCTAAACATATATTAAATATTATAAATAATGTGGATAATCATACAATACAAGTTAAATTCGGCTTTGAATTATGTATTAGAGAGACAATTTAATATTATTTTTAATCACCCATTCTAACGGGTGATTTTTTTGTTTTATGCGAAATATGCAAAAAATATAGTTTATATTTGTATAGGATTTACGTTTACAAACATGATATAAAGACTTATAATTATTGCATAAATTGTGAAAACGATTTCATAAAATGAAAGAGGGAAAATTTATGGATTATGGTAAAATCGCACTCGATACCCTATCTTGCATAGGTGGCAAAGAAAATGTAATTTCTGCTGCTCACTGTGCAACTCGTTTAAGGCTTGTACTATCTGATAGTAATCTTGTAGACAAGGAAAAACTGGAAGATGTTGACGGAGTTCAAGGCGTTTTTGTCGCTCAAGGTCAGCTTCAAGTTATCTTTGGCACAGGTACTGTAAACAAGGTTTATGATGAGTTTATCAAGGTTTCTGGTGCTTCTGCTGTTAGTAAAGATGAGGCAAAAGCACAAGCTGCACAAAACATTCATTGGTTTAAACGTGCAATTAAAACTTTAGGTGATATTTTTGTACCTATTATTCCAGCTATTGTGGCTTCTGGTTTCCTAATGGGTATTATGGAGTCACTAAAGTTTATGATAAACAATGGTTTTATCACTCTTGATAACACAAGTTCTTTGTTTGTGTTTGCAGATTTATTCTCAAATGTCGCTTATACATTTCTACCAATTTTAATTGCATTCTCAGCAGCTAAAGTTTTCGGCGGTAATCCTTTTTTAGGTGCGGTTATTGGTATGATTATGCTTCACCCTAATCTTCAAAATGCTTGGACGGTTGCAACAGAGGGTGTTCATACATATCAGTCAGTATTCTTTGGTTTATATGAAATTCCACTTGTAGGTTATCAGGGACATGTAATTCCTGTTATTATTTCTGTTTGGCTAATGAGCACTATTGAAAAGAAATTACATAAAATCGTGCCTCCTATGTTCGATTTATTTGTAACTCCTCTTGTTTCTGTATTTGTAACTGGTTATTTAACTCTTGCAGCTATTGGACCAATATTTACAACTATTGAAAATTCCATTATAAACGGTGTACAAATGCTTATTGCTCTGCCTTTTGGTGTTGGTTCATTTATTATGGGTGGTCTTTATGCAACAACCGTTGTATCTGGTATACATCATATGTATACAATTATAGATTTAGGGCAAATAAGCAGTTATGGTATGACTTTCTGGTTACCGCTTGCAAGTGCTGCAAATGTTGCACAAGGTAGTGCAGCTTTAGCAGTTGCTTTAAAAACTCAAAATAAGAAATTAAAAGCAATGGCACTTCCTGCTTCACTTTCCGCATTTATGGGTATAACTGAACCAGCTATCTTTGGTGTAAATATGCGTTTCTTCCGTCCATTTATAGCAGGCTCTATTGGTGGTGCTTGTGGTGCATTATATGCATCTATTGTTGGTTTAGGTGCTACTGGTACTGGTGTTACTGGTATTTTCGGTATATTACTTAATTTACACAGACCAGTACAGTATATTATAACTATTGGTATTGCAGCAGTAGTTGCATTTATTGTATCTTGGATTTTAGGCACTGGCGAAGAAAGCAAAGGGGCAAAATTAGAAGTTAAAAAAGCTGAAAAAGATGAAATTCTAGCACCTTTAAACGGTAAAGCAGTTAGCCTTGCTGAAACAAATGACCCTGCATTTTCTTCTGAAAGCTTGGGTAAGGGTGTAGCAATTATACCAACTGAGGGTAAACTGTATGCACCATGTGACGCAGAAGTTACAGCTTTACTTGGTCATGCAATCGGTCTTTTATGCGAAAATGGTGCAGAACTCTTAGTTCACATTGGTATTGACACCGTAGAATTAAACGGTCAACATTACAAAAGTCATGTGGCTGAGGGCGATAAAGTTTCCGCTGGCGATTTGCTAATCGAATTTGATAAAAAGGCGATTGAAAAAGCTGGTTATAAAACTATAACACCTGTTATTGGTACAAATTCCGATGATTACACCGATGTTGAACCTATTTTCGGTGAAGTTAAACCTTGTAACACTAGAATTTTAACTCTAAAATAAGGAGTAAATTTTATGAGTAATGCATTATATCGTGATTTAAAAAAATTAGCTGAACAAACTGAAAAAAATGCTGATTTTTCAAATGATAATTATAGATTAAACTTTCATTTAATGCCGCCTGTGGGTTGGCTCAATGACCCTAATGGACTTTGTAAAATGGGTGAATATTATCATGTGTTTTATCAGTATTCACCTTTTAATGCTGATGGTGGAGTAAAACACTGGGGACATTATCGCTCTAAAGACCTATTAACTTGGGAGCAAATGCCGATTATTATGTATCCAGACCAGCCTTTTGATGTGCATGGTGTTTATTCAGGCTCAGCACTTATTGAAAACGATAAAATGTATTTATATTATACTGGAAATGTAAAATTAGATGGCAATTTTGATTATGTAAACTCTGGTAGAGAGCATAACACAGTTTTAGCGGTAAGTTCTGACGGTGTTTCAGTAGATTATAAAAAGCTTTTAATGAAAAACACTGATTATCCTGAAAATTTAACACTTCATGTTCGTGACCCTAAAGTATTTAAATATGAAAATAAATACTATATGGTACAGGGAGCTAGAACTAAACAGGATAAAGGCGTACTTTTAGTATTCGAGTCTGAAAATAAATTTGATTGGAAGCATATAAATACTATTTCAACAAATGAAACTTTTGGTTATATGTGGGAATGTCCAGATTTATTTTATCTTGATGGTATGTGGTTTTTAGTTTGCTCACCTCAAGGCGTTAAAAAACAAGGTAATCACTATCAAAATATTTATAGCTGTGGTTATTTCCCACTATATGGGGATTTTAGAAATGAATATAAATTAGGCGAGTTTCAAGAATTGGATTTCGGTTTTGACTTTTATGCACCTCAAACCTTTACAGATGGGCAAAGATATTTTATGCTTGGCTGGTTTGGTATGCCTGATGCAGATTATAAAAATCCAACTGAAAATTGGCAACACTGTTTAACTTCTCTTTGCACTTTAAAACGTTCAGGAAAGACTATTTATAGATATCCTGTGATAGAGATAAATAAATTAAGAGGCAAAGAGATAAAACCACAAGATGCAACTGTATTTGATTTAGAATATAGATGTTCACAAAGTGGCAGAATTATAATAAGAAATGCTTTAGTTATTGAATGGTCAGAAGATTTACTTTCTATAACTCATATAAATGGCGGAAATGGTAGAAATACAAGAAAAGTTGATGTTTCTAATATAAACTTCTTGCGTATTTTAGCCGATACATCAGCTGTAGAAATATTTATAAACGGCGGTGAAAAGGTACTTTCTACAAGATATTACCCAAAAGATACAGGCATTGTACTGCCTGAGCATGGAAATGCGAATATCTGGGAAATGAAATCTTTAAATATAGTAAAGGATTAGATAAAAATGAAAAAAATTCTGTCTATCGGTGAACTTTTAATTGATTTTATACCAAAACAAAAAGGCTGTTCACTAGATGAAGTAACTGATTTTGAACGTGTGGCAGGTGGAGCTCCTGCAAATGTGGTAACTGCTGCGGCTCGTTTAGGTTTAGATGCAGCTATGATTTCACAGGTTGGTGTAGATGCATTTGGCACTCATATTTTAAATGTTTTAAAACAAAATGGTGTTGATACATCTTATATTTTCCGCACTGACAAGGCTAATACTGGTTTAGCTTTTGTATCTCTTGATAAAACAGGTAACAGAGAATTTTCTTTTTATAGAAATCCATCAGCCGATTTATTTTTATCTGATGAGCAAATAACCGAAGATATGTTTACAAATACATATGTTTTACATTTTTGTTCGGTTGACCTTGTGGAAATGCCTGTTAAATATGCACATAAAAAAGCAATAGAGCTTGCTAAAAAAGCTGGTGCATTTATTTCTTTTGACCCAAATGTGCGTTTGCCTCTTTGGAATAGTCCAGAAGATTGTCAAAAGGCTATTCGTGAGTTTCTGCCATATGCCGATATAATCAAGCTATCTGATGATGAAATAGAGTTTGTAACAGATTGCAAAAACGAAAAAGAAGCAGCACAAAAGCTTTTAAATATGGGCTGTAAGCTAGTGCTTATTACTAGAGGAAGTGAAGGCTCAGCTATATACACCAAAAATAGTTTTGCACAAACTGAAAGCTTAAAAGTCAATGTAGTGGATACAACTGGTGCAGGTGATTCTTTTATCGGCTCATTATTATATCAGCTTACAAGAGATAACATAACCGATTTATCAGCATTAACTGACAAGAATTTAGAAGATTATCTGAAATTCTCTGCAAAATATGCTTCTCTTACAGTATCTAAAAAAGGTGCTGTTATGGCAACACTTGATGAAATGTAATATAAAGCAAAAGTCTTAGAACGAAAGTTCTAAGACTTTTTTATGTTATATGTGAAATATCTTTTGTTAAATACTCACTTTTTATAATAGAAAACTTAATAATTATATGCTATTATAAAATCAAACTCAACATGTAAAATATAGTAAGGGGGGAATTTACAAATGGCTTTGATTGGTATTGATTTAGGTACAACTAATAGTTTGGTTTGTACATACAAAAACGGTGAAATTATTCATATTCCTAATCAATTTGGTGAATATATGACACCTAGTGCAGTTTATTATGATAATAATAAAATTATTGTAGGTAAATATGCAAAGCAATATAAAATGTTTTATCCAGATAATACTGCTACATCTTTTAAACTTCTTATGGGAAGTGATAAAGAAATATTACTTGGTGATAAAACATTCACTCCAGAAGAATTATCTGCCTTTGTTATACAAATATTAGTTAATGATGCTCAAAATTACTTAAATGAACAAATTGATGAGGCTGTAATAAGTGTTCCTGCATATTTTGATGATAATAAACGCTGTGCAACAAAACGTGCAGCAGAGCTTGCAGGGATTAAAGTAGAAAGGCTTATAAATGAACCATCTGCCGCAGCATTATATTATCAGATTTATAATCATAAAAAAGATGGCTGTATTATGATAATTGATATGGGTGGAGGTACATTAGATGTTAGTATTGTAGATTGCTTTGAAAATATAATTGAAATAATTGGTATTTCAGGCGATAATAATTTAGGTGGTAATGATTTTAGCGATATTATTGTTAACGAATTTTGTAAACAGCATAAAATTTCTGAACTTATAAGCAATGATGAAAAATCTATTTTATTCAGTCAAGCAGAAGAACTAAAACAACTTATCGCAAAACAAGAAACTGTTAAGATTGAGCTGAAAAGAAAAAATGATATTTTAACTTCTAAATTTTCACGTTCTGATATTTTTGAAAATTGCAAACCTGTATTAGAACGTGTTGAACTTGTTATTAGAAATGCAATTAAAAACTGTATGCGAAAAGTTAAAGTTCAAGATGTAATTTTGATTGGTGGTTCAGCTAAATTTGTAATCTTACAAGACTTTTTAACACAGTTATTTTCAAAAACTCCTACTATTCCAGAAAATCCAGACTTTTTAGTTTCAAGTGGTTTAGGTGTTTACTTAGGCATTAAATCCAGAGCTGAACAGCTACAAGATATTGTTATGACTGATGTTTGCCCTTTTTCTTTGGGTATTGCTAGTTATACAAGATATAATTTGCAAATTCCACATATGGAAATAATTATCCCTAGAAATAGCATGTTACCATGTGCACATACAAGAAAATTTTATACTTCCGTAGATGGTCAAGAAATTTTGAACTTTGAAATTTTTGAGGGTGAAGAATATTACACAGCAAAAAATAAAAAACTTGGACAAATAGAAATAAGTGTTCCACCAGATAAAGCTGGATATCAATGGGGATTGGTCACTTTTTCATATGATATAAACGGTATATTATCTGTTTCAGTGAAAAGCAGTAGTGGCGATTGTAATAATAAAATTATATTAAATCCAAATATTAATTTATCTGAAAAAGATTTGGAACGAGCAAAAGAAAATCAAAAGAAATTACTTTATCAGCCTGATATTGATTTACAAACTTATAGTTTATTAAATGAGTTAGTTTCTCTATATCCACACGCTGGGATAAATGAAAAAGAACGTATTATATATTTAATTTCATACTATGAAAGCACATTTGAACCGGATAGCCTTATTATTCAAAAAAGACAGCAATTATTTATTCAAGATGAGATTGAACAAATAAAAGATATTATTTATAATAAACCTAATTATTTAGATTTTTGGCAAGATGAGGAGGAATAAAAATGCAGTCATGCTGGCAAATATTAAATATAAATCCTACAAATGAAATCAACGAGATAAAAAAAGCATATGCTGAAAAATCTAAACTATATCACCCAGAGGAAAAACCACAAGAATTTTTAAAATTACGTAAAGCATATGAGCAAGCACTAAAACAAGCAGAAGATATACAAAGTGATATAGAAGATGAAATCTTTTGTGATGAACAAATAGCAAATAATACAAATATTAAACCAGAAATAGACGATTGGCAGTTAACAAATAAAACATTCGAAACTACACCTGAAATTACAAATGCAATAGAAAGTTTTTTAGAAATTTACACCACACAAAAGCGAAAAGATACAAAAATTTGGTATAAATACTTTACATCAGATGTATTTTTAGATGTTTGGAGGGACAAGGCATTTACATCTAAACTCCTTGAGCAAATAAGGAATACTACCTCTAATAAAGAATTTTTAAACCCTTTAAATGCGGTTTATGCTGTTGTTTTGCCAAGTGGTGATATTTCTGCTTATTATCAATTTACAAGTGAAATAGAATTTGATGGCTTATCCGATATTAAAGAGATTTTTAACATCAGTAAAATGCCAAAAGTTCCAGTAGGTAATGAGCTTGCAATGCAAATTAGTTTTTGTGAGTACCATCATTTAAACAAATTAGCAAATGAAAATATATGGAATGATATAACAAAAGATGAGGCTGAATATATTTTCGGGCGTTATGTAAACACTTATATTAAAGAACGTTGTGAAGAAAGAAAATATAATGAAACTGAACGTTATATTTCTTCAATAAAACTTATCACACGTTTTATTAAAAATACAAATTTGCCTGATGATTTATATCATTTTATATGGAAAACATTTCAGCTTGATAGTGCACAGTTTGGCAGAAGTAAAATTTTATATGGTGAAATCAAAGAAATCCTTCAAGATAAAATGAAAGATATACAAAAACCAGAAAACTATCTTGATGTTACCAAATTACATGAACAATATCAAAGAATGGTTGCAAGGAATATTTTAGAACCACAATTTATTTTTGATTTTTTTGCAAATGAAAAAGTACAAAGGGCATTACAGCAAAGGCATTTTATAAAAAACCATATTACATATTGGATTGCTTTACCTAATAATATGATTTTTTTAGAGCAGTTAGAGGAATTTTATAAAAAACATTTAGACTGCTTTAATGCTGAAAATATAATAAAACAGATTAAAAATCGCAAACAAGAAATTATAGTAGATGCTGAATTTAATGAAGATGAAAACAATACAGATTTTTCAAAACCAGATATATCAAATCGACCATTTTTAAGATATTGGCTTAATATAGCATTTAATAGATTTTATAGTATAAATAATATTTTAGAAAATTATTTGCCGTTTTCTGAAAAATGGGCTAAATCTTATATTGAACATTACAATAATATAACAATTTACTTTGGAAATAGAGAAATAAATATTAAATTACATAGAAGATATGCAGAATTTTTTATAGATGGAATAGAGCATTATGACCAATTTTTATTATGGGAAGATGTTAAGAGTTTGCAAAATTCAACAGAGTTTTTCTTATTACTTCCAGTTGTAATACCATTTATTGAAACTAACGAAGACTATAACGAATGTTTACAACAAATAACATCAAGACTACCCCATTTGGATATAGAGATAGCTCAAACTCTAGCTGATAAATACTATCAAGAAGATTTTATTGAAGAAGAATTATATATTGATACCATTGAAATATATGCAGAAAATGACATAGATTTATATAGCTGTAGCTGGTCATTACCTGACCAAACTTTATTATTTTATAAACATACCCTAAAAGATAAAATACTTATGCCATCAGGTGTTTATGAAAATATACCAGATGAAAAAACAGCTATTTCTATTGCAAAAGAGTTATTATCCAACCAGATAGAGAAAAAAGTGGCAGATGTATCTTTATTAAATCGTTTACCAAATATTATTTATGCACAACCAAAGCTATCTCCACCAGAAGAAATTTCAAATGTGAGTTATGAAGATGCTGAAAATTACTTAAATCTCTTTGCTGAAGATAAGCTTTCAAGACTTGAATTTTCTTGGCAGTCTGAAACATTAGTATTATTAAAATCAAATAATAACTATGCTTGTATACATTTCAACGATAAAGATACAGTTCATAGTGTTTTGCTTTCAATACCCAAATTTTATGTCACTGTTGATACAAAAGATATAGTATATGTACCATTTTCATATTCAAAACTTGCAAATTTTGAAGTTTTTCAGCAACCTAATATACTTGTAAATAGATTATGTAAAATACTTTATCAGTTTGGACATGGTTGCTCGCCAGATAGTTTTATAAATGGGGAGTATTTTTGGTCTTATAATGTGCATTTACATGATAAATCACAAGGATATTTTATGGATAAACTGAAATTAGGTGAGTTTAAACCAGAAAGAATTATGAATAATGAAACGGTTATAAATCGTCGTTTTACTATCCCTATAATTCCTAATAATATGGTGTCAGTTGATACAAATGGTATAAAAAATGATATTCCTATATCAAGAACCAATCAGGAACAACTTCAAACAGCTTTATACAATTTACTAAACAATAATTTAAAATATATAAAACTTTCATGGCAAAATAAAACACATTTATTTTTGTTGCAAGAAGACGGTAAATATGCACTTTTCTATCTTATTGATGATGAAAAAAGAGCTGATTGTTTAGTATATGATTTTTGGGCATATCTTGACGCAGAAGGTAAAGACCCTATGGAAACAATATGTAATATAAGAACAATATATTATAATATTCATTATGATTTAATGCGTTTTAGATATTATTTAGATTTACTTTTAGTTAATATTGAAAATCCCTCTATTGTTATTGATAGGTTTGCGGAATTTTCAGATGCAACCATAACAAACAAAAAACAAAAAAGTTATAATGATATTTATAATGAATTGATTAACATATGATTTATAATTGGACTGCAAAAAATCCACCTTAAAGGTGAATTTTTTATTCATCAAAATAAGATGTTTGTGTGTATTCTACTGGAATAATAAAACTTGACAAACCCTTATTAGGTGTAATACTTATAATAACTAAATCATTATCTCTTGTTAAAAAATAAGCCTCACCTTCTAAATCATCAACTTGAGTTGATAATTTTTGTAAACCATCGATTAAAGTTTTCAGTTGCTCTGTTGTTGACATAAAAGATTTAAACATAATATATCCAGAGTCCTTTTCATAGATAAAATATTCTTTTTCATAACAATATTCATAAGCATTTTCTTCGCTTTCATCTATCATAGGAAGTGTACATTCTTCAATAAATTTTTCTATTTTATCATCATCTTCTGAATTATATGTTAATTCGAGGTTAAACTCAATATCATCAATATCATTAATGTAATCAGTATCATAACCATCTTCAAATGACATCATTGCATCTCCAGCTTTATGATTATATTCTGCATAATATGCCCCACCAGAACCTATAAAATCCAAAACTGTTACACCTGAAAAACCTACTTCTGGTATATTTGCTACAATAAGCCCCAAAAAGTAAAAAATATCGTATGGATCCACATATAAATCCAAATATAATTCTTGATTTTCCTCATCGTATTCAGAAGCATAATATGAAAAGGAACGAAAATTTGATAGATTTTCATTCATAAAACATTCAAGTTTGTTTAAAGCCTCTTGTGTTCCATTAAATTTAATATCAATACTACCATCTACCTGTGACATAAATCCCACTCTCCTTTTTATATAATATCAACAAGTTATCCTGCAAATATGATAACATAAAATAGCGTATTTTACAATTATAAAATTTCAATATTAAAATTTAAAAACTCTCTGACACATTTTTGTATCAGAGAGTTTTAATATTATTCTTCTACAGGTTCTAACCATTCATTTGATGTATTTTCTCCGGGAACTTCTATTGAAAGATGTGAAAACCAACTGTCATTTGTTGCACCATGCCAATGTTTAACGTTTGCAGGAATATTAACAATATCACCTGCGTTTAATTTTTGTACTGGTTTACCCCACTGCTGATAGTAGCCTTGACCTGCGACACATATTAAAATTTGACCTCCACCATTATCAGCGTGATGTATATGCCAATTATTGCGACATTTAGGCTCAAATGTCACATTATAAATTCCGATTTGATTTGTTGATAATGGTGCTAGATAACTTTGACCAACAAAATATTGTGCAAAAGCATCATTTGGCTCTCCAATAGGGAATATCATACTATTTGCATGTGCAGTTTTTAAATCAATAACAGTGTTATCATCTGA
This sequence comes from Butyricicoccus sp., assembly GCA_017886875.1. GTDB lineage: Bacteria > Bacillota > Clostridia > Oscillospirales > Butyricicoccaceae > Butyricicoccus_B. Next base: position 26,456 of record JAGHIZ010000050.1, on the reverse strand, counting down.
CCAAACTTCTTTTGCCATATTGAAAGCTGCCCAAGCTTTAGGCCAACCTACATAAAAAGCTGCATGTGTTAAAATTTCCGCTATATCTGTTTTGGTAATACCGTTATTTTTTGCGGTAGTAAGATGATATTTAAAAGATGAGTCTGTGAGTCCTTGTGCCATTAAAGCAGTAACAGTTATAATTGAACGCTCTCTAAGGGATAATAAATTATCTCTATTCCAAACCTGCCCGAAAAGTATATCATCATTTATTTCTGCAAATTTAGGTGCAAAATCTCCCAATGCATCTCTACCTGCTGTTTGTTTTATAGGCATAAAAATAACCTCCATAAATCACTTTATTTTCTTTATAAATTTTGCTGGTACTCCACCAACCACAGTAAAAGCTGGTACATATTTAGTTACAACTGCACCTGCTGCAATAATAGCACCATCTCCAATAGTTACACCAGGTAAAATTGTTGCATTAGCACCAATCCAGACATTTTTTCCTATACAAATAGGTTTAGGGTGCATATTTGCTCGTTTATCTGGGTTTTCATCATGGTTAATCGTTGCAAAAACTACATTATGACCAACAAGAGTACCGTCACCAATAGTAATACCGCCTTGGTCTTGCATTTTACAACCGCTATTTAAAAACACATTATCTCCTATTGTAATGTTTTTACCACAGTCAGTATAAAAAGGCGGAAACATACCAAAATTTTTACCAACTTTTTTCCCTATGAGTTTTTCAAAAAGTTCAGTAATTTCTTCAGGTGTATGATAACCATTATTTATTATTGAAGTTATTTGCAATGCTTCTTGTGCTAACTTATGCATATATTTATGAGTATCAGAATTTGCAATAACTTCTTTGTTCATATTAGATAAAAACTCTTGTAATTCCATAATAACCTCACTTTAGATATTTTTACCCACTTCATATGCCTTTGATAATGCAGAGTGACCAGCAATAGTGCCAACCGAATCCACGCCACCAGCAAATACTGTACCTTTTAATTCGGCTTTCGGAAAACATTCAATCCAGCCTTTTAGTCCATTTTCAGCTATTTTTGATGTATTTTTATCATCTTCAGCCGCAGCTGTAAGCATATAAATTTCTCTAAAATGATAATCTGAACCATACAATGAATTAGCACGGTCTAAAATAGTTTTCATTTGCCCACTCATTTCATAATAGTAAATTGGTGTTGCAAAAACTATAACATCTGCATACATCATTTTTTCAGTAATTATATTCGCATCATCATTTATTATACATTTACCGGTTTTTAAACAAGTAAGACAACCTTTACAAAAGTTTATATTTTTATCAACAAGGCTTATTTTTTCTACATTGTGTCCAGCATCTTTGACACCTTTTAAAAAGTAATCTGCTAATGTTTCAGAATTTCCGCCTTTTCTAAGGCTTGTAGACACAATAAGTACATTTTTACTCATAATTATTCCCTCATTATATGTTTATTTAATATAATTATATCAATTATAGTTATCTATAACAAATGCTTATATTAAATAGTTATATATGCTTTAAAAGCATATATAAAAACGTTATAATTATTATAGCTTTAATAAAGGAGAAATTTTATTATGGAGTTTCGTGTTTTAGAATATTTTTTAGCTGTTGCAAAAGAAGAAAGTATTTCTGGTGCAGCTAAGTTTTTGCATTTATCACAACCAACACTATCTCGCCAATTAAAAGATATGGAAAATGAATTAGGTAAAACATTATTTATAAGAAGTAACAGAAAAATAAAGCTTACAAATGAAGGTTTAATTCTTCGTAAAAGGGCAGAAGAAATTATTGAGCTTATGAAAAAAGCCCAAGATGAAATAAAACTTTCTGATGAAATACTTGCAGGAGATATTTATATCGGGGCAGGTGAGTCTGTAGGAGTTAGAGGGCTTATAAAAGTGATTAAAAAGCTAAAAAAAGAAAATCCTTTAATACATTTACATATTGTAAGCGGTGATAAAACAACTGTCTTAGAAGATTTAAATCATGGACTTATAGATTTTGCTTTAGTATTTGGACAAGTAGATTATAATAGATATGACAGCTTATTATTAAAATCAGTTGATTACTTTGGAGTTATGATGCGAAAAGATGACCCATTAGCAATAAAAGATATTATTAAACCAGAGGATTTATTTAATAAACCTTTGATTTTATCAAGACAATTATATAAAGATAATAATATTTCAGAGTTATTAAACTGTGATAGAAAGAAATTAAATATTGTTGGTACATATAATTTATTATTTAATGGTTCTCTTATGGTTGAAGAGGGTATTGGCTATGCTATTTGTTTTGATAATATAATCAATGTTACAGGTAATAGTGAATTATGCTTTAAACCTCTATCTGTAGAAATTAGCCCTAAAATGAGTTTAGTATGGAAAAAAAATCAATTATTTACTAAGTTATCAGAAAGATTTTTAATAGAAATGAAAAGGATATAGAAATTTGTAATTTTACAATATTTTTACTTTTTTAATCTTGTAATATTTTATTTGTTTGTTACTATTTAACTGTAAAAATAAACCATAAATATAACAAAAGGAGTAAATATAAAAGTGAATGCTTACAGTAAAAAATGGATATTTCTTGTATGCACACTGGTCACAAATTGTGTTGTTAATATTTTATATGCTTATTTTAAAGGCGAACCAATATTTAATCGTTTGATTTCTTGTGAAAATTTAGTTTATATTATAACTGCTTTTATATCATATATAATATTTATTATTATCGATAGAAGAAAATATTTTTGATTATCAGCAAAAGTAAATTGTTTTTAATATAACTCGTTGTGCTAGATAAAAAATAAAAAAGAACCTCAACAATATGCTATGCTATTTGTAGGGAATACAAATGAAAAGAGTGCATAGAAAATGTTGAAATTACAATACAGTAATAACACTAAAATAGAAAATGAAGCATATTTTGGCTATAAAGTTTATGTTACGATTACATTTAGTGCTTTTATAACCAGATTTGAAATTACACCTGCCTAAGTTGATGATAAACAAGCTGGTGTTAAAATTATGAATATTTATTTTTTAAAGCTAAAGCAAAAATTAATTTTAGCTTTAAAAAGTGATAAAAATATAAAAAAAAATATATTTTCTGATGAATTCACACCTGAAATATTTGTTAGCTATATATTTGATTTAATTATATCTGATTTGTTAAAAAAACAAGATAATTGCAATTCATTGATTATTTTTATAAAAAATTATATTTATTAGTCCCACTAAATAAGAGTGGGAACTATTTAAAATCAAAATGAACACTGTTCATAATAATTTAAAGGAGATATTTATGAGAGCAATATTTGAAACTTAATTTGATGCCATCTATCTTATAGGTGTTATAATCTTAGGCATTATTATGGTAATAAAAAGTAAAAATAACAAACAGTTTAAACTATTTGGAATAATGGCGGTTGTACTTGGACTAGGTGATTCATTTCATTTAATACCTAGAGCAGTAGCATTATGTACTACTGGGCTTGAAAACTATACTTATGCACTCGGTATAGGAAAGTTTATTACTTCTATAACTATGACCATATTTTATGTTATTTTATACTACATATGGCGAATTAGATACAAAATAATAGATAAAAAAATATATACGGTTTCTGTTTATATATTAGCTTTTTTAAGAATAGCTTTATGCTTGTTCCCTCAAAATTCTTGGACATCTTCTAGTGCTCCACTATCATGGGGTATATATAGAAATATACCTTTTACAATTATGGGAATACTTATAATCGTAATTTTCTATAAAAGCTCACGCCAAAATAGTGATAAATTATTTAAAAATATGTGGCTAACCATTGTTATTAGTTTTGGATTTTATTTACCAGTAGTTTTATTTGCTGATACTATTCCTGCTATTGGAATGTTAATGATTCCTAAAACTTTGGCTTATGTATGGACTGTTTTAATTGGATATAATGCTATGAAAAATGAGCTTAACTTATCAAAAAACTAATCAACACTTCTGTTGTCTATAAAAAAAGTACCAGAAATAATTAACTTTTAGTTTGCCCATTGCTTACAATTTTTGTAATGGTATTTTTATTATTCCTTATTAGGGTTACAACAACTAGCAGTACAATATTTAAAAAGTAAAAGAGGATATTTGCATTTTGCAAATATCCTCTTTTTTAATTCCAATTTTTCATTATAAATTTAATGAAATTTCATCAATTCTATTTAATTCTTCTTGTGTAAAGCCTGAACCTTCCATACTATGTAGATTGTCTAAAATTTGCTCTGGCTTTGATGCACCAATCAAAACACTGGTTATAACATTATCTTTTCTAACCCATTTAAGTGCCATTTGAGCTAATGTTTCTCCACGTTGTTTTGCAATTTCATTTAATTGTCTAATTGCTGTAATTTTGTTATTTAATTCTGTTTCATTTAAAAATCTGCCATCTATTGCAATTCGGCTGTCTTTTGGAATACCATTTATATATCTATTTGTAAGCAAACCTTGAGCAAGTGGACTAAATGAAATTATACCTTTTCCAAGTTCTTCAGATGCTGCTTTTAAACCATTATTTTCAATCGTTCTATTAAAAATATTGTATGAATTTTGATTTATAATAAATGGACATTTTAATTCTTTTAGTATTTTGCTTGCTTCTTTCATAGTTTCACCATCGTAGTTAGATAAACCAACATAAAGAGCTTTACCACTTCTAACAATTTGGTCTAATGCCCACATGGTTTCTTCTAAAGGTGTTTCCTTATCCATTCTATGATGATAAAAAATATCTACATAATCTAACTGTAAACGCTTTAAACTCTGGTCAAGGCTTGAATATAAATATTTTTTGTATTTAAGTTAGATTTGATATTTTATACTTTTAACTTTGTATAAATTAGCCCTTGTAAAATATATAAAAAAATAATATTATAATATTGTCTCACATGCATATTAACAATGCGAATTATGTGAGGCTTTATTATTAATATGAAGGAGTGAAATATATGATTAAATTGATTGCATTTGATTTATATGGTACATTGATGACAATACGAACTGATGAGTCATTAAATAGTGCATGGCAAACATTAGCAGCATTTATGGGGTATTATGGAGCAAAATATAATGCTGATGAGCTAAAAAAACGTTATTATCAACTTGAAAGTGTTGAAAAAGAAAAATTAAAAATAAAATATGGTAGTGATTTAGGAGAAATCAACGTTGGGAATATTTATACCCAATTATATAAAGAAAAGCAAATAAATGTTGATACAAATCAAGTTGAAATTACCGCAAAAGTGTTTAGAGCAGCGTCAACACAAAATATATCCCATTTATACAATGGTGTAGAAAACATGCTTAAAAAACTTAAAAATAATGGCATTAAAATAGCCCTCCTTTCCAATGCTCAAAGGCTTTACACTCAACCAGAGCTTAAACAAACAGGAATTGACACGCTTTTTGATAAAATATTTATATCATCTGACTATGAAGTAAAAAAACCTTCTCATTTATTTTTTGGAAAGCTTATAGAGTGGGCTAATACTATAAATATTGCACCATCAGAAATTATGATGATAGGAAATAGTCCATATGATGATATAAATCCAGCTATAAATATTGGATTAAAAACTTGTTTTATACATTCAGAATTAACAGAAAATTTTGATAAAAAACCAAAAGCTGATATTATTTTAGATAGTCCTAATATGAAAGAACTTTGCGAAAGAGTTTTAGAATATATAAAATTATAATATTAAAATTTTTTTGAGAGTACAAATATAATGTTAAAAATACAAGATATTGCAGATAAAGTTGGTGTAAGTCGCACAACAGTTTCAAATGTTATACATGGAAAAACAAAAAAAGTATCTCAAGAAACTATTAAAAAAATTTCTGATATATTAACTGAAGAAGGATATGTTCCTAATAAAATGCCAATGATATTTTCTGAAAAAGCTTCTAAGATAATTGGTATAGTTTTAGGGTTTGATATTGCACATGGTAGGCATGCTTTAAAAGATTTTTTTATAGGAGAATTTCTAGCAGGGACACAAATCAGTGCACAAAAAGCTGGTTATTATATTATGATTATAGATGGTAGCGAAATAGAAAAAATAGCTGATATCGCTTCAAGATGGAATATTGACGGATTAATTATTCTTGGATTTAATCAAGATAAATATAATTCACTAAAACGAATATTAAATAAAAATATGGTTTTAGTTGATGCCTATCCTTCAAAAAACTGTGATTATAACTTTGTAAATGTTGGAATTGATGATTTTTCAGGTGGAGAGCAAATAGGAAAACATTTACTTGAAAACGGTTTTTCAAAGGCTTTATTTATGGCAGAAACAAAAGTTGATAGTGATTATTATCGTTGGTTAGGATTTAAAAAAGCTATGGAAAGCAAAGGCGATTTTTGCAGTAAATCACGTTATATAATTATTCCATCTGATGAAAAACAAAGATATAAGTTTTATGAACAAAATTTATCTTTATTTTTAAAAGCTGGTGCATTAGCCTTTTCATCAGATATAACAGCAATCGAGGCAATTAACTATTTTCAAGATAATGGAATATCTGTTCCAAATCAAATTTCAATTACTGGTTTTGATGATTGTTTTTATGCAAGCTTATTAAGACCACATTTGACAACCGTTCATCAAGATATTAGTGAGAAAGCAAGATTAAGTATAGAAATTCTTATAAAAATGATTAATAATATGCCTATTGATAAAGTAGATAATAAAAGTCCAGTTTATCTTGTATGCAGGCAATCAGTGAAAATAAACAAAATATAAAATTAAAGTTTGTTAATAATTATAGTTTCATAAGAAACGTTTTGAAACCGAGTTAAAACACATGTTATAATTTTCTTAATAAAAGAAAAAAGGTGTGTTAAAAATGCTAGATAAAACAAAAAAGGATTGGTTTAAATCGGCTGTTGCATATCAAATTTATCCTAAAAGTTTTCAGGATACCACAGGCAATGGCACAGGTGACCTAAAAGGCATAATAAAAAGACTTGATTATCTTAAAAAACTTGGGATAGATGTTATTTGGCTCTCCCCTGTTTGTAAATCTCCTCAAGTTGATAATGGATATGATATCTCTGATTATAGAGATATTGACCCTATGTATGGTTCACTTGATGATATGAAAGAGCTTATAAAAGAGGGTAAAAAACGTGGTATAGGCATTATGATGGATTTAGTTTTAAATCATAGCTCAAATGAGCATAAATGGTTTAAAGAGGCTAAAACAAGCAGAGATAACCCATATCATGATTACTATGTGTGGAGAGATGGTACAAAAGATAAAGCCCCTAATGATATGATTGCATGTTTTGGCGGTTCGGCTTGGACTTGGGTAGATGAAGTTAATCAATATTATTTTCATCAGTTCGCACCTGAACAGCCTGACCTTAACTGGGAAAACGCTGATTTAAGACGTGAAATCTATGATATGATACTTTTCTGGATGGATTTAGGCGTTGAAGGTTTTAGACTTGATGTTATAGACCAAATTGCAAAAGAGCCAGACCTTAAAATTACTAATAATGGCCCTAAACTGCATGAATTTTTAAGAGAATTAAGCCGAGAAACATTCCAAAAAGGCTGCCTTATAACCGTTGGTGAGGCTTGGGGTGCTGATATTGAACGAGCTAAACTTTACAGTAACCCAGATGGCAGTGAGCTTTCAATGGTTTTCCAGTTTAAACATATTTTACTTGACCAAGGAAATGAAAAATGGGATTTAAAACCTTTATCTCTTGTTGAGCTTAAAAAGACTTTTGCAGATTGGCAGATAGCTTTACATAATAAAGGCTGGAATAGCTTATTTTTAAATAATCATGATTTACCTAGAACAGTTTCACGTTGGGGAAATGATAAAGAATATAGGGTGCAGTCTGCTAAAATGCTTGCAACTATGCTTCATGGTATGCAAGGCACTCCTTATATTTATCAAGGCGAAGAACTAGGTATGACAAATATTAAGCTTAATATAGATGATTATAAAGATTTAGAAACGCTTAATATGTATAAAGAACGTAAGGAAAAAGGATATACTCATGAAGATATTATGAATTCAATCTATGCAAGGGGTAGAGATAATGCACGAACTCCTATGCAGTGGGATAACAGCGAAAATGCAGGTTTTACAACTGGTACACCTTGGTTAAGTGTAAACCCTAATTATAAAGATATAAATGCTGAAATGGCTTTAAATGATGAAAATTCTATTTTTTATTACTATCAAAAATTAATTTCTCTTAGAAAAGAATATAAAATTTTTGTAGATGGTGATTTTACTTTATTAGAGCCAGAACACGGAAAGTTATTTATCTATTCAAGAAAGCTAGATAATAATGAAATGCTTGTAATTTGTAACTTTGGTGACGATAAAACCGAATATAAATTACCTAATGAATGGAAAAATGCAAATGTTTTAATTCAAAATTATAATGATATAAAAACTGATGTTTTAAGACCTTGGGAAAGCATGATTTTATACAAATAATTACAAAAGCCAGACTTAATTGTCTGGCTTTTATTTTTATCTAATACATATACCACCTGATAAAAGAATATTTTTCTCTAGTTTTCGACTAAAATAAACTTGCTCAGTGTTATCTAATTCAAAATCAGTATCACTACAGTTAAGAATAATTTCTATATTACCACGAGTATAACATACTATTCTATTGTTTTGTGAAATTGTTTTAAAAGAAATCTCGCTATTTGTGAGTTCATCAAGATTTTTTCTTAAATAAATAAGTTTTTTAACTTGTTCATATACTTCTGTGTTTAACTCATTCCATGGCATACATCTGCGGCAATCTGGGTCATGACTGCCTTCTAAAGCAGTTTCAGTACCATAAAAAATACATGGACTACCTGTTAAAGTGAATAGCATAGTAAGCTGCTGGAAAAACACATCTTGATTATTATTAACCCTTGTAATAAGTCTATCTGTATCATGTGAATCCAAAAGATTAAACATAACATCTTGAGTTTGTTTACGATACATACCCATACAAGCTTTGACTTTCCATTCTAACTGACTTGAAGTTTGTGTTTTATCTTCAAAAAATCCTGAAACAGCCTGTTTAAAAGGATAGTTCATAACCGCATCATATTCATCACCTTCAAGCCAAGGGGAAGAGTCATGCCAAATTTCCCCCAGTAAATAAACATCTTTTTTAATTTTATGTACTTTTTGACGTATTTCTTTTATAAGTCTATGAGAAATTTCATTTCCCACATCAAAACGAATGCCATCAATATTATAGTTTTCCACCCAATCAGCACAAAGCTGACTGATATATTTTATAACTTCTGGGTTATTAGTATTTAGTTTTGGCATATTGGAAATAAATGCAAAAGAATAATATCTACCGTCTCTAGTATCTCTACATTTTTCTATTGCAGACCAATCATTTACCATAAACCAATCCCAATAAGGTGATTTTTTACCCTTTTCTTTTACATCAAGCCATGGTTCAAATTTATCACCTGAGTGATTAAATACTGCATCAATCATAATTTTGATATTATGTTCATGTGCTTTTTCCACTAGATTTATTAAATCTTGCTCTGTACCGAAATCAGGGTCAATTTGTTTGTAATCAGTCGTATCATATTTATGAACGGTTTCAGCCTTAAAAATAGGAGTTAAATATAAACCAGTTATACCTAAATCAGATAAATAGTCCAGTTTTTCTGTTATGCCTTGTAAATTTCCACCGAATTTCTGTTCATTAGTAACTGAACCTGTTTTCCATTCGCAAAGACCATCAATAGTTGTATTTTGACATTTATTAAATCTATCAGGGAAAATTTGGTACCAAACAGTTTTTTTAACCCATTCTGGAGGGGTTATAACATCGGCTGGGTTTATCCATGGTTGGAAAAAACAAGCTGGTATGTTATCTTTACATTTATCTGTAAATCCATCTTCACCATAAAACCATATTTCATTATCTTGATGTAATTCAAAATAATATTTACAACGTTTGTAAGGTGGTTTTAATTTTATTTCCCACCATAAATGATGTTCTAATTCGGTTGTATTGGTTATTTCCTCCTTTTGTCCTTTCCATATTTCCGTACCGCCTAATATGCCAGCTTCAAATGGGTCACCCCAATGTATAAAAACTTTATCAATACTTTTATCTGTTTGAAGTTTAATAACCAATGTATCTGTATCTAAAGCATAGCTATATGGTGCAGTTGCTCTATGAAATACCGCTGAAAAATTCATTTTGTCAATTCCTCCATTTTAATATATCTGACTTTAATGAATTTAAAGATTTCTTTGCAAGTTGCATATCTGGTAAATACCATTCCCAGTTTGGGCTTCCAACCGTACCTGGTAAATTCATTCTCGCTTCAGCTCCTAAACCTATTACATCTTGCATAGGAAGTATTACCCAATCTGAAATCGCTGATAATGCAAGAGCATTCAAACGTGATGTTATATTTTTATTTTTAAATCCTTGTTTTTTTAACATTTTACGCACTTTTCTACGCTGAGGAACTTTTAAAGATTTATACCATTCTAAAAGTGTTGCATTATCATGGGTACCAGTATAAAGTATTTGATTTTCCTTGCTTTCACCGACTATTTTTGCATATTTTCCGTTTGTATCAATGTCAAATTCAAGTATTTTCATACCTTTTAAATTATAATGGTCACGCAAAGTTAAAACTTCAGGGCGTAAATCGCCTAAATCTTCAGCGACTAAACAAAGATTAGGTATTTCTTTATAAAGTGTGTCTATAACTTTATAACCTGGTGCTTCAATCCATTCTCCTTCAACGGCCGTTGGACAGCTTACAGGAATTTTCCAAAATGTATCAAAAGCTCTAAAATGGTCAATACGAATAATATCAAATAGTTTTTGACTATATCCAATTCTTTCTACCCAGAATTTAAAACCTGTTTTTTCGAGTTCGTCCCAATCATATATTGGATTGCCCCAACGCTGACCAGTTTCACTAAAATAATCTGGTGGCACACCAGCTATAAAACGAGGGTTTCCATCTTTATCTAATAGAAAATTAGAACGATTAGCCCAAACATCAACCGAATCTATGCCGACATAAAATGGAACATCACCCATTATACGAATATTTTTTTCATTTGCATAGTTTTTAACTTTTTGCCATTGCTTTAAGAAGATATACTGTAAAAAGATATGATATTCGGCTTCTTGTCTAAATTCATCTGGGATTATATTTTCATTCCAATCACGCTGATTTGTTTTCCATTCTGTCCAGCAACAGTTATTATTTGCCTTTTTCATTGCACGAAATACAGAATATTTTATAACCCATTCATTAGTGGCAAATGTATTATAATCATCTGTTTTTGTGAAATTTTCAAATGCTTTGCGTAAAAATGGTTCTTTCCAAGCTCTTATTTTATCATAATTAATTCTTGTTTTCTGATTTTTAAAAGGCTTAGGCAAATTATCAATTAAACCTTCATCAGCTAAAGTTTTAAGGCTGATATAAATTTCATCACCTGCAAAAGATGAATAAGGCTGATAAGGTGAATTACCATAACCAGTAGGATTTAAAGGGAGTATTTGCCAAATATCTATATTATTTTTATGTAATATATCTATCCACTGAAAAGCTTCATTTCCAAGCTCTCCCACTCCATAAGGAGCAGGGAGAGAGGAAACAGCCATTAAAATACCTGTTTGTTTCATTTAATTAACCTCATAGATGCCAGATATCATTGTTATATTCTTCTATTGTGCGGTCTGATGAGAAGAAACCAGCTTTTGCAATATTTATAAGTGATTTTTTAGCCCAAGTGTTTCTATCTTCATAATCAGCTAGCATTTTTTCCTTAACTTCAATATATTCCTTTAAATCAAGCAAGGTCATAAACCAGTCTTTGCCGACAATTTCCTTATATAAACGACCAAGGCAAACAGGGTCACCTATACGAATTAACTTTTTATCAACAATAAAGTCAACAAGCTCAGCTATTTTTTCATCACTCTCATAAATAGCGGCAGATGAATAAGAATGTTCATCATATAATTTAATAACCTCGTCTGAGCTTTTGCCAAATGAATAAATATTTTCATCGCCTACAAGCTCTGCAATCTCAACATTTGCACCATCTCTTGTACCAAGAGTTAAAGCACCGTTTAACATAAATTTCATATTGCCTGTGCCAGATGCTTCCTTAGATGCAAGGCTGATTTGTTCGGAAATATCACAAGCTGGAATTAATTTTGCCGCCTTGGTTACATTGTAGTTTTCAACCATAACAATATTTAGATATTTATTAACATAGTTATCATTCTTAATAAGCTCACTTAGGCACAAAATAAAGTGAATAATATCTTTAGCAATAGTATATGCTGGAGCTGCTTTTGCACCGAAAATCATGGTTATTGGACGCTTAGGAATATTTCCAGATTTAATATCTAAATACTTGTAAACTGCATATAAAGCGTTCATCTGTTGGCGTTTGTACTCATGCAAACGCTTGATTTGAATATCAAAAATAGAATTTGTATCAATGTTAATATTTTGTGTGTGCATTAGAAAATCTGCAAGCTTTGTTTTGTTATTCTTTTTAATTTCACATAACTTATCTAATACTTGCTGATTATCTTTATATTCAAGCAGTTTTTCTAGTTTGGTTGCATCTTTTTTAAACTCTGAGCCGATTAAGCTTTCAATATAACTTGCAAGTTCATTATTACAATGTAATAGCCAACGTCTAAAAGTGATACCATTTGTTTTATTATTAAACTTTTCAGGGTATAAATCATAAAATGGCTTTAACTCAGAGCTTTTTAAAATTTCGGTGTGAAGTGCTGCAACACCATTTACACTATAACCATAATGAATGTCAATATGTGCCATATGCACTCTATCTTCATTATCTAAAATCCATGTTCTAGTATCTGATGTTTTTTCCTTGACTCTGCGGTCAAGCTCCTCAATGATTGGCACAAGCTGAGGAACAGCTTTTCTCATAAATGACATAGGCCATTTTTCAAGTGCTTCTGCTAAAATTGTATGGTTTGTATATGCACAAGTTTTACTTACTTGCTCAATAGCATCGTCAATACTTATGCCCTGAGCTGTCATCAAGCGGATAAGTTCTGGAATAATCATTGTAGGGTGAGTATCATTTATTTGAATTACAACATGCTTACTTAAATCCTTGATATCATAGCCACGCTGTTTGGTATCTTGTAAAATAAGCTGTGCTGTGCTGCTTACAAGGAAATACTGCTGATAAACACGAAGTAAACGACCAGCTTCATCACTATCATCTGGATATAAGAATAATGTCAAATTATGCTTTATATCTGTTTTATCGAAATTTATACCATCATGTATAATATTTTCGTCCACAGTTGCAACATCAAATAAATGAAGTTTATTGCATGTTCCGTTGTATCCTGGTACATCAATATCATACATAATTGCTTCAAGTTCAAAATCAGCAAATGGAACTTTAAATCTTAAACCTGTATCAGTGAGCCAACTTTTTTCTGTAATCCAAGGGTTTTTCTGCTCACTTTGTTTTTTATCATAGAATTTCTGATAAAATAAACCGTCATGATAATTAAGCCCTGCACCATCACCACATAAATTAAGTGTTGCAATAGAGTCTAGGAAACACGCTGCAAGTCTGCCTAAGCCGCCATTTCCCAAAGATGGCTCAAGCTCCTCATCTTCAATTTCAGTTAAATCATAACCATAATGATTTAAAAGCTCTTTAGCTTCATCAAATAAACCAAGATTTATAAGATTATTAGAAAGTAACTTACCGATTAAAAATTCAGCAGATACATAATATAGTTTACGTTCACCTGTATTTTTAGGCATATCTTGCATTTTATGCTTAGTAAATAGCATGAGTGCTTGATAAATTTCAGATTTTTCTGCTGTTTCAAGTGTTTTATTAAACTGATTTTTTAAAATAGCTTGTAATTGTTGTTCCATTTTAAATTACCTCATTTCAATTTTGCTCTAAAGCTTCATATACTCTTAAAAGTTCTCCTATACTCCAAGCCTGTGCAAAGCAGCCTTTAGACATAGTAGGGTTTTCACCGTCATAAACTTCTGGAAGTTGACCTGCACACCCTTCAGTTAATGCTGGAATTAGTGCATTTAACTGGTTTTTTATTCTTTCTTTATCACCATAAACCTTTAGATATGCAAGATAATATGCACCTAAAGGAAATGGCCAAACTGTACCTTGATGATATGCTAAATCTCTATTTTTTTGCTCTCCACCATAAAAGCCTTTAAACTCACTATCATATGGTGAAAGTGTGCGAAGTCCAACAGGTGTATAAAGATGTCTAAAAACAGTATTTACAACCTGTTTTTCTTTTTCTGGTTCTAGCATAGTAAAAGGCATTGAAATCGCCCAAATTTGATTACATCTAATTTGACAATCTGCACTTGTACCCGAAACAACATCTTTTAAACAGTTTTTATTCCAAAATTTTAGATTAAAGCTCTGTTTTACTTTTTCGGATAAATCTTTATAAAATGTGCTGTCTTTTTCTAAAGCTTCGTATAGATTTTGCATGATTTTCAGTGCATTATACCAATAAGCATTTATTTCAACTGGTTTTCCATGGCGTGGGGTTGGAAGTATATCTTCAAATCTAACGTCCATCCATGTTACTTGGTCAAGTCCTTCACCTGCTGTTATTAAATAGTCTGTATCCATATGAATATTAAATTTAGTACCTTTATAATATCCATTTATTATATTTTCCATAACAGGTAAAGCCTGTTTTACAAAATCTAAATCATTTGTTTTTTTATAATATAGCCAAATGCAGTTTATAAATAATAAAGCTGCATCAACTGTATTGTATAATGGCTCATTTTTACCTTCTGGAAATAAATTTGGCATAAGACCATCTTTTTCATGCTCTATAAATGTTTTTAGAATACTTTTTGCATCTTCAAAGCGTTTTGTTGACAGTGTACAGCCAACAAGAGCAATCATAGTATCTCTACCCCAGTCCTCAAAAAATGGATAGCCTGCTAAAATAGTTTTAGCATTCGTTGAAGCTCTTTTTGATATAAAAGCATCTGCACTAACTGCAAGCTGACGTGCAACTTCATTTTTTAAACCACACTGATTTTGAATGTCATTATATCTTTTTTCAGCCTCATTAAATATAGTTTGTGCTGTCTTTTTAGTGTTTTCAAGTGAAAAAACAATAGTTAATACTTTTTGCTCTCCAGCTTTTACATTAATGCTTATATTATGATTTGCACATACAAGACCTGTGTCACGTCTGCCATCTGGTGCATCATAATCATAAAATAGCTTTTGATATTTTGGACTAAAAGATTTTAAATTTCCATTGGTGTTGATATCAAGCTTTAAACCTGACGATTTAACACTATTATTTTCAAATTCAAAAATTTGATTTTTGTTTAAATCTTGCCCTTTTCGCACAAATTGCAACCATGGAGTTATAATAAAATTAAAATCTTCACCAGATAAATTATCTATTTTATAGCTTACTGCAACAGCGTTTTCTTCAAAAGCCATTGCAAGACTTTTTTCAATGCTTACACCTTTAAATTCAAATAACCATTTTGGAAAAGCCTTTATTTCTACAATAGAAAGATTTTTAACTCCATTTTCATCTAAACCATTTGAAAATTTCTGGCTTGATATATGAATATCTTCATTTTTAAAGCTGACTACTTCTTCTAATCTGTGAATTATATTCCATCTATGGTTAGGTGCATTAGTACAAGCCATTAAAACTGCATGGTCATTTCTGCTTGCACCGCCTATAATATTTTGAGATGAGAAACCACCTAAACCATTTGTAAGTAAATAGCAATTTTCCTGACCTCTAATACTATCAGGAAAATTTTGTTTTCCATAAATAAACCTCATAGAGTGTATCTTCCTTATTTTTTACCTAGAATTAGTGCGGATAAAGGTTTGATAGTTGCATTATTTGTAAAATCTTCGGTTTGCCATTTAAAACTATTTTCACCATCTACAAGAATTTGCCAATTCTCTTTAAGTTTTAAATTTATATTTTCGCTAGATGAGTTATAAACAAGTTTTAACTGTTCCCATTTAGAGCTTGAATTATCAACTGTTATACATACACAGTTTTCAGCTATAATTTCACTTTTTATAACTCTATTTCTAGCTGTTTTATCACATAAACCTAAAAGTTGCTTTCTTAACGCAATTAAACCTTTATAGTAATTTATTAAATCTCTGTTTTGATAAGCTAAATCCCAATCAAGCTTATTTATCTCAATAGATTTATTATAACTGTTTTTTATTCCCCTCTTAGTTCGTCCAAATTCTTCACCAGAAAGGAAGAACAGTCTGCCTCTACACATCATATAAATAGCAGCGGCTAAACGATTTGCAGCAAGTATTTTTTCACTATCAAGCGTTTTGGAAAGTTTATCAAAAAGAGTTAAATCATCATGACATGATACATAGTTTATAACTTGTGATGGGGCTAAAAATATGTCATCACCAGATATACTTTTTATAATTTTTTCTTCAAAACCTTTGCCACCATTTACAAACCCACCGCTTTCAGCATCTAAAACACTACCCTTGATATTATCTCGGATAATATCAGAAAAAGCACCAATATTAATATCTAGCTTTTTAATATTGTTTTGATTTGCTAAATAATTTCTTGTTGCTGTCTTATCTGCTGACCAAGGTTCACCAAACATAAGTTTTTCACCTTTGCCAAAGCGTTTATCAAGAGCTTTTCTTATATTGTTCATAAGCTTTACATCTAAAAGCCCCATTAAATCAAAGCGAAATCCGTCTATATGGTATTCTTCAGCCCAATACATAACCGAGTCTAAAATATACTTTGAACACATAGCCCTTTCACTTGCTATATCATTGCCACAACCAGAACCATTGGAGAGAACACCATTTTTCCATTTGCGATAATAATAATTTGGCACTGTGCGTTCTAGCCACGAGTCACTTTTATATGTATGATTATAAACAACGTCCATAATCACACGAAAACCGTTTTTATGAAGTGAATGTATAAGCTCCTTGAACTCTTTTATTCTGACCTTGCCATTTTCCGCATCGGTTGCATAAGAACCCTCTGGAACATTATAATTCACAGGGTCATATCCCCAGTTATATGAGCTTTCAGGGTTTGCTTCATCTACTGAACCACTATCATATATTGGCATTAGCTGAATATAATTTACACCTAAATCTTTTAAATACTGTAATCCTGTTTTATACTCGCCTTTGTTATATAAACTTGTATTTTCTATACAAAATGCCTTATATTTCCCACGGTATTCTTTTGGAAATCCACCGCTTTCAGCATATGAAAAATCTTTTATATGAACCTCATAAATTATATCTTCATTTTGTTTTTCAGGGGGAATATCATTTTCAAAACCATCTGGGTTAGTAGTCTTTAAATCTACAACCATACTTCTAAAGCCATTAAGTCCGCAAGCTCTTGCATATGGGTCTGCTGTTCGCTCACATTTACCATTTACAGTCACATTAAAATCATAATAAATGCCGTCAAGATTTTCTGATGTTTTAAAACTCCATATGCCTTTATCTTCTTTCACAAGAGCGATTGTATTATAACAATCGCCCTCATGACCAGATTTATAAAGATTTAATTCTATATGTTCAGCAAATGGTGACCAAATTTTAAACACAGTACCCTTATCTGTAATTTTGGAACCTAAATAACCGCTATAATAATATTTTTTATCAATTTCCTTAAAAGTCATAAAATTAACCCTTTACTGCACCAGACATACCATCTGCATAATATTTTTGAAGTTTTAAGAATAAAATTGCAATCGGAATAGAGATAAGCACCGCACCAGCTGCGAAGCATGTATACCAACTGTCTATATATTCTTTTTCAAGCATTTTCCAAAGACCTATTGCAACAGTATATTGGTCAGAGTTTGCACGACAAATAACCTTTGCAAAGATAAAATCAACCCAAGGGCTTTATAAATGAAGTTAAAATAGTGTAAATAATAACTGGTTTACTTAAAGGCAATGTGATTTTAGTGAAAATTTGCCAACGTGTACAACCGTCAATAAGTGCCGCTTCATCAATCGAATAAGATACAGTATCAAAAAATCCCTTTGCAATTTGGAAACCTAAAGCTGCACCGCCAGAATAACACATTATAAGTGCTAATTTAATAAGTGAACCCTCCGTTAGTCCAACAGCTTTTAAAATGAAATACACAGCAATCATTGACATAAAGCCTGGGAACAAACCTAAAATCATAGCCATATTCATATATGGTTTTCTAAGTTTAAAGCGAAGTCTTGAAAGGCAATATGAAGCAGATAATACATAAAAGCTTGATAAAATACAAGAGAAAATAGCAATAATAAATGTATTTTTAAACATTTGTGGGAAATTCAGTACAGATGTATCTGTAAATAATCTTATATAGTTATCAAATGTTAAAGTTTGAGGGAAAAATGTTGAAACATATGAACCTCTTTCACCTCTAAAACTTGTCATGACAATCCATAAAATAGGTACAATCCATATAAAAGCTAAAACCGCAAGTAAAGTATGTACAATTATATTATTACGTCTGCGTACAGCCTTTGCACTCTTTTTCATTAAAATCCACCCTCCTCTTTATAGGACTTACTACGACGATATGTAAACAATGCACCAATAGATAAAATAATAAATGTTAAAATACCAACTACCGCACCAATATTGTAATATTGCTTATCAACTGTAAGTTTATATAGCCATGTTACTAAAAGGTCAGTGCTACCTGCTGTTGATGATAAATCAACAATTGGGTCACCGCCTGACAGCAAATAAATAACATTAAAGTTATTTACATTACCTGTAAATGTTGCGATTAGATATGGTGTTGTAACATATAGCATATATGGTAATGTAATGCTGAAAAATTTTCTAACAGGGCCAGCACCATCTACTTCAGCCGCTTCATAAAGTTCTGATGGAATGTTTTGAAGTACACCTGTAAGCTGCATAAGTGTGTATGGTACACCTACCCAAATGTTTATCACAATTACGGTGACTTTTGCCCACATTGGGTCTGTAAAGAATGGTAAAGCTGTACCTTGTTCAAGAAAACCTAAATTTTGAAGAAGTACATTTACAGCACCGCTTGGCTGCAACATTGTTCGCATAATAAGTAATGAAACGAACATTGGCACAGCACTTGAAAGCACAAAACAAAATCTCCAAAAACCCTTTGCTTTAGTGTCTTTTCGGTTGATTAGCATAGCAAGGAGCATACCAAAAATATAGTTTGTAAATGTTGCAAATACCGCCCAAATAAGAGTCCAAGAAAGCACAGACCAGAATGTACTACCAAGAATACTATTTGAGTCAAATAAAGCAGCAAAGTTTTCGAAACCTACCCAATCAAACAAAACTAGATGATTGCCTATCTTGCTATAATTTGTAAATGCCATACAAATCATAAAAATAAGCGGTAAAATTGTAAGTGCTGTTATAAAAAACATGGGTGGTGACATAAGTAAACAATGAATATTTTCATCAAGCAGTGATTTTAAATCCTCTTTGAATGTGTTTACATGCTCACCCTTTTTTGATAAACATTCAGCTTTATAACCACTTTTAATCGTTCTTACCCAAAAACAAATCATTAAAAATGTGACTAAAACTGTTGCTACACCATAAAGCAGTAGTAAAATAGATTGGTCACCTTTGACATATAAATATACTTGATTAGCTTCGTCCCAAACTTCTTTTTGCTCCACTGAGCCAAGACTAACAAGCATAGATAAATTATATAAACCATAGCGAACCATAAAGAAAATATATGCAAGCTCTACTGATAAATATATTATACCTTTTGCAATCTGACCATAAGCCATATTAGCAAAACCAAAAATAAGCATAGAAAGTTTTATTTTACTACTGCCATTTTTTAAAGCTTCAAATAATGAAACTGATAATGTTTTCTGTTTCATTTTTTCACTCTCCCCTTATATACCGTCACTATTCATAGCATCATTCATTGCTATTGTCTGTTCTTTTGCATTATCTTTTGTCACGCTTGAATTTCTAAGACCTTTGCCCATATTTTCCATAGGAACCCAGAAATTATTCATTTTTGATACAAACGGCTGTAATTTAGATGTTCTATCAAAAGTATCATTTTGAGCCTTTATAACTGGATTATTTGCAAATTCTGGTCTATCAATTATTTCTGTATTACATGGTATAGCATCACGCAGTTCATAATGCAACATCTGAGCCTCAGCAGATGATAAGTAAATAGCAAGTTCAACTGATGCAACCATATGGTCAGTAGCTGTATTAACTCCAATAGCTGTGGAGCCTGCAAATGAATACATTTGTTTTTCTTCACCATTTAATGTGTAAGTTGGTAATGCAGCAACACCCATATTATCACCTAAAGCATCTTTTACAGCTGCTGCGTCCCATGAGCCGCTAAACATTGCATTTATACTTCCATCTCTTATGCCTGCAATGCCTGACCCGTCTTGGTCTACTCTAAAATTAGGGTGTTTAGCTAAATCAACTAAATATTCTGTTACTTCAACTGCATTTTCACCGCCAAAATCTGCACCAAGTTCTTCTTGTGTGCCATCGCCAAATAAAGTACAACCGTTACCAAAGTAAAAAGCTGGTGTATACCATGAGTTTGTAAGAGGAAATGATACTACACCTTTTTCAAGCATTGTATCAAGATTTTTTATATCTTCTTCACTAAATACACTTTTATCATAATACATAAACCATGTATTAGTTCCAAATGGCACACCATAAATATCACCATTCATAGTTAGAGAATCCACTAAAGCTTCACTATTTGTAGCCTTTATTTCTTCAGCATATTTACCGCCAATCTTTGCAATGGCGTTTGCATTATCCAAAACTGGCAAGTTATCGTTTGCATAGAAAAATACATCTGCACTTGCTTCTGGGTCTTGTGCTACGGCTGCTGGAGCAGTTGCTGAGTCAGCAACACCATAAACAAATGTTATATCCCATTCAGGGTGAAGCTCTGCAAAACGTTCACATGAGTTTTGCAACCATTCGCCGTTTTCTTTTGATTGGTCTTCTGCTGATGACCAAACCATTAGTCTAATCTGTTCTTTTTCTCCGCTTGCACCGTTTGTTGTTTTACAGCCTATGCATGTAAAAGCTATACAAGCGACCATAAGCATAACAACAAATTTTTTTAATCTCTTGTGCATTTCATTACCTCCCTAAAAAGTTTCGATTTGTTTCGCTAACAATAATATAAATCTATATATATTGTAAAGTCAAGGCTATATTTATACATAAATATAAATTTATACTATATATACAATATATAATAAGTTATATTGTATATTAACTACAATCACCCTAACAAAACTTTACGAAACTTTTTTGTATGTTATGCTAATTTGTTTATGTATAATTGATTTTTTATATCTAAAAGATTATAATTAAATATGTAATCTTTCAGAAAAGGTTTGAGAAATATGGCTACAATAACCGATATTGCAAAAAAACTGAATATTTCAAAAGGAACTGTATCAAAAGCTTTAAATGGAGCATCAGATGTTAGTGAAACTTTACGAAAAAATGTGCTTGAAACCGCTGTTGAGCTAGGTTATTCTCGTTCAATGCATAAAAAAGATGCAAAACGTCTTTGCATCTTTATTGAAAATATGGATTATTTAAAAGAAAGTGACTTTGGTTATGATATAATTCTTGGATTTAAACAAATGGCAGAACCTGCAGGCTTTATTGTTGAAATACAGCCCATTGATAGAAATATACAAACTCATATTAAATATGATGAATATATGCTAAAACATGATTATGTTGGAGCATTTTTTCTAGGGCTAACATTGGTTGACATATGGTTTGAGCAACTTAAATCTAGTAAAACCCCTGCTGTTCTTTTTGATAATTATATAAAGGCAAA
Organism: Butyricicoccus sp.; assembly: GCA_017886875.1. GTDB lineage: Bacteria > Bacillota > Clostridia > Oscillospirales > Butyricicoccaceae > Butyricicoccus_B. The sequence goes on along the minus strand of JAGHIZ010000050.1, from coordinate 4,445 downwards.
TTCTACAACAGCTTATGTTGGTGTTGATAATAATGAAGCTCTTGATTTAGCGGTTTCTTATCTTAAATCACTAGGACATAGAAAAATTGGCTATCTAAGTGGCGGACTTAGTTCATATATAAATCAGCTTAGATATACAGCTTTTTTTCATGCACTAAGAAAGCATAATTTATGTGATAATGCACACCTTGCAGGAAGTGCATATTTAGTATCTGAATGTATACAGTCACATCTTCCTAGAATTTTAGAGCAAAATGTAACAGCAATTATGTGTAGTCATGACTTACTAGCACATTCAGTTATGACACATTGCCAAGAACTTGGACTTCGTGTCCCTGAAGATATAAGCATAATTGGTTTTGACGATTTACAGTTCTGTGCTTATACAAATCCACCATTAACAACAATAAAACAAAATCGTATCCAGCTTGGTAAAAGTGCCTTTTATGCTATTTCTAGCTTATTAAATAATGTTTCAATAAGTACACTTTTACTCCACACTGAGCTTATAATTCGTAGTTCAGCTAGTACTGTTCCAGATAAAGCACCTGTGTTTTATATAAAAAATAGAACAAAATAAAAAACCTGAGTTTAAACTCAGGTTTTTTTATCTATTTGCAGAAGAATTAACAGTAATAAGCTCATGCAATTTATCAAAATCAACACCATCAGGCAAATAATAATAATCAAAATCAGAAATACGTGGCTGTACTTCAATAAAATTACTAAATAGGCTTATAGTTATAAAATCATCAGGTGTTTTATATGATATGGTGAATGAATGTTCTTTGTCTTTTTCAAAGGTATAAACACCGCTTATATTTTGTATTTTTAGATTTGATAGATATTCTGTAAGTGCGGTTTCATTATTACATATATAAGTTTGGGTATTAGGTGTAAAACTTACACTATTTAGCTTAAATTTTTCCATATCACTTGAAGAAAAAATGATATCTTTTCCAGTGTAATCACCATAAACCAGAGCAGTATGTCCAGTTGTCATATACATAACAACAAATATCAAACCAACAATAACTACACCAGTAAATTTTTTATTAGGTTTAACTATATTTTTTAGTCTATATCTTAATGCAGTCGCAGAGGAGGACAGGCAAGTTGTAAAACCTCGCTCATCTCCTGCGGTTTCTAGTATTAAGCTTGCATATCTGGCTCTTGTACCATCATCTGCATCAAGTAAAACTGTTTCATCACAGCTAAGTTCTATATCGTCCGCACTTTTTCGCATTGCAAACCACATAAGCGGATTAAACCAACAAACAGCCGTACAAAACATATGATAAAATTTACATGAACTATCATCTCTGCCTATATGCACAATTTCATGTCTAAAAATCAGTCTTAAATCATCGTCAGTATATGCTTTTTCTGGTAATACAACAAAAATCTTGCTTTTAAAAAGCCCTATTGATATTGGAGTTTTAACTACATTTGATTTTAAAAGCGGATAATCGGTTTTATGTAATCTTGAACGCTCAAGTTCATCATACCATATATCTATAATATTTTTATCGTTTATCTGTGAGGAGTTTTCAAGAATATAACGTCTAAATTTTATATGAGAGCCAATTTTCAAAATCATAACCGCCCAAAAGCCAATAATCCAAATTACAAATAAGGTTTTAACCCAAAAATATGGCACAGATAATATAAAAATCGGCTTATTCACTGCAAATGTTTCATTTTGCATAATATACATATAACTTGGAATTAACCACAATATAGAACATGTTCTTGCACTTATAAATTTTCTTAAAAGCGGTAAACAAGGAATAAGAATTAAATAGTAGAGAAAAATTTGCAAAAATATAGAGAAATTAAATCCGATTGTTTTTTGTATAGCGGTTTTCATATCAAAAAATATCATTGATATAATTGACATACTACATAATACGGTTGGAAGATTTAAGCATGAAACATATGGTGTATAAAGTGGTTTTTCGCCATCAGGTGACCATCTTTCATTTTTATCACTTGTATAGACGATATAACAAATAATACAACCTTCAATAATAGCAAATAATAATCCGAATGGGTTTATACTCATTATAATTCACCCTTTCCAAGCAGCTTACGAAGTTCGTCTAAATCCTCCTTTGTAAGACCACTGTCACATAATGCAGTTGCAAATGTGGAAATATTTCCGTTACAAAGCTGATTTATAAATCGTTTTCCCTGATTTGCAAGATATTCACGCTCAGAAATCAGCGGTACATATTTTGATATTCTGCCATGCTTTTCAATTTTTATAAATCCCTTTTCTGATAGTCGAGTAAGTAAAGTTAAAAGGGTTGTTTGTGCCATTGGGTGAGTTTGTTTTAAAATTTCTTGCATTTCTGCCCTTGAAACAGGCGGTTCACATGACCAAATAGCCTGCATTACAACAAGCTCAGTATCTGGAAGTCTTTTCATAATATTCACCTCTATTCTATAACTGTAGTATTTATATTTTTATTTTACACTTGTAGAATAAAACTGTCAAGAACATTTATCTATAAACTAAAAAAAGCCTTTGATGTAAATTATTACACCAAAGACTTTCCATTTACTCTTTTTTAGACTCTACAAATAAATCAAGATTTGAATAATAATCAAACGATACAGAAAATTGATTTCCATATCTATTTTTCACACATACAAGTTCTAATTTTCTAGGACTTTCCAATTCAGCTTTTTTTATAGCCTCTATCTTTTCATTTTGCTTATTATCGCTTTTAAATAATTTGCTAGATTGTACTGCATATTGAAAACCTAACATAACATCAGCTGCATATTCAATATTGCCGCTTTCTCTAAAGCTATCTATAGTAACAGGAGAATAATAAGCTGCTCTGTTAAATGAAGAAACTAATATAGATGTACGCCTGCCATCAGTTGTAAAGTATTGCAATTTAGATACAGTTTCATCTACAGCATCTTTTATATTGCTTCTTTGTGATGGCACTTTTTGAATGAAGTCAACTATGATAATAGGGCTTTTTCCTGTATCATATTCAAACTGTTCTACACGCCTTTGTATTTCGTCCACTGAAGGCGAATCTGAATAAATATATATTTCTCTACCACTTTCACAATACAAGTCCATAACTTTTATTATTTCTCTCGGAACTATGCCTTTTAGTATATGAGCAGATGTTAACCCTATACCATTTAAATTAGCTAATCTGGCGATTTGTTTAGCCGCAAAATGTAAACGATTTTGTTCATAAGATATAAAAAAAACTGGCACTTGTGCTGATAGCTCATAAGATAACTGGTCTAAAAATGTCGTTTTTCCAACTCCTGGTCTGCCACCGACGATATAAAGTCCTTGAGTAAACCCACCCAACTTTTTATCTAAATCTGAAAATCCTGTCAATCTAACAGCTGCATCTTTTTTCTGTTTTAAAACATCAGATAAAAAAGAATTTTGTATATACTCATTCAAGTTATTTGCTGATAAATTTCCTGTTTTTTTATTTATCATGCTTAAACATTCACTTAAATAAGTGTCAAATGCATTCGGGTTATATAAGAAAAATTCGTTAGGGTCTTTTGTAGTGATAACAGGGTAATTGATATATTTATATTTTTTTTCATCAAAGATAATTGAAAGTGTATCTGTTGTTTTTTTCCCACTTGCATCAGAATCAAGTGAAAGGATAAGAGGAGGTATGTTATTTCCTCGTTTTTCAAGTTCAGATAGTAAATTATTATAACCTAAACCGCCAAGAGCTATTGCATGATAACCCTGTTGCCAGATTGTCATCGCACATATAGGCGACTCTACGATAAACACAGGCTCTTTTGTTTGGTCTAGTTCTTCAACAAAAAATATACCAGTTTGTGAATTTAATGGTTTATAAAACTTTTTATCAGTTGTAGACCTTGCAATATAGGAATTACCATTAGGAATGATAATAGCAGCTCCAAACGGATAAGAAGATTTTTCACCGTTCTCATTTATGTATTCTGCTTGAAAGTTTTCAACCTCTTTTACCTTGAAATGTTTGATAGTAGAGGCTTTTAAACCTCTTGTAGATAAATAAGATTTTTTTCTTGTTCTTTTTTCTTTGTTCAAATATTTTTCTTTTAATTTTTCTATTGCTTCAGATTTAGATATATTCCAATAATCAGAAGCCACTCCAACAATATTGGCTGTATATCCACAGGCAAAACACTTTACATAATGGTCTTCTTTATGATAGCTCATAGATGGGTGTTCATCTTCATGAGCTGGGTTTATACACTGAAAATTTTTGCGTATGCTTTTTATTCCATAATATTCAGATAAGAAAGATTTTAAGTACGGCTTTAGCTCATCAATCTCACTCAAGTTTTTTTGCTCCTCAAACGTTTGTTGTTTATAGCAAACCAAAAAAAAAAAAACAGTCAAGATAAGAGACAATGCGATATAAAATATATAATATTTATAATATATATAATAT
>JAGHIZ010000049.1 GCA_017886875.1 Butyricicoccus sp. | reverse complement strand
TACCACTTGTAACATCTCGTACTTTAACGCCACAAAGAGCATAAATCAATCCGCTTAAAAAATTAATTCCAAATCGTCGCAATATGGAAGACTGAAATCCTTCTTTTTCTATAAAGCGAGAACCGATTACAACATCAGCTTCCCCTTTTTCTATTGGGTCAATCAACATATTAAGATACATTGCATCATGCTGACCATCACCATCAAATTGAATTGCGATATCATATCCGTTTTCTAGAGCATATATGTATCCTGATTGAACACCTCCTCCAATTCCTAAATTGATTGGAAGATCTAGATATGTAATATTGTTTTCTCTCAAAATATCTTTTGTTCTATCCTTTGAACAATCATTTATTACAATGTAATCAACATTACCTCCATTTTCTTTTATATCTGCAACTGTTTTGCATATATTATCCTGTTCGTTATAGGCAGGAACAATGACAAGTATTTTCATTTTTTTCTCCTATATAATTTTATTAACAAATTTATTTATATTGATTTTTAATGTTAACTCCTATAACTTTTTATCTGTGCATTAAAAAAATAAGTATTAAGCTTATCATATCTAAGTAAACACTCATTTTTCAATATATAAAACATTTGCTCAATTATTTTTCCAAAATATCAGCTATACGCTTACATGCAAAGCCATCTCCATAAGGATTAGCTGCATTAGCCATAGAATTATATACATCCTGATTTTCAAGTAACTCTTTAAAATTTTGGTAAATTACTTCTTCATCTGTACCAACAAGTTTTAATGTTCCAGCTGCAATTCCCTCTGGACGCTCAGTAGTGTCACGCATAACAAGCACTGGCTTACCAAGACTTGGAGCTTCCTCCTGTATTCCACCTGAATCAGTTAATATCATATAGCTATTAGCTAGGAAGTTATGGAAATCAAGCACTTCAAGTGGTTCTATAATGCGTATACGATCGTTATTTCCCAAAATTTTGTTTGCAATTTCTCTTACAACAGGGTTCATATGTATAGGATAAATGACCTTTACATCTTTGTGTTCTTCACATACACGCAAAATCGCCCTAAACATATGCTCCATAGGCTCACCAAGATTTTCTCGTCTATGTGCTGTGATAAGTATCAGCTTACTATCTTTTGCCCACTCAAGCTGAGGGTGTGTATAATCTTTTCTGACTGTTGTTTTAAGTGCATCAATAGCAGTGTTACCTGTCACATATATACTATCTGGGTCTTTTCCTTCTTTTAGTAAATTATTTTTAGACATTTCTGTCGGTGCAAAATTAAATTTGCTTACAAGTCCAACTGCTTGACGGTTAAACTCTTCAGGAAATGGCGAGTAAATATTATACGTTCTAAGTCCTGCCTCAACATGTGCAACTGGAATTTGTAAATAGAAACAAGCCAAAGCCGTTACAAATGTTGTAGATGTATCGCCATGAACTAGCACAATATCTGGTTTTTCGCCCTCTAAAACCTCTTTAATTTTCATTAAAATATTAGCTGTAACATCAAAAAGTGTCTGTCTATCTTTCATAATAGACAAGTCATAGTCTGGTTTTACATCAAAAGCATTAAGCACTTGGTCTAGCATTTGCCTATGTTGTCCTGTAACACAAACTATAGTCTGAATATTTTCTCTTGTTTTAAGTTCATTTACAAGCGGACACATTTTAATTGCCTCTGGTCTTGTACCAAACACTAGCATTATCTTTTTCATAGCATTCTCCCTTTTAATATTAAAAAGTCATGATGTATAGGCAATAGTCTATCATTATTCTACTGCCTATACATCATTTCAATTTAGGTTATTAGTGCCATGTTACGCCATCACGATAATGAGGCATTTTCCATGAAGTTCCCCATTTTTTCTCAAAATATTCTTTATTTGTATCAAAAATCTTCTTATATTGTTCGTCTTCCAATTTCTTAAATGAAACTGTTCCATAGTGGTGAATAAATACATCTTCTGCCATGATTAAAGAATATCCTCTTGACTGCACTGCTGTTGAATAGTCATCATCTTCAAACATTCCAATACCATATCCTTCATCAAGACAACCAACTTCTTCATATATCTTTCTGGAAATCATAACACAGAACATTGCTAAAATACCTGTATGTGGAAACTCCTCTCCCATATGCTCTGTTGTGTACTGATATGCAAAAATTGGCATAGATGATACATCAGTATATGACACATTGATTTTTGCTTCATTTCCAATAGAGTTAGTAATAGGTCCTACGATACCAGCCCTTGAATTGTTTGAATAGTGTTTCAACATGCCTGTGAGCCACCCTCTTGTCACAACAGTGTCATTATTGAGCAGAACAATATAGTCTCCATCAGATACAGCAATACCATCATTATTTCCGCCTGCAAAACCTCTGTTCTCTTTATTCATTACAATCTTTACATTATGATTTTGTTTTTCAATTTGCTTTAAATATTCTGATGTTTCATCTGTAGAATTGTTGTCAACAATGATTAACTCATAATTAGGATATGCGGTCTGCTCCAACACACTTCTCACACACTGTTTGGTATATTCAAGCTGATTATAACAAAGCACTATAACACTAATTTTAGGATATATAGAAAGAGTCTCTTTTATAAATTGTTCCGCTCTCATATTCCAATCGTTTTCTTGTGCAAATTTAAAGCATTCATCTGCATTAGCAAGTGTATCATTCCCATTTAAACAAAGTTCAACTTTATCACAAAAAGCATCTGGAGTATTTTCAAGATACACATATTTATCCTTGTAAGGAAGTAGTTCTGGAATACCAGTTGCAACAACTTTTTTACCAGCAGATAAATATTCATAAAACTTTACCGGATTAGTTGCTTTAATTAAATCTGTTGATGTATCAAACGGAATAAGACATACATCAAAACGTTTT
>JAGHIZ010000048.1 GCA_017886875.1 Butyricicoccus sp. | reverse complement strand
TTTCGCCAATGCTATCTGGATAAGCGTTTAACATAGGATTGTTTTTCATAAATTAAACGCCTCCTTCTGCCATTTGATTGCGATATTGTGCATAAGTTAGAAGTTCTCCGCTTTTAGAAACAATAATCTGTGCTTTGTGAGCTTGTGCCTCTAACTGACGCTGCTCAATTTCAAGAACCATAGTAACAAATGGGCTATCAACTGCACCGTCTCTGTTTCGACTTCTTCTATGCTCAAGTGTTTCTTGTGGAGTGCTGTTTAGTAGAATTGGAATATCTACACATATGTATTTATCACTGTTTCCATGTGTCCATTCTATAATTAGCACATTTTTATCTGAAAAATCTACTAAATCATACCATAAATCAAGCTCAGTTCTACCCATACGCTTGAGATATAATTCATTTGCACCAGTTTTAAACTGTTTGATGATTGCGGAAAGCTCGGCAAAATTTTGTTCATTCTTTGTGCCTAGATAGCCAGCTAACGCTTTTTTACCCTCATTTTGATATGTTTCAAGCCAAGGATACTCTATGCAAAGTTTAGGGTCGCTATCAGTATCATTTGCCTGTAAATCACGCAAAATAGCCTTTGTGTTTTCATTATAAAGACCGCTTGCAACCAGACCACGAACAGCACCATGACGGAAAACTCTTACTCTTTCAGCGTCGTTCTGTGCTGGTATTCTATGAGGGTAATTGTCACCACTTAAAATATAACTGCCAATTCCTGATTTCTGCAAAGCTGTACCTAAAAGGCTTGCGGTTTCGCTTTTACCTACACCACTACCGCCACAAACACAGATAACTGCTCGATTATATGGGTTATTAGCCATATATTTCTTTAGCTTTTCCACCAAAACAGGGAAAATAAGTGCTGCTTTTTGTTTATGTCCCTCATTGATTTCGATTTTATCCCCTGGCATATCTCCATGCATAATATCATTTGTGATTTCTGGGAAATCGGTTAAACTTGAAAGGATATTCATTACGTCTTGCATATTCTCATTTCACCCTTTTACAAATTAAATGTAACTGATAAGCCTTATATTCACCGTTTATAGGTTTAACTGGAAGACCAGCGTTCATAAGTGTACTGCCATAATATAAGTTGCCATCTAACTCATATTCATAGTCAGCTTTTAGACCACGAAGTTTGATATATTGTATTGGTGCATTACAATGTGTATCATATTTAACTATTTGTACAAGAGTTTCAGATTTATCTTCAGATACAAATTGCCAAGCTACTTTTTCATGGTCTTTTTCACAATTTGTTAGGCGGTAATATGTGCCATTGTGAAGTAAATGCCAATATTTTTTATAATTTTCAATTTGGTTTTTAACTTCTTCTTTTTCCTCATCAGAAATTAGGTTTAAATCAAGCTCATAACCAAAGCTACCAGCCATAGCAACAATACCACGGGTATTGAAGTCAACTATACGTCCTGTCTGATGATTAGGAACAGTAGAAACATGACTGCCTACAGTGCTAATAGGATAACCAAAAGATGTACCATATTGAATATGCAGTCGAGAAACAGCATCTGTGTTATCACTGCACCAAATTTGTGGAGAGTAGTACATCATACCAGCGTCAAAGCGACCGCCACCACCGCTACAACTTTCTAATAATATATGAGGGTAGCGAGATAGTAAACGCTCCATAAAATCATAAACACCAAGCATATAGTTATATAAAATTTTACCTTCGCTTGGGTTACCCTTAACAGCACTGTAAACGTCATTAATACTACGGTTAATATCCATTTTTATATAGGATATTTTAGCATCATCTATTACCTTGAAAATACTGTCACAGATATGGTTCACAACTTCTTTACGAGAAAAATCTAAAGCAAGTTGGTTTCTGCTTCTAATTGGCTTTTTATTTGGAATAGTAAATGCCCAATCTGGGTGATTTCTATATAAATCACTGTTTTCATTTACCATTTCAGGCTCAATCCAAAGACCAAACTTCATACCTAGTGAGCAAATTTTTTCAGAAACCTCCCTTAAACTACCCTGTAGTTTCTTTTCATTTACCCACCAATCGCCAAGACCTTGGTTATCATCATTACGAGTGCCGAACCAGCCATCATCTAAAACCATCATTTCAACACCAAGTTCTGACGCCTGTTTAGCTATATTGTAAAGCTTTTCACCATCAAAATCAAAGTATGTAGCTTCCCAGTTGTTGATTAAGATAGGACGGCGTTTTAGCTTGTAATCACCACGACAAATATTATGTCTGATGATATTATGATATTTGTGAGAAAGGGTTTCAAAACCGCTATTACTGAAACACATAATAACTTCAGGAGCTAAAAAGCTTTCATTAGGCTGCAAATCATAATTGAAACGCTCGGATAATATTCCCATAGACAAGCGAGTTTGACCATATTGGTCTTTTTCAGCTGTACATTCAAAGTTACCACTATAAACAAATGACATACCATAACAGTTACCAAAATGCTCAGTTGTATCATGCTCAGATAAAATAACAAATGGGTTATGCTGATGACTAGAAGTACCACGTCTGCTGCAAATGGAGAATGCACCATGTTCTATATGAGTACGTTCCATAGTGCGTTCACCAGCATGGCGACCATGGAAATGAATTAAATCAAAATCACCAGTTAGAAAATCAAGGTTTGCAGATAATGCCTTTGAAAGAGTGATTTTTTTATCACCAAGATTTGTGATTTTTGCAGCACGAGTGATAATGTCTTCATCTTCAAAAACACCATAATAAAGCTGTACTTTTAAATCTAAACGAGTGTCAACTAGATTTATAATAAGAGTCATAGCTTTATTATTGTCAGAGTAGGTGGCAGGTAAACCATTCAGGGTATATTTACCCTGAATGATTTCATATGAGTCAACTTTTAAATCACAGCCACTTGTATTATTGCTATCTATAACATCAAAAGCAGTTTTACGATAGTCACCTGAACCATGGAAAGGATATTCTTGAGATAAAACATCAAGTGAATATGTACGGTCATTTTCAGCTTCATAAGGATTGCCTGAAAATCCTCTGTCTTGATATACTACAAGATAGCTAGTATCATTATTTAGCTTTTCGCCATAATAGTTATGAAGTAAAAAGCCAAACTTATCTATTTTCATTTGATAAGTTGTATTTTTAGTATTAAGAGAAAAAACCTTGTTTTTCTGATCCCATAAAATTGCCATAAAATTTCCTCGCTTTTGTTATTTGCCGCCTGTCATAGCAACGCCTTCTATAAAGTGACGTTGGAACAGAATATAGAGAATTAGTATAGGAGCCATTGCTAAAATACTACCTGCCATAAGTACAGGGAAGTTAGTTACAAATTGACCATTTAGAGTGGACAGACCAGAAGAAAGTGTCATCATATTAACATCAGTGTTTACAATCAGAGGCCACATCAGGTCGCCATAAGCAAACACAGCGGTAAAGATAGCCAGAGCTACAATACCAGGAACAGTTAGAGGCAGCATAACTTTGGTAAATGTCTGCCATTTTGTGCAGCCATCTAGTTGAGCAGCTTCAGCGATTTCATCTGGAATACCCATATAAATTTGTCTTAGGAAGAAAGTACCAAAAGCACTAACCAAACCAGGGAATACTAAACCGAAAATACTTTCTGTAAGCTCAAATTTAGCAAGCATTTGATACTGTGGAATTAAGAAAATCTGAGATGGAAGCATCATCTGAATAAGAACTAGACTGAATAATGCTTTTTTGAAAGGGAATTCAATTTTAGCAAAAGCGTAGCCAGCCATAGAACTAAATACAACAGCACATACTATACGGAAAAAAATCATAAGTGCAGTGTTCCAATATAATTTTGGGAAAGGTAAACTTTCCATAGCTTGTTTAAACGCATCTAGTTTCCACTCGCTAGGGAAGATTACAGGAGGGATTTGCATAGCTTCCGTATTTGTTTTAAATGCGGTTAATACCATCCAAACGAATGGGAACAGCATTGTAATAGCACCAATACTAAGTGCAATATAAACTAATATATTTGCTTTGTTTATAGGTTTTTTCATGCTGCCATACCTCCTTATACTTCGTAGTTAACCCATTTTTTCTGACCGATAAATTGTACTATAGTCACAATACCGATAAGAAGTACAGTCCAGATAGCTATTGCAGAGCCAAGACCTTTATTACCAGCAATAAAGCTTTCACGATAGAATAAATACATTAAACTTTGTGCATCGGTGAGAGCAGGGTTTGCTTGGTCTACCATCATATAAATTAAGTCATAGACTTTTAAAGATGCCATAAGTCTCATAATTAGCACTACAAATAGAGTAGGGGATACCATTGGAATGGTAATTGTAAAGAATTGTGTTACTTTACTTGCACCATCAAGGCTAGCAGCTTCATAGTAAGATTTTGAAATGTTTTGTATACCGGATAGAAGCAGTATTGCATCATAACCAAGAGAACTCCATATGGAAACGATAGCACATGTTATAAGTACAATTTTAGGGTCAGTAATCCATTTGATATTTGTTCCTAAAAGTGAATTTATAAGTCCAAATTCAGCATTGAAAAGCCATTTCCAAACCATAGCAACTGCAGCAGGTGCAACTACCATTGGTAAGAAGTAAATTGTTCTGAAAATACTTCTGCCCTTGATTTTAGCATTTAACAGTACAGCAAGTATAAGTGCTAAGAAGATACCCACTGGAACAGTTAAAATACAGAACCAAACTGAATTCCATGTTGCCTTCCAAAACTCTTGACTTGAGAACATGGTGATATAGTTTTCTATTCCAGAGAATTCATATGCACCAAAAGCTTTCGTTGAAGAAAGGCTCATTATAATAGTTTCGATAAATGGATAAATATTTAAAACAATAAGTCCTAGTATAGTTGGAAATATCATAAGATAGCCCCAAAACATATCACTTTTACTTTTCTTGCCCATCTTCACAAGAAAACCCCCTTTTCAAAAATTAGCCAGCACTTGCTTCGTCAATAATTTTCTGCATATTTGCAAGACCGTCTTTAATGCTTACTTGCTTGGAGTAAATCTTTAATAGCTCGTCGCTTACCTTAGTTTTCCATTCAGGACGAGAAGCGTTGTTTACACTCTGAACGCTATAATCGAACATTTCAAGAACTGGGGAAACATCAATATCGTAATCAGCAAAAGCACCAACCCAAGTATCTTCTAAACCTTCATAAGCTGGGATAGCAGCACCGCTTTCACCTTGGATACGCTGACCTTCTTCAGAACCGAAGAATTTAAGAACATCTTTTACAACATCTAAGTTTTTATTATTTGCACCTGTTGCATAGCAAAGACCATTAGAAATAGTAGCACGACCATCACCAGAAGCTGGGTTAGGAGCCTTTGGAAGAACAGCAATCTGTAATTTACCATTTAGCTCAGGATTGTTCTGAAGTGTTGGGAGTAAATTCCAGTTGCCTTCAAAGAACATAGCACCTTGACCAGATAAGAATGCAGTACCAGGAGCCTGTTCACCAAAGTAATCTTGATTTGGACACCAATCATAATCCTGTAAACCAATGTAGAATTCCATAGCTTCTTGAGTTGCTGGCTGGTCAAAACCTGCCTTTGTCTTGTCATCATTTAGTATGTAACCGCCATTCTGGTAAACAAAGTTCCAGTAACCCAGCTGGTCATCTGCATAAGCCATGTAACCATATTTACCAGTCTTATCATAGATTTCCTGAGAAGCAGATACTAGAGTATCCCAAGTCCAAGTATCATCTGGATATGCAACACCAGCTTGGTCAAAGATTTCTTTATTATATGCTAAACATATTACATCTTTATCCTTTGGAACACCGTAAAGCTTTCCATCGCTGCCCTGTGCGTTCTGTAAAGAAATATCAGAGAATTTGTCTGTTTCTACAATGTCGCTAACATCAGCTAAAATTCCGCTATCTGCATATTTAAAGATTTCATTTGTATGCATCCAGAAAATATCAGGTAATTTATTACCTGTTGCAGCCGCTTCAAGTTTTGTCCAGTATTCATTCCAACCTGCAACTTGAACTTCAATGTTTACATCCGGATTTTTCTCAGTGTATGCATCGCACATAGCTTCCATACCAGCTTTTTGACCTACGTCCCAGATTTGGAAGGTAAGATTTACTTTTCCGTCAGCTGAGCTGTCTGAACCGCCACCACAAGCTGATGTGGTGAGCATCATACCGAGTGCTAAAGCTCCTGCAAAAAGACGTTTTACATTTTTCATTCTGATATCCTCCTTAATAATCAGAGTGAATAATACCACTCTATTGAATATTACTAATTTTCTTCTCCTCTTTTTGTATATTGTGCACTATCTACAAAAAGTTAATCTGTAGTATGTCTGTATTATACTTTATGTACAAGAATTTGTGAATGCTTTTATTCCACTTTTTATATCTCAATTTGATACTATGATGATAATTATATTGAAGTTAGGTTACATTATGGTATATAATATAATAAATATAAGAATTATAAGCAAATTTTGGAGGTGTAAAATCTATGTCAGAACAAGAGCTTAAATTTCATGTTTTTTCAGATGAACGTTTTGTAGACCTTAATTTATATCAATTTGGTTATGAAAAATGCGAGCCATTTCATTCATATGGTCCATATGCCCGTAATCATTATTTATTTCATTATGTGATTTCTGGAAAAGGTTATTTCCGTTCAGATAAGCTTTATGAGGTGACAGCGGGACACGGCTTTTTAATAGAACCAAATCAAATTACAACATATTTTGCTGATGAAAATGAACCATGGGAATACGCATGGATAGAATTTGATGGTTTACGTGTAAGAGAAAGTTTACAACTTGCGGGAATAGGTATAAATCAGCCTATATATACACCTATAAATACAAAAGCGGGTGCATTATTATTAAATGAAATAATGTATATAGTTGATAATGGTGCAGATAGACCAATGCTTATAATTGGTCATGCATTTATATTTTTAGACCAACTCATGCAATCATCAGCTACAAAAATAAAGAGAACAGGTAAAAGATTGCGTGATTTTTATATGAAAGAAGCACTTTCTTTTATAGAGCAAAATTATCAAAATGATATATCAATAGAAGATATTGCATCTTTTTGCGGACTTAATAGAAATTATTTTGGAAAGATATTTAGAAATACAATGGGAAAAACGCCACAGGAATTTTTATTAAGTTATCGTATGGCAAAAGCAGCACAGCTTTTAAAGGAAACCACATTTTCAGTGGGAGCTATTGCGGCTATGGTAAGTTATCAAAATCCGCTTCATTTTTCTCGTGCATTTAAGAATATATACGGTTGTTCACCAAGAAATTACAGACAATCTTAAAAAAATAAAGCCGCTGTGTAAAACAGCGGCTTTAAAATTCAGTTTAGTTTAAATTTATTTACAAGTTCTTTGAGCATTTCAGCTTGACCAGATAGCTCTTCACTTGCAGCAGCAGATTCTTCAGCTGTTGCTGAGTTAGTCTGTACAACACTGGAAATTTGGTCAATACCTTGTGTGATTTGAGCAATGGAAACATGTTGTTTTTGAACAGCCTTAGAAACTTCGTCCATGCTGCTAACAGCATCTTTAGCAGCATTTAGCACATCTCCAACAGCAGTCATTACACTATCCATCATTTCAGAACCGCTGCTTACTGCATTTACAGATTTTTCTATTAACTGTTTGGTAGCTTTTGCAGCTTGGTCTGACTTAGATGCAAGATTTCTAACTTCATCAGCTACAACAGCAAATCCCTTACCAGCTTCACCCGCACGAGCAGCTTCTACTGCGGCATTAAGTGCAAGAATATTTGTTTGGAATGCAATATCCTCTATAGTGGATATGATTTTACTAATTTCCTGTGAAGAAACTGATATATCATTCATAATTTTATTAAGTTCTACAATAGATTTATTGCTTTGCTGTAGTTTTCCGCCTGCTTCATTAGAAAGTTGACTTGCATACATAGACATATCAGCAGTTTTCTTGCTAGAAACTTCAATATCATTTATTGTTGCAGAGAGTTCTTCCACAGCACTAGCTTGTTCAGTAGCACCTTGGGCTAAACCTTGTGAACCATTAGCAACTTGGTCTGCACCAATAGAAACTTGGTCTGATGCAACATGTATTTGAGATAAAATATCACTAAGATTGCCAGTTATTCTATTTATAGCAGGAAGTAACTGTTTATAGTCACCGACATAATAATTACTATGTCGTGAACGTACGCTGAAATCACCATCAGCCATTTTATTTAATAGATATTCTATATCTTCGATTAAGTTTCTTAATGTTACAACAATATGAGATGTTTCTTTAACAAGACGCCCAGTTTCATCATTAGATTTTATTTGTGGCATAGGTGTTTTTAAGTCACCTTGTGCAAGCAATGAAATACGACGAACACAATCTTCAACAGGCTTACCTATAGCAGAAGATAGGCGAATACTTGTAAATAATCCAACAATAATTGATAAGAAAATCAGTATAGCTGTTACAGCTGTGCTTTGATAGACAGGTCCCATAAGGTCAGATGTTGGCACACTAAGACCTAAGCTCCAACCATCAGTATCTATAATAGGAGAATATGCAAATATCTTATCTACACCATTTATAGTATATTCACCAACACCGCTTTCGCCATTACGCATTTTTACATGGTATGAAGCGAGAGTTTCTAAAGATTTATCACTTTTTGCTTCTTCTTCTATATTTTGTTTGCAGACAATTGAAACATCAGGGTCAGCAATGGTATTACCATTTTTATCTATAATATAAGGAACGCTATTATCTGTAATATGTACTGATGCTAAAACATCATTTAAAAAGTTTTCATCAGGAACAAGATATACAACGCCAACAACTTCACTTGATGGAACTCCATCTTTCCATAAAGGACCGGCAACAATAACAGTTAATTCATTAGTTATATTACTTATTACAGGAGTTGAAACATAACATTCACCATTTAATGCATGTTCAAAATATTCTCTGTCGGAATAGTCATTACCATCAAATAGACTATAACCATTTAAATCAAGTAAGTTACCACGAATCATATTATATTCTTTTGCATAAAGATCTATAAGTTGTTGTTTTTCTGCTAAAGGAATAGTTGGGTCACTAAGTCTTGCAATTGAGCCAACTGAACTAGCTGCATACTTATAAGCTGTTAATTCTTGCTGAATGTGAGCTGATGTAACCTCAGCAGTACCTTCCATTGAGTTTTTTAACATAGATATTGAGCTATAAAAATTCATAGATATACTAATGATACCAAGTATAATCATGCTAATGACTATTGTTGATATCATTCCAAGCCGTATTTTACTTTTTATACTTTTCATATAGTATCAACTCCTACACATAATCTTTGTCATATATCGACATTTATTTGAAAAATATAATACTAATTTGTATATAATTAATATATTTATTTATAAAAATTTGCTATTAAACATATATTTACTTTAGAAAATTAAATCAGGAGGTAGGTTTTATGTTTTTAGCATCAACATTACTTATGAGTGCTATTTATCTTGTTTTAAGAGTACAAGGAAATAGCTTTCCAAAACCGCTTACAGCTATACAGGAGCAAGAATATATAGAAAAAATGTTAAAAGGGGATAAAGGGGCAAAATCTAAGTTAATAGAACATAATTTAAGACTTGTAGCACATATTGTAAAAAAATATTACACTGACCCAGCAGACCAAGACGATTTAATATCAATAGGCACAATAGGGCTTATGAAAGCGGTGAATAGTTATAGACCTGAAAAAGGGGTAAAGCTTGCAACTTATGCTGCAAGATGTATAGAAAACGAAATATTAATGTATTTTAGGTCAAATAAAAAATCATCAAATGAAATTTCGCTTTCAGAAACTTTGGACCATGATGGTGATGGTAATTCACTTGAGCTTATGGACTTGATAAGCTGTGAAGATGAGAATTTAGCAGCTGTAGATAATAATGACCAATATAATAGGCTTTATCAGAGTATAAAAAATAATCTACAACCAAGAGAACAACAAATTATAGAATTAAGATATGGTTTAGGCGGTAAAGAACCACTAACACAAAGAGAAATTGCATCAATTTATAAAATATCACGCTCATATATATAGAACCACTTATAATGTAAACGATGTCCAGAAAGTTTTTAAAGACTTTCTGGACATTTATATTTGTAAGCGACCATTTATCTTATAAATATGACAATTCTTTTGGAGGAAAAAACATTGGAA
>JAGHIZ010000047.1 GCA_017886875.1 Butyricicoccus sp. | reverse complement strand
AGGCTGGTTGTCTTATTTCTTGCTGTCCAACCATTTGCAGATATAATATGACACAACACCTGCCATAACAGAAGATAAGAATGAGATTATCTCTTCCATTGGTTTTCACCTCCTTCCAAATACTATGGAAGAGGTAGACAACTTAATTATTATAACATGAGATAATAGAAACTCAATTATAATAATTATAAAATATTTCAAACATCAATATAAAATAAAGATATTTAAAATCTGATTATTTTATATAATGTTGACTATTACTCACATAGATAAAAAGAACAGCATCATATATTATATTTTTATTTAACAGTTAAAGTAAACTTACTGATATTCTTATAAATATCTAAGAATACAGCACTTTTACTTTTTTTACTCTCAAGATTATAATACATATTTATTGAATTTTCAATAATTTGACTATAAATAAAAGAATAAATAGTGCTATATTTGCGAAAAATTTACAAACAAAATAATCCTTATGTAAAAATAGAAAGCTCCAGAATATAAACTCTGGGGTTTTTTCTATTTTCTATTCTAAATTATATAAATCAGTCAAAATGTTATATATGCTTTAAATTTTTATTCCATTTAATGGCAATTCTTGTATTTTTGTTTTAATTTCTTATATATATATTTTATTATTATATATTCTTACTTTTTTCATTTTCTCTCCTTAGGAATTAAAAAAGAATTACAAGAATTACAAAGTATAATTTTAAATTATAATAAATATATATTTTTTATAATAAAATAGAATATAAAATAAATAAAAGTTAATTTTTTTGATTTAAGAATTACAATAAGAATTACAAGAAGAATTACAAGAACTACAAGAATTACAAGAAAAATTACAAGAACTACAATGAGATTTACAAGATAAAGTAAATATTTAGAATTATTTACTTTATATGGGTTGTAAAAGTTGAGAAGAATTACAAGAAGAAATACAAGAACTACGAGAAGAATTACAAGAATTACGAGAAGAATTACAAGAATTACGAGAAGAATTACAAGAATTACGAGAAGAATTACAAGAAAAAAAGGGGGTCAAAACCCCCTTAAATGTTATTTAATAATCTATTTGTTTTGGCATGGAGTCTGAACCATAAATATATCCATACTCAAGTTTTGTATCCATTGATAATGTATAGTCTTTGAAATATGTGTGTTTTGCACCACGATAAATTGCCTTTTTTGAATTATCATAACCAAAATGAGTAATAAATGTATCTCTAAATGTATATTTACCTTCTGCAAATAGTCTATTTTCCTTGCACCATTCTTTATAGACATCATACATAACTTTAGTAGTACAATTATCAACAAATCCTTCTATTGGTCGTTTTACTACACATTCATCAATAAACATAAGTACACTATCATTTTCTTTTTTAAATTCATAAAGGCTTTGTTCTGCACTTTTTGGCACTTCATAATCATAACCTGCATCTATAACCGTTTTTAGAGCAAGTATACATTTTCTGATTATACCTTTTCTTTCAGCATACATCTTTTCTAATAGTCTTTTATCCTGTTTTTCCTTTGGTATAACGTTTTTACAATCTATAAATACCATACGATTATATACCCAATCGCCTTTATCTCCGCCAAAATGTGGCTTTTGATTGGCACAGAACCATAATATGCCCTTATATTTAAAGCTAAAGCCATCTCTGCCCTTTAATTCACCAAATAATGAGTCACCGCCTGTGGCTTGTTTAAATATTTTTAGCTCATTTATTTTCATGAAGCCCATATCTGATGAGCCTGCAAGGCGTTTTCTATATAAGTTTGCGGTTCCGAAACGTCTTTCTAAACCTTCTAAATCAATACTGCAATAGTTTTCAGTCCCTAAAATTTGTTCTAAAAGCTGTTTATATTGGCTTTTTCCGCAATCTCCAGCACCAACCATAATAAGAGCTTTTTTCATTCTATAGCCATATACATTGGATAAAGCTACTCCTGCATATTGTTCTAAAAAATGCTGTACTTTTCTATCTCCATCGGTTAATGTAGTGATAAAATTATCATAAATAGGGGTTTCTATATCCTCAAAAGACCATTCACAAGGAAGTTGTATAGTGCTTTTTATATCTGGACTATGTGGTTCTAAGGTCATTGTATCGAGTTTTAATATGCCATTGGTGAAATTTATAATATTTTCATCGGCATCTATTAAATCGCTTTTAATAAATACTATATCAGTTATAAGATTTTGAAAGACTTCGTTTATATCTTTCATTTTTAATAGTTTTTCATTATAATCAGTGATACATTTTTTTATATAGCCTTTAAATTCATCATCTGTAACTCTGCGATAGCAGCCATTTTTATAAACATAACGCTGTATATCGCTTATTGCATCGTCTTTTACAAAAAAATAGTGCAGATTATTTCGTATATGCTTTGCAAGTAGTGGTGGAACAACTTTTTCTCCTATTTTCTCACCACTACGATTTAAGATTGGTTCAATAAATATAGGCTTGTCCTGTGTTTCAGATTTTGACATGGCTTTTACATAGGCTTTTTTATCTTCTTTTTCATCAATTCCTAGAAGTTCATATTTAAACTTAGCTATTGCTTGAGAAATAGTAAGATTTTCGGTATGTTGTAGCCACTGAACAATTCCAATACCTTCTAAAGCTAAACAAGATTTATTTCCAAAACTATGAAATTTATTACCTGTTATATGTAAATGGTCATTATGCCCACAAAATGGACAAGGATTTACAAAAACACCACCACTAGCAGGTTTAAATTCACTTAATGGATATGTTTTTCTTATATAATCTAATAACTCATAATTGTCTATTTCTTTTTGTAAGTCAAAACCAGATGTATTATTTGTTTTTATAGATTTTAATTCAACTGTTTTACAGTTTTTATTATATAAATCTAAAAAAATCTGTTTATCTGCGGTATTAAAAGGGTCAATACTTCTTGCTAAACCTTTATTTGTGCCTAAAAAACGTTGAACAGCTGCAATCGTAGCATTATCAATGTTTTCACCGAAAAGCGATTGATAACCCCTTATAATTTTCTTATACTCGTCTTTATTGGTTATAGTTTGTTTTAAAGCGGTTATAACTCTAAAACGTTCACCTTTTTCACCATGAGAGTATGTATAATAAACTATATTTGCAGGGATATTATACTTTTTCAGATTTTCTAATACTTCATTAACACTTAATTCGCCATCAAAATCCAGACCGACTAAATCAGATGAAACAAAATTTTTATCAGTCATACCGCCTTTAGCATAGCTTACAGAGAATGTATGACCATTTGTGATATAATCTCCTAGCTGAATTAAATCGACTGTGTGGACGTTCTCAGGAGCTGTCATACGCTTAGTAATAATCCCCATATATTCTTTAGGCTTGATATTATACCCTGTATCATCAATGATAATCTTGACGATTTTTTTATTTTGTGGTACACTTTCATCAAGAGAATTATGAAAATTTGTATTTATCATAATACAACCTTTCCGACCGTTGTTATTTGCCCTAACAACGGTCTTTTGTTTTATTTTTTTAAAAATTCAATATTTAGTTGTGGTGGTTCAGGTTTTAAATTTTGATTTTGAAGTATTTTCCTAGCATCTTCTAAATCATTTTCTAAATCTTCAAATTGCAGACGATAAGTAATCTCTTTTATACAAGTTGCAATTGTAGATTGAGATACATTCATTAGTTTGGCTATGTCAGTTTGACGATACTCAAATTCTTTATTTAATATGTAAGCCATAAATTTATGGCGATATGACATTTTTGCCACGCTTTCTCCTCCCATTAGAATTGTTATATTATATATTATCAGATTTTATTGGTAAAGTAAATATTAGATATTCTCTTTTAAATTACAATTTACAATTTTATATTAAACTTAACATAATAATGTAAAGTATTAAAAAAAAGACTGTATTTTTTAAAAAACAAAAAAATATAGTCTTAAATTTAACGGTCATTAAAATTTTATTTATGAATTATAATATTTTTACGATGAAATTACAATATATTACATTTATTTTTCTAAAAAATGATAGTTTGTATCTTAAAATAAATATTAAAATTATTTCTGTTGAAAAATAACATATAAAGGGGTATACATGTGGCTGAGATTATACTTAAAAACATATGTAAAAAATATGATAATGAACTTTATGCAGTCAAAGATGTAAATCTAGAAATTGACGAAAAAGATTTTGTAATTTTAGTTGGCCCATCTGGTTGTGGTAAATCCACCACTCTTAGAATGGTAGCAGGACTTGAAGAAATCAGCTCTGGTGAATTATGGATTGATGGAGAACTTAGTAACTATTCCGAGCCTAGCGAAAGAGGAATGTCTATGGTTTTCCAAAACTATGCACTCTACCCTAACATGACTGTGTATGGAAATATTGCTTTTTCATTAAAAGTAAGAAAAGTTCCAAAAAATGAGATTGATAAGCGTGTACACGAGGTTGCAAAGGTGCTTGAAATTGAACATCTGCTTGATAGACGTCCAAATGAGCTTTCTGGCGGTCAGAAACAGCGAGTTGCTATTGGCAGTGCCATTATTAGAGAACCTAAAGTGCTTTTAATGGACGAACCACTTTCAAACCTTGATGCAAAACTTCGCTCACAAATGAGAGTAGAGCTTGCAAAACTTCATCATGATTTAGGTGCAACTATTTTATATGTTACCCATGACCAGACCGAAGCTATGACCCTTGGTACAAAAATCGTTGTAATGAAGCTTGGAATTGTTCAGCAGATAGCTCCTCCAAAGGAAATCTATGACAATCCTGCAAATCTATTTGTGGCCGGATTTTTAGGTTCTCCATCTATGAACTTTATTGATGCTGAGGTTCATATGGGTAATGATGATGTTATTTTATATTTTAATCGAATGACAACTGGTAAAAAATTTATTTTGTGTGATGAAAGAGCTGATATTGCGGCTAAAAAAGCAATGAATAAAAGTGTTGTTTTAGGTGTTAGACCTGAAGATGTTTATACATATGATGAAGCTAAAAAATTAGGCTTTGAAAGAAATACTGTGGGAATGGAAGTTACTATTGAGTCAAGAGAAATGCATGGTGCTCATACATTCCTTTACTACACCATAGACGGTAAACAAAACAGTATTTGTGTTTCACATGACGATAAAACTAAAGTGGGAGACAAAATAAACATTTATTTTGACCCTAATAAAATTCATATTTTTGACAGTCAAACCGAGCAAAATATTTTTTACAAAGGAGAAAAAAGTTAAATTATGGAGAAAAAGGCATTTCCCTATTGTTACTTAATACCTAGCTTTTTGGTTTTCTGCGTATTTCTGTTTTATCCATTCTTTAAAACAGTGTATTTAAGCCTTTATAAAACCAATAATATGGGTGAAGCTAAAATCTTTGTAGGTCTTGGAAACTATATTGATTTATTAACATCATCAAGCTTTCAAAACAGCCTCAAAGTTACAATAATCTTTGTTGTTATTGTAGTTTTTGCAAGTATGTTTTTAGGTCTTGTTACGGCTGTTTTATGTAACAAAAACTTCCCTGCAATCAGATTTTTTAGCACAGCTTATGCCATGCCAATGGCTATCGCTTCAAGCTCTGCTGCTATGATATTTAATATCATGTTAAATCCATCTGTCGGCATCGTAAACAAGCTATTAAACCTTAATGTTAACTGGCTTAACGACACAAATACCGCTTTGTTTTGTGTGGCATTTTTAACAGCTTGGCTTAATAGTGGTATTAACTTCCTATATTTTTCCGCAGGTCTTGGAAATATTGACGAAACAATCTATGAGCGTGCAAGTATAGATGGTGCAAGTAGTGTTCAGCAATTCTTCTTTTTAACCCTTCCAAACCTATCGCCAATTCTCTTTTATACCCTTGTAGTTAATATCATTCAGGCATTCCAGTCGTTTGGTCAGATTAAGATTCTGACCGAAGGCGGTCCTACTGAAAGCACAAATGTTATTGTATATTCTATTTATCGAGATGCATTTTTTAACTACAAGTTTGGTGATGCGGCAGCACAATCCATAATCTTATTTATTATCATTATGATTGTAACACTGATTATGTTTAAAATCGAGAAGAAGGGAGTTAAATATTAAAAATGGATTCACAAATGACATTAAACAAAGATAATAGCATGATAAAGTCTTATGATATTTCCAAAGAAAAGCTGGAAAATCTTAAAAGACAAAAAAGTGCTATTCAGCTTAGAAAACGTAGAATCCGCACAGGATTAAGGCTTGCACTTAATATTTTAGTTGTACTTATTATATTATTACCTCTCCTTTATGCTGTAAGTATTGCGTTTATGCCAACCGGTGAGCTTTTCACCACAGAATTAAACCTTTTCCCTAAAAATCCTACTTTTTCAAACTTTACCGATGCTCTTAACAATATTCCGTTAGTTAGATTTATTTTAAACTCATTTTTAGTAGCAGGCTGTATAACTATCGGTCAGATTATAACCTGTTCACTTGCCGCCTTTGCATTTTCATTTCTTAATTTTAAGGCTAAAAATGTGCTGTTTATGATTGTTATGGCAACAATGATGATTCCAGGTGAAGCAACAATCATTTCTAACTATCTAACAGTTGCAAAAATGGGTATATTAGACACTTATGCGGTTTTAATTATGCCATCTTTAACTTCTGCAATGGGTATATTCTTATTCCGTCAGTTTTATATGACATTCCCTAAATCACTTTATGAGTCAGCAAAACTTGACGGCTGCACAAATTTAAGATTTATTGTTTCTATCTTAATGCCACTTACAAAATCAGCTATTGGTGCAATGGGTGTTTATACATTTATAAACGCATGGAACATGTATATGTGGCCACTGCTTGTAACTGGTTCTGACAAAATGCGTACTGTTCAGGTTGGTTTGAGTATGCTTAACAGCTTAGACTCACAGTCCATACCTCTTACAATAGCAGGTGTTGTAATGGTAATTTTACCATCAATTTTAATTTTCATTCTAGGCCAAAAACAGCTTATCAAGGGCATGTTCTCTGGAGCTGTTAAGGGATAAAAAAAGGAGACAAAAAAATGAAAAAAAGACTTTTAGCCTCACTGACTGCATTTTCACTAATGGCTGGCACACTTGCTGGCTGTGGTGGCACAACTAATTCAAATGGAAGTGCTGATAAAGCAGCAAATCAAACTATCGAAATGGCTGATGCTTCCGAAGTAAGCGGAACTACTATCACCTTCTGGCACTCTATGGGTGGTGTAAATGGTGAAGCTGTAACCGCACTTGTTGACAAGTTCAACTCTGAAAATGAATTTGGTATAACAGTTGAAGCACAATATCAAGGCGAATATGATGACTCTATCAACAAGTTAAAGAGTGCACAAATGGGCAATCTAGGTGCTGACCTTGTCCAGATTTATGAAATCGGCACACGTTTTATGATTGAATCTGGTTGGGCTGTTCCAATGCAAAATATGATTGATGCTGATAACTTTGACACCTCTAAACTTGAAGAAAATCTGCTTGCATATTACACTATTGATGATAAGCTTTATTCTATGCCTTTTAACTCCTCCACTCCTCTTATGTATTATAATAAGGATATGTTTGAGAAAGCAGGTATAACTGAAGTTCCAACAAGCCTTGAAGGTATTTTGAAAATCGGTGATAAGCTGATGAATGAGGGTGGTGCAAAGCAGGCTATCTCTCTTGGTATCTATGGTTGGTTCTATGAGCAGTTTTTAGGTAAACAAGGTCTTGATTATGTTGATAATGGCAACGGTCGTGATGATATTGCAACTAAGGTTGTATTCGATGAAAACGGCGGTGCTGAAAATATCATGACCGTTTGGAAAGAGCTTTATGATGCTGGTTATGCTCCAAATGTAGGTAAGGGCGGCGACTCTGGTCTTGCTGAGTTCTCTGCTGGTACATCTGCTATCACTCTTGGTTCTACCGCTTCCCTAAAGCAAATTCTGCAAGATGTAAATGGTAAGTTTGAAGTTGGTACTGCTTACTTCCCTTCTGTTAAGGATTCTGATGAAGGTGGCGTTTCTATCGGTGGTGCTTCTCTATGGGCACTTAACAACAATGACCCTAAAAAGCTTCGTGCAACTTGGGAATTTGTAAAGTTCTTAATCTCTGCTGAATCTCAGGCATTCTGGAATGCTCAGACTGGTTATTTCCCTGTAACTACCGAGGCTCACGAGCAAGAAGTATTTAAATCAAATATTGCCCAGTATCCTCAGTTCCAGACAGCTATTGACCAGCTCCATGATTCCTCTCCAGAATACACTGGTGCATTACTAAGCGTATTCCCAGAGGCTCGTGCAGAAGTTGAGTCCAAAATCGAGGGTATGCTAAATGGTAACACTGATATTCCGACAACTGTTACCGAGCTTGCAACTGCAATCAATGAAATGATTGAAGAATATAATCTATTAAATAGCTAATAAATTGCATTATACTAATGAAACAAGGCAGATAAACTGCCTTGTTTTGCTATTATAACAAATATGGAAAGGATTGTATTAAAATGACAAAAATTTATGCTCATAGAGGTGCAAGTGGTTATGCACCAGAAAACACTCTTGAGGCTTTTAAACTCGCAATTAAGCAAGGTGCAGAAGGCATTGAACTTGATGTACAACTTACTAAAGATGGTGAAGTTGTGGTTATACATGATGAAACCATAGACAGAGTTAGCAATAAAACAGGTTTTGTTAAAGATTATACTTTAGCAGAGCTTAAAGAATTTTCATTTGATAATAATATTGAAGGTTATAAAAATACTAAAATTCCTACTTTGAAAGAAGTTTTAGAGCTTTTAAAGCCTACAAATTTAATGCTTAATATCGAGCTAAAAACAAGCATAATCTGGTATGAAAACATTGAAGAAAAAGTATTAAAACTTGTTTATGACGCAGATATGGAGGATAGAGTTATTTATTCATCTTTTAACCATTACAGCATAAAGAAAATAAAAAATCTTGATGAAAAAGCTAATACTGCACTATTATTTAGCGATGTAGTATTAGACACTGTAAACTATATTAAAAATACAAATATTCCTGCAATTCACCCGCCTGTATATCATCTTAAAATGGATAATTTCTTAGACGAGTATATATATTCTGGTCTTGATATCAGAGTTTGGACGGTAAATAATCCAGATGATATGCAATGGCTTATAAATAAAAATATAGATGCTATTATCACAAATTATCCTGATATTGCACTAAAAAAAAGAGGTGAACTCAGATGAAACTAAAAAATAAAAAGCTATTTTTGCTTGATATAGACGGTACAGTGTGTAAAGGCGAAAATTTAATAGATGGTGCATCAGATTTTTTATATAAGGTCAGAGAAAACAATGGTGACTTTGTTTTTATCACTAATAACGCAACTAAAAGTACTAATGATTATATAAATCAGTTTAAAAAGCTTGGTATTAGCACAAATGAAAAGAATTTTATAACAGCTGGTTATGCCACAATACAATATTTAAAACAAAACTATAAAAATAAGCTTATCTATGTACTTGCAAGCAAATCTTTTATAACTGAATTAAAACAAAATAATATTAAAATAACTGGGGATTACGATAATAAAAATATAAAATGTGTACTTATATCATATGACAATGAACTTACTTATGATAAACTTTCTGGTGCTTGTAAATTGCTTTTAAATAAAAATATAGATTATATTGCAACTAATCCTGATTTAGTCTGTCCTGTAGAGTTTGGATATTTGCCAGACTGTGGTGCTATTTGTCAAATGATAGAACACGCAGTTAAAAGAAAACCTTATTTTATAGGTAAACCTGAAGCTGCTATCATTGACCTTGCTATAAAAAATAATAAATACACTAAACAAGATGCACTGATTATAGGTGATAGAATTTACACAGATATTATGTGTGGTCATCGCTCAGGTGTAGATACCGCACTCGTTTTAACTGGCGAAGCAACAACAGAAGATGTGGAAAAAAGTGAAATAAAACCTAATTATATATTTAATTCACTGTTAGAGCTTAGTCAAATTTATTAAAATATAAAATAAAGGTGTCGCTATGACACCTTTATTTTATATTTTTATTTTAATACATAAAAAACTTTAATTTTATTTATATTATCCAATTTTCAATTTTTAAATCTGGTACTCTTTCAAATTCTCTTACATTGTTTGTTACAATAATAAGATTTTCTGTTTTTGCATGAGCTGCAATTAACATATCAATTGTTCCAATAGGAGTTCCACGTTTTTGAAGATAAGCACATATTTTACCATATTCAACGGCTGCTAAATCATCAAATGGTAAAATATCTAAAATAGAAAGAAATTGAAGTAAAGCCATAGAATTTTTTTCTGGATTTATGCTTTTTTCTACTCCATGCTGTAATTCAGCTAAAGTAATAGCAGATATACATATACCATTAGATAAATTTTGTTTTAATTTTTCTAACACTTGTTCTGGCTTATTTTTAATTGCATAAATACAAATATTTGTATCTAACATATAAGTCATAATGTATCCCTTTCGGTGTTATGTTCTTGTTCTCGTCCGTTTTCAAAAAAATCATCTGTAAAACTGTTAAGACCATTTAAAAAGGTATTCCATGCTTCTTCTTTTGGAGTAAGCATAACAACAGAGCCAAGTCTTTGAACAAATACTTCATCACCAGAAAATCTAAATTTCTTAGGTAATCTTACCGCTTGACTTCTTCCATTTTCAAATAATTTTGCAGTTTCCATAACTACACCTCCCTTTAGTGTAATATATATCACGATATATATTATATGTCAATTAGCAATTTTAATACAAAATCAAATTTAATTTTCTGATACAATAACTAACGGTTTACCCGTTTATAATTTATGAATGGGTAAACCGTTATCACGCTTTTCTCTCTTAATATATTGTGTTATATTTTCGTTTATGCTATAATGATTTCATCATAAATTTATATTTTTAAAGAAGTATTTTTTAATAAGTTGATACCCTTATTTAATAATACACGACTTGCCTTAAGTAACCTTTGTGAATTGGAAAGTGTATTATTTGCCCTATATTAGT
>JAGHIZ010000007.1 GCA_017886875.1 Butyricicoccus sp. | reverse complement strand
TTTTGTTGTTTGTTGCAGTTGCCAGACCGCAACATCATTATATCAACAAAAGGAGTTTTTTTATATACTTATCGCTAAAGCTTTTTCTGAACCACCGGCATAGCCGGTGGTTTTCTAAACACAAAAAAAGCGAATCATTTTCTGATTCGCTTTTCTCATAAGTATCACTCTGAAAATTGCATAAAACGCATAAAAATAGTAGCAATTTGTTCTCTAGTAGCAAAACCTTGTGGATCTAATTTGTCATCATTAATACCTTGTAGAATATCACAAGAAATTGCCCAATTAACAGCATCTACAGCGTACTCACCAATATTTCTGATATCGTTAAACTTATTATCATTTATTAGCTCATAGTCGATATTTATATTTTTATATTTAGCATATCTGTATAATATTGTTACTAACTGCTCTCTAGTTATGTTATCATGTGGTCCAAATTTATCCGAAGAATAGCCACTTATTATATTATTTTTCTCTGCCCATTTTACAGCATCTTCATAGTAAGAGTTCTCATCAATATCACTAAATTTCAATTCATATTGATCATCAATCAAGGAATTATCCAATCTATACAACATTGTGACAAGCATAGCACGAGATGTGTTATTCCTTGGTTCAAACAATGTGTCAGATACACCTTTCATAATACCATTTTCATAAACATATTTAATAAACTCATATGACCAATCATTCTCTGTAACGTCTACAAAAGGCATTTTATTAATAGTTTCATTGTCAACTGTTTTCTTAAATAAAACATTTATTATAACATCATTATTTGGCATTTCAAAAACAAATCTATCATAAGCTGTTTGTCTAATTTTTATTTCATTGCCATACTTATCTTCCACAAAAAGATATTCTAACGATTATCCATCTACTGGATCTACATAAATCGTTATATTCTCGTCACTATTAGCATAGTTATTATCAACCTTGACAGAACCAAGTGTTTTATCAGTTACAATATTAATGCCATATTTTTTTATATTAGAGTTACTGCCACCACTACTTGACCCGCTAGATGATGAACTACCAGAAGAATTACCACTGGAAGAATTATCATCAGATGATGAATTATCACTATCTGAATTATTACTACCCAATCCTTCATCTTTATCATGATTTGAATCTTCACTACCTGAGTCACCATCTATATTATTATCTGAACCATTGTCTGTGCCGGCACTATTTGAATTATCACTATCAGATAAAGACGAATCGTCATCTGGTTCTTCTAAATTATCGTTGTCATCGTTTGGGATATCTAATTCTTCATCAGACTCTCCGATACCCTGCCAACAGCCCAACTCATTTTCGCCATCTGTAATCTTAACATCTGAAATACTTTCAATGTTAAACATATCTGATGAGTTTACAGATCCAAGTTCTAATTTACCATCAGTTGTTAACTCAGAAGAATTCGATGTTAAATATACAGTGACAGAATCTTCATCAAGTGCTTTAACAAATAATTCTATGCCTGGCTTATTAAAAACACTATTTAATATAAAATCATACGCTTGTTCTTTTGTCAGATTGATAGTAAGTTGTATATTTTTTGCTTTCACAGGTATTTTATCCATAATAACTGGTTGAGATTGTGCATCAACAGTTGGAATTTCAGCAACTGGTGATGCCTCTACCGCAAAAGCGGTAGGAAGCATCGTCATAAAAACAAAGGCTATACAAATTTTTCTAAACAAATTTTTCATTTTTTATTCTTCCTTTTTATGTTATTCAGATTTAAACTCTATATAAGGCATAGAGTCTTCGTCTGGAAAACCGAGCCATGGGGTTTCACTTGTTAATCTTTTATTTTCTGTACTATCTGCATTATCAGTACGATACATATTAAGTTTGATTTCTAGTGGTATATTATCAGTAACACCATCTAGCTTATTAAGTGCTTTTTCTGCTTCTAAATCAGGCACAAATATAAAGAAACCATCAATTGTATTACTAACTGCACCGTCCTCTGGTATTTCGGCAAACATAAGCGTATAACCATTCATAGGACGAGTAATAATTGTAATTTTATTGGTCTCTTGAGCCTCAGAAGTTGTATTATAAGTGGCCATAACTTCTACATAGTTGTAAGCTGGATCGCCTCTATATGTACCAACAATAACCATTGTGCCAGCAGAAATTATTTCATCTACACTATCACCATATCTATAATCCTCTTTTAGCACACCAACAGTAGAGCCTTCATAAAAATCAACTTTATCACCAGGATAATCCAACAATTCAACAGTCGCATTTTCTGGAACACCTGAAATTTCCATAACAGCAACATCATATGTCCAAATACGTGTATCAGAAACATCTGTGTTAGGTTTATTAAAATATATATTGCAAGCATCACCTAATACTGAGAAATTATCTTTAGCTACTACCCAATCCTCAAGTTGCTTAACATAAGCATCATCTTTAGCATAAATACTTCTTTCCAGCGAAACAGATTCTAAACCTTCATTGCCAGAATCTTCAATAACTGTTGTCACAAGATTTATCTTAGTATCATCTGTAACATTATAAACATTATCTACAGACTCATTATCCCCTAAATCCATATCTGGCTGTTCTTCTGGTCGATTTTCATTATCTGTATCATCTTCTAAATCTTCATCTGGAACAACAGGAGTCATTTCAGTATCATCAGAAATATCATATACACCCTTGATTTTCACAGTTATATTTGAACCGTTTGCATCCGTGATTTTAAGTCCTGTCACTGGAACTAATGCACCATTTTTCATGGTAACAGTTATAGTACCATCTTCATTTCTTACCATATCATATAAACTACGGTCTATTGTTTTATCATAAGAAATGCGAATTTCATCAGATTCAACAGTATTACCAACATTACCAAGGATATCAATAGGAACAACTTCATAAGTATAAGCTAGGTTATTCGCAGCCCCTAAATTATCTTTGTAAGTATTAGTTGTTGTAAATCCAATTGTCACACCATTTCTTATGATTTCATAACCCTGAACTGTGTCTTGTTCAGTATTAGAAATATTAAGTGTTACGATGTTTTCATTAACACTTGTATTAACTGAAGTTGTGCCACTATTAGCACTTATACCATCGAGACGAGCATTTCTTGAATTATCGTTTAGATACCAAATTGCACGTTCTTCATCTGTATATCCATTCATTATATCAAGTGCGTTTTGACTTAACTTCATACCCCAGCGGGCAAAGAATTCACTTAAATCA
Source organism: Butyricicoccus sp. (assembly GCA_017886875.1). Lineage (GTDB taxonomy): Bacteria > Bacillota > Clostridia > Oscillospirales > Butyricicoccaceae > Butyricicoccus_B. Next base: position 13,304 of record JAGHIZ010000007.1, on the reverse strand, counting down.
CGATCTGCAATCTCAGAAGCAATAAGAGCAATTCTATCATTTTTAGTATAATTTGAATATTTGCCACTCTTAAGCCTTGCAAAGAATTCATTATAGAAAGCAAGCGGATTTTCTGCATTATCATATGCAAGATGTAACTGCCAATACATACCGAGCTGTACAAACACATCATTTGCCATACCTTCTCTGGCTTGTGCTGTCTTATTAAAAATATTTTCCCAACGACTATCAGTTGTAAGACGAGTTACATGACTTGTCATATCCTTGCCATCCCAAGCCTGCATAGCCATAGAATAAATATTATTAGTTATTTCAGCATATCCAATCTTGTCCATATTATGACCAATTTCATGAGCTATGCCCCAACCAAATAGACCGTTTTCAGCTTGTCCAAAAGTAACAGCTGTTGGTTTACCTTGTACAAGAGGTGCACATGAGCCATATTCAACACCTATATGTTCACCCGCTGCATACATAAATGCACCTGCAAACATTCTCATATAACGAATATTTTGACGAGTTTCCATTGGATACTGATAATCTTCAAAGTTTGTATCTGATGGAATAATACCCTGAACCATATTTGCAACAAATGTCTCTTCTTCCCACGCAAGTATGTTATTGTACATAATTTCGGTCATAACAGAAATATTATTAGTAGCACTTAAAGTTGAAAATACATTGTTGTAAACAGCTTGTACACCTGTTACATCATTTGTAGATGCAGTTTGCAAACCTTTTAAAATCTGATCTGCTGGCATAGATAGTAAAATACTTGGAGTTGCAATCTCAGTCGAATTTCTAATTGATACTGGTAAATCAGCAGAATTTATTCCCATGTTATTAACATAATTCTGTAATTCTGTTATATATGTAGAAATTATACTCTTTCTATCCTCTACACTTGTATCATACCAATTTGATAAATCAAGAATAGGTGTTTCAAATGTACTTTCGCTATCTCCACGAACATGAATCTTAATCTGATCAGCATTATCACCAGAATAAGTTAAGTACAATACACCTCCTCTTGTATCTGATAAACTACCGATTTTAGGAATTGTAATATAATTTCTTCCACTTTCTAGCTTGATTGCACTGCCCTTCCATACACCAGATTCTCCATAATATTGAGTAGGCACAACATAAACATTTTCACCTTCTGGAATTTCTGCATAAATAGCAATATTTGAATTTGCTTTTGCAGTAACACCTATTGGCTGTAAAGCACTAGCAGATTGACCAAATTTAGCATTATCATTTCCTGCTGAGCGGGAAACAAAATCATTTTTAACAACACCTAAATCTGGAGTTTCGGTTAATAATGATTTTGCAAGAGCAAGTTCATCTCTTAAACGCTCAATATCCATATAATAACTGCTAGTCGCATTTAATGTTTGCTCAAGAGTTTCAATATCTGCAAGCTCCACATCAGGATTTAAGGTTGTAAATGAATTATCAGCAAATAGATTTGCGATATCATCTGCAAGAGTAGAACTTTCATAGAATGCTATCTCCGAAACACTTACACGAGGACCGCCTACTTTTTCACCAAGAGCAATTGTTAGACTTTTTATATTTTTTGCTTGTGGGAATGTCAAAATAACATAACCTTTTGATGTCAATGTAGCTTGCCTGTTATGAACCTCACTTATAATATTGCCATTTTCATCTCGTGCAATTATATCATAGGTATCAATCCTGTTTTTATAATTATTATCTAAATATGGAACTAAAAGAGCATAGTTCATATCTTGAGGAGTATCAAATGTATAAGTAATATTACTGTTATACCAATAGTTTTTGGCAATCCAGTATGTATTTACATCATTATCTATTAAATGCTTTACATCAAAATTAGGACAAAGACCCCAATTTACATTACTAGAATCAGCCATTTTTATAGATATTCCAGAAGAATTTATTCTATCATCTGTTGGCAGTTCTGGCATTTTGAAACCTTCTTTTTCGGGAGTTCCAATGGCAATATCTGAATAATCACCAAAACCTATCTGATTGCCCGCTTTGACTGCTATTTCATAAGTTACATCATTTCTGAGACCTGTAATCACTGTGTTAGTAGATGAAATTTCACCACCAAACTTTGAAAATTCTTTTTCACCTTTTTCACGATAATACACTTGATACTTAATAGCATCTTTTGTACTAGACCAACCTATACGCAATGAGCTATCAGCAGGTGTTATTAATATATTAGATGGTTTGCCTGGCACTGTATTAGGTATAGGCTTTGCAGAAATCACTGCAGACTCTGTACCAGTCCAATCACCATTTGTAGCGATAACCTTAAAATAATAAGTTTGATTATTTTTCAATCCAGAAATTGTAGCATTATTCGTTGAAATACTTAATTTACTATTCATATTGTTTTGGTTTATACCATAATAAACAGTATAACCAGTAACATTATTAACAGCAGACCAAGCAAGTTTTACTTCTTCATTACCTGCTGACACTGATAGATTTTTTACCTTCGATGTATCTTCAGTATTTATATTTACTTCTTTTAAAAATTCAACCTGCGATACAGATGCATACCCTACATCACCTTCGACCTTAGTTACTTTAATAGTAACTTTTTTAACTGCCACTTTCTGACCTAGGTTTATTGTAATTACATTATCAAAAGAGGCTCTTGCCATTCTTGCATCAGTTGTAGCTTGAGAAAATGGAATTTCTTGAATAGTTCCATCAGCAAGCTCTACTATAGCAATACCTTCCTTAATTGCACCATCAGTTGCAGGGCTTGTGATCTTCACTTCACTAAGTTCAATACCTTCATCTGAATCTGATAGTGTAACAGGAATTGCAATTTCATTACTGCTTTCATCAAAAGGTTTTATGTTTACTACAGTTTTATTGGTAGAATCAAAGATATCGGTAATATTTTGACCATCTACAACTTGGATATCATCAGTATTTATAGAAACCTTAGCGATATATGTAGTATCTTTAACAACTGGCACACCTACAACATTAAGATTTTTGTTTACATAAGATAGATCTGTAATATCAATCTTTCCATCACCACTTAAATCAAACTTTTCTATATATTCTAGGTTTTCACTACCCAGAACAGCATGAATTGCAGATTGGTCATCAATATTTACAACACCATCTGAATTAAAATCACCTAAAGCAAATCCGCCATCAGAATTATTGATAACCACAGCTTTTGAATAATCATCAATATTTATTGATTGTGTGAGAGTTGTATAACCATCACCTGATACTTGAATTTCGTATTCACCAATTTGCAAATCAGAAATATTGATATCAAATAAACCTAATTGCATGTTCGATTCATTATCTAATAATGCACCAACAACGGAAGAATCTACAAGCACTTGTTCTTCCATAATTAAATTGCCTGATACACTTGAATTTGATAGATCAATGATGCTATATCTGCCGTCATTGTTTGATATGCGAATATTTATATTGCGAGAAAAAACCTCGGCTTTTGTTTGTGGCAAATCAAAATTTATTCTCAAATTCAATTGTCCAGTTATGCGTTCTGATAACAACATTGTATTTGACTTACCATCACTTGATGCATAAGCAATCATTGGTTGATACGAAATCATTGCACTACTACTCATAATAAAACTCAAAAATCCAGATATAAACCTATTATGCTTTTTCACTAAAAAATCATTCCTTTCAAAGAAAATTTAAAAAACAACAAATTATTATATGCATGTTTTTTTATGTTATTGACTAAAACAAGCACTGATAGTATCATAAATAAAAAGGTTAAATAAAGGATAATTATATCATTCATCAAGAAACAATTCGTAACAATCTCATAGATAAAAAAGAATGTATTAAACTAGAAAAAGCTATAAGAAAAGAATTAGATACATTTGATAGCCGTTATATTGACTTCATGTATTATTAAGAAGCTATAAAATCAGTGATTATAAACAAAAAAGTAAAAGTACTATTATATCTGATGAATTTTTAGATGCCTGTTTTTGATATTTTTTATCAATATTTGGTAAGCAATATTCTTATAAAATTTTAACTATTGGATTTAAAACAGATAAGTGTTACAAAAAATACTTAGAACTTGTAAATAAACAAACAAGTTATTAAAAATAAAATTTCTTATTTTATATATTCTATTAATAGGGAGAGTTTTACTATTATGAAAGAGTATTATTCATTTGTATATTTAGACATTGACTCTATTGATAATTTATATCCTCAAGTTTTTGGGGACATTATAGAAAGAAACGTAATAACTTCAAACGAAGAAAGCATTGATGAATCTATTAATGCCAAAATATTTAATATATTAGGTGCTAATGCTAATAATAAACAAAATAGCATATCATCAGAGAATTTAAAATTCGCTACTTCTACTGCACGTAAAGCTCAATTATTGATTAATTTTTTCAAAACCGATATAACATCTATACAAGATATTATTGAAAATGTTCAAGCAACAAATGAAAACGAAAGTTTTTATTTTGTTGGAAATGGAACATTTTTTCTAAGCGATATTTATGATAGCCAAACTGGAGTTTCTTTATTTCCTACACATGAAACTTGTGAAAATAATATACAGCATATCAATATTAATAATGATTCTGTTCTTATAATGGAGTCAGGTAATACTAATTTTATTAGTAAATACTGTTCAGAGTGTATTGACTTAGATGATTATTATAAAATTAATCTTAGTAACAATTTAAAATATGGTATTATAATGCATATGTCTAATAAGAAAATAAAAAAAGATATACGACATTTAACTTATAAAATAAAAAAAGCTAAAGATTTTGAATTTTATGTCTTTGGAGAACTCACAAAAGCAAGTAATAGATTTTATCAAATTAGTCCATTTGCAATATGGCGATAAACCATATTGAGCCATAAAATACAGGTAAAAACTCAGTAACAGACCAGCTCAATATAAAAAAGAGTTTAAATGACTAAAAGAAATTGATAGAATCGTGGGACATACAGGAATAACTTGTTGATACTATATTCGTTAGAATACTTGAGCAATAAGCCCCCAGCCTCTATTTTGCATATACTGTGTGAATATGTCACACAATGTTTTATATATAACTCCAAATCACTAGCTGAAAAACTATAATAACTACAGCTTTTATACTAAAAAGACTTAAAATATAATTGATAAAATTTTGAATCCTCAAAACTTGCTATTAAAAATCTAAAGATAAAATTAAAAATGAGCCTTATAGCATATATATTAATACCACATAAACAAAAAAACTACAGTAACCTGTAGTTTTTTTGAAGCTGCATTTTGTCCAATTTTTTGGGGCAATTCATTCTAGATTGAGATAAATATTTATTTTCACTTAGAAAAGACCACTATGAATGCCTGTTCTTATCAAATACAAGATTAAATTTCCATCATACATCATAATTTTCATAAAAATTCAAAATATAATATTAATTTAAGAAAAAACTATAATTAATTCACGAATTATTCCTAATAAAAATAAATGAACTGGATAAAAACAATAGAAAAAGTATTTTTTTATTGTTTTATTGCCTTTTTCACCAGTATATAAAGATAGAATAATTATACTTATTGCTGATGCAATTGTATAAAAAATGCTCTCTATCGGCGAATTCATTATTGGAATACTATTAAATTGAGGTACAAATAAATATTCAATTGCACACCATATTCCTACAACAACCAAACGAGATTTATTTGTTGATACAACATATAAAATTAAAATAAAAGGAACAATTGTTTGCCAATAATCACATTGATTTAATGCTGCTATTATGTAAAGAAAAATCCATTGTATAAATAATAAAATTTTTCTATTTTTATTAGAATTAGCTTTATATTTTTGTAAACAATAAATTGCTATAACGGAAAGCAAAAAGCCTAAACACACATTTTGTATTCCACTTTCAAAGAAATAAATTTTATCTGAAAATCCTGTAGAAGAAATTGTTCCATTATATCTTAAATAATTTCTTAGTGAGAATGCGAAATCATAACAAAATTCTGAAATTATGGTAATAATGAATAATCTAAATATATATTTTTTTATATTATGTGTTTTTAAACAACCAACTGCAACAAAATATGCAAAAATAGGAAAAGCAATTCTTCCAATTAGCTCTAATGTTCGATTAAAGTAAAAACCATATGGAATATATTCAGGTGCAGAAAACGGCTTAAAAACTTTGGAAAAATGATCTATTAACATTGCTATTGCTGCAATCATTTTTATAGAATTAGAAGACAAACCATATTTTTTAGATAAATTATTCATCAAAATCCCTTCCTTTAATGCATTATACCAAGATAATTTTATTCTTCAGCTAATACTTCTTCTATTGTTTTATATATGGTGTCATTGTTTACTTCCCCCACTTATCTTACGAATTATTTGTATTGTTTGTGTCATTTCATCATAAACAGACTGAATTTCTTCCAAATATTCTAATCCAGTTGTAGTTATTTCATAATATTGACGAACTCTATTATCATCTGAGATTAATTTTTCACCTTCAATAACAAATCCTTGTGATACTAGGCGATAAATAACTGGATACAACAACGAAAGACAATATTTACCTTCACTTCGTTTTTCTAATTCATTTGCCATTTCATAGACATACATAGGTCGTTCAGAAAGCAATAAAAGCACAAGAAATGGATTTACTGCACGTTTAAAATAATCTTCAAACGAATGACCTTTTTCTTTAGATTTTTCTTTTTTCATAAAATCACCAAAATATATTTATTTATATTTATAGTAACACATTATTTTGCATAGAACAATACTAAGTATTGCTAAATAATAAATTTTATGCTATTATTTTCTTATAAATATGTATTATTTACAAAATTAAGGATAGGGGTATGTTTTATGAACAAACAAAAAATATTATCTTCAGTTATTTCTCTAAGTTTATTTTTTACATCAGCTTTTGCTATTGAAAGCCAAAATGTTTACTCATATAATAGATTAGATAATTCACAATTAGAAACAATAAATCTAAATGAAAGTAAAAATGCAACACCTTCAAACTACAAATTTTATGTAAATAATGTACAGGTTGATATTGCAGCATATCAAATTGATGGAAATAATTATGTTAAATTAAGAGATATAGCATATATACTCAATGGTACTGAAAAACAGTTTAATGTTACATGGAATAACAATATTATTTATCTGAATGCTAATACCAGTTATAATGTAGTTGGTGGTGAACTTGATAAAATATCAAATACTGTCCAGTTTGCAACGAAATCAATATCTTCTATTTACAAGGACGGAGATATTGTAAATTATGATGGCTATTTAATAAACGGAAACAATTTTTATAAATTGCGTGATATAGCTCAAAGTTTTAATTTTGAGGTTTCATGGGATACTGGGAAAGTATTTATAAATACTACAAATCAACAGATGATTTATGGAATTGTTGCAGAAAATATGGAAGCCATCAATCAAAAATGTTCATTTGCACTTATTGACACTAAAACAGGCAATGTAACTGATACTGTTTTTGATTTTGGTGAAGATGGTTCTTATCCAGAAGCTGTATTATCGCCATCTGATCGATATGTAGCATTTAACAAATGGATAGAAAAACAAGATAGAGAACTTTTTGTATATGATTTGGAAAATAATATATCTAAACAGTTGACTTTTGAAAGTAATGGTGAATTTAATCGTATAAGCTGGTTAAATGATTATACAATTATCGGGGTATTTTGTTCTCATGAAAAAAACAGTAACGGCTGGCATATGTTTTCATTTGATATTAAAACAAATGAAATGAAATTTTTAACAAATGCTAATAGCATAGATAATCAATTTGTGTATTTTAATGGAGTTAAATCAATTACGGGACAAAATAAAATATTATTTGCAAGGGGATTAGAAACTGATTATCTAACATCATGGAGAGATAAAAAATATAAAAACGCTTTATATATTTGTGATAGTGATGGTTCAAATATTAAAGAATTATTGACATTTGATGATAGAACAATCGGTGCTATATCTATTAGTCCTAATAATGAGAATATTTTAATTGAGGCTTTTAAATATCCAGAAAACAATAATGAGCTTGAATGTTCAGACTTATACTTATATAATCTAAAAACTGGAGAGTATAGTTTACTTGAAGACGGAACGAAAAATACTGAAATTGAGCATTGGAATTTAAATTGGCTTGATGACACAACTATTATTTATCGTCATCAATCTGGGTGGAGTAGTTTAGATATAAATACTATGAAAAAGAATACTCTATTTTCTAAAAATGCAAATATAGTTTCTATAATACCTAAAATTTAAACAAATAACAGACTTCGTATGAAATTTATTGGCAAATTTCTTTTATTTAGTCTATAAATACAAAAAAACATATAGTATAATATTGTTATATTAAAATTTAAAGGTGTAAAATTTATGATTTTAGAAAATAAATTAGGTATTAAAAACGCTGCTGAACTTGCTCGTGAAGAAGAACGTATCAGCAAAAAAAAAGCAATCGAACTTTTTGAAAATGGTACACTTGATAAACTGGAATGTGGCAAATTTTCATCGCTTAAACTAATACATAAATATCTTTTTGATGATATTTATTATTTTGCTGGTGAAGTGAGAACTGTAAATCTTGCAAAGGGTAATTTTCGTTTTGCACCTTTAATGTATTTGGAAGTTTCTCTGAGAAATATTGATAGAATGCCACAATCTAATTTTGATGAAATAATTGAAAAATATGTTGAAATGAATATAGCTCACCCATTTAGGGAGGGCAATGGTCGAAGTACTCGTATTTGGCTTGACTGTATATTGAAAAAGGAAATTGGTAAAGTCATTGATTGGAGTAAAGTTGACAAAGAAGATTATCTCCTTGCAATGGAACGCAGTCCAATTCTAGATATTGAGATAAAATATATATTAAAAAAGGCATTAACTGACGATATTCATAGCCGAGAAATTTATATAAAAGGCATTGACAATAGCTATTATTACGAAGGATATAATACTTTTAATGCTAATGAGTTGTAATTGTATAAAAATTACCTCTGATGTAGATTATGAACACGACAATAGAAAAAACCGCCCTCCTATGATAGAATGAAAAAATCACAGGAGGGCTTTATTATGATGAGTATTGTCATTGTAACTGCAAAGCTGATGTGTGCCATCACAAAGAGAATGCGTGCTATTATTGAAAAAGAATAGTAACTAGGATAAAAATTTGTGTCCATGCCAAATTTGCTGGCTGCAATAACTCCCATAATTATGCTGCTTAGTAGCATTACCAATAAATATGCAGCTGATATCGTAAAAACAATTGAGAGATAATATTGTTTCTTCGAGATACCACGCCCTATAATATTCTTAATCACACCAGAACGATAAGCTTCTGCAACCATATTCGCTGTTAACAACATGAAGGCATAAAGAACGATATCACCGCTCAAAAATGTACCAATCAGACTGTCTACGCCACCTGATTCAAATCCCAGAGAAGAAAATCGGATTGATACAATTAGGAAGATAAGACCGATAGCAAGACAGCCAAAAAAGAAATTATCTTTTTTTAGCTGATAAATATGTCCACAAATTAAATTTTTCATACTGCTTGCCCTTCTAAGAGTTTTTCTACAAAAAACTTCTCAATATCTTCATCATTCGTACCCAAACCACATACACGCACTTTGTTTTTTACTAGGAATTGGTTAAGATTCGCTGGATTAATTTTCTCATGCAAACGCAAGCTTTGATTGGAAAGAACTTCACATCTAACATTCGGATAACGAGATGCAATGAGTATTTTTGCATTTTGTAAATATTTCGGCTCAACTGTAACCTGTACACCGCTACTACATGCATTTTCTAACGTTTCTTTACTGAACTCATCAATCAGACACCCACCATCAATAATAGCATAATCCGTTGCCAGCTTATTTCCCGCTTTGTTTCTGTCATTGGTAAATCATCTGAAGTACATCTAACTCTAAACCAAATTTTATCTTCACCCTCATCTATATTACCATCATCAATATGTACATATATGGAGAGACAATAATGGAACCATATATGGTAACGAATTCTCCTTCTGCGTCACTATACAGCAACTTAGCAGCAGTGCTGTCATTTCATCATAGCAGGTAATTTTACTATTGTCAGCTTGTTACTTAATTATTTTCCAAGATGATTGATAATATTCTGTACTTTTTTACAAGCAGTAATTTGTTCATCTATTCCTTTAGTGGTGTATCCATCAATTTTAGAAATTTGACTTATTTTTGATTGATAGAAAATAAAATAATCAAGCCACTTTATAGGGTCTTGTTCCAATATATTTAATTGCTCTTCTTCATTTGGGATAGCCTCTCTAAAAACTTCAACTTGACCATTTTTATCTGGTTCAGGTAAAGCTACAATATTTCCTGAAGCTAATAATCTTTCTTCACTTGTTATTAACCCATTTTTCTCTAACTTAGAAAGGAAAATATCCCATTTTTGAGAACTTGTATACTTACTGTTTAAATCTTTATTATTAAATTCTTCCCATTCTCTATATACTTGTTCATTTTGTTCTTCGGTAAGTCCATCAAATTTAGGATTATTTTCTTTTTCCTTGTAATTTGAGCTATTAAATTTTTCATATATGTTTTCTTTTGTATTTATTTTGGTGTTATAAAACCAATTTTCTTGACTAAAAGAGCCTATTACAGATAAATCCATTTTTCTTGTTTTCCTCTCGATATATATTTTATTTTTTTGTTAATTTTTATGAAAAAGCAATACTAAAATAAATTAATTAATTTAAAATTTTCTGAGTTTCTTTGCATTGACTGGAAGTTTGGGTTGATGCATAAATAGCATACAAGTTGTATTTACATTGAGTGATGTAATACACAGTGCTAAACATACTAATGCTGTTTAAAATTTGTAAATTAAAGATTTGATTTTAATTTCTCATTTTGTACACAAATATCAGTAATTTCATAATCGCATTGAATAATTACACCATAGCTTCCTGATATATCTGACTCTGAAATAGCAGTTCTATCCTCGATATCAATAAACAAAATACCTTCTTTATTTATCTTGGCAGAAATATCAGAATGAGTATATAAAGCATTACTAGGATTACGAGTATCAACTAAAATGACTGTATAATCATCTTGCTTAAAAGTATATATATCTTGTTTGTTTGGAATAACTATATCGTACTCATTTATATAACTTTCCAAATCTGCTATTTCAGAGATTGCAATTTGGTCACGATTCTTCAATGTTAACAAAAGAGATACACTAACAAGGCACAATACTACCCCTATTATAAGGAAATATTTTAATTTTCTTATCATAATTGGACTCACCTATTTTCTGTAATTTCCTAAATTTTATAGTTTAATCCATCATAATTGAATATTGAACAACATAGCCATTAGCGAAATCCAATACAAGCCATTGATTATCTATTTTAAAAAGTTGACCTTCTAATCCAAGACAATAAACATATCTGTAATCTTCTGCAAACGTTCCCATTTCATTATCATTTTCACCAAGTAGATTTAAGATTTCGTGCTCACTCATACCAATTAATTTATATTTTGTAAGTAAATCATCTACGAATAAAGCACGTTCTTCAGGTGTATTTATCCACTTTTCTTTTGAAAATGAATGTTTTTCTTTATAAGCTAAACACCCTATTATAACAACAATAATCAAGATAAATGGAATAATATATGTGATAAATCGTTTTATGTTTTTATTAGTGTTCATATTATATATTCTCTCATTTATGGTAGAACTTGATATTTTTATATGTTAGATTAAATGATTTATTTGATTTTTATATCATATGATATTAAGCAATTCACCTTTAATAAGAGAATAATATTATTTACATTCCTGTATTCTTTTTAAAATAGACAAAATCTTTTCAAAAGCATAATTTCTTTCATCATTTCCTTCCCATTGAAGCATTTCTGATATAAATTTCATAGCATTACCATCTGCTTCTGACAAACTATCAATAAAATCGTTAGACCCTTCTTTAAGCTCCCTATAATATGCCTTGATGCCAAGGTCTTTCAATACAACTCGATTTTGACCTAAGCCATATGATGCCTCTTTATCACTAATGATTCCTTTATCTAGAAGATAATCTATAAACTCATCATACTGCTCTTGTGTCATATCTTCTGGATTAAATTTGCCTGATAGTTCCTTTATTTCTTCGTCTGTCAATCTTCCGTTGCTGTTTTTTGTGTTTTTACCCTCAATTGCACTAGACATATATTGTTCAAAAGTCCTAGAAGTTTCAAAGGTATCAACATTTGTTTTTTTACTTGACAAGTCTAATGAAGAAATAGCTTTGTATCGTGTTGCACCAACATTATTATATGTAAGACCATTTGGCATAAAAATATTATTCATATTACAATAACCTCCAATGTTTAAATTTATTTTATTTATTATCTTTTACTTTCTTTTTTATAGTAAATAAATAACAAATCTGCAATAAACAAGTTATATAACATATAAAAGAGAGAAGTTGTGGATTAATATCTTTTATAAATGACAATTCTACTGAAAAAACAATCCAGAAATTTATTAAATATAGTTTTCCTCTATTTATATATTTTAGAGAATAAAAACTAGCTATAGTAAGCAAAATAAAACAAATAGGTCTAATATTTATACCAACCTGCTCAAAATGTAAGAGGATAGCCACACCTGCAAGTGAAAAATTAGATATCAAAGCTTTATCTTTATATCTTCTATATTGATATAGTATTATGGATAAATATATTATCCCTATAATTAAATATTTATAATTCATAATCTCACCCCCTCATCTTATAATGAATTAATGATAGCATATATTTTTGTTAATATTCGTGTGATGTAACGAATAGCAGTTTAAATGTAACGAATGGTAACTAGATTTTATGATTTGTTTTATTTATACATAAATTATAACTCTTGCTGTAAATTTGTTCTCATTATTCCAAAATTGAATTTTACCGTTATACCGTTTTATTGTATTTTCTATACTTTTTATTCCATAACCATGATTTTCTCTATCAGTCTTAATTGATAAAAACTCTTCTTTCTGTTTACATAGCTTTCCATTATAAGAATTTGAAATTTCAATAAACAATCTACCTCTATCAAACCTTATTTTGCATTCAATCCATGCATTATTTGTTTTAATTGCTGCCTCTTTTGAATTATCAAGTAAATTTCCCAATATAGCAGCAATATCAAAACTTGGAAGTGATAAAT